>JAIBCJ010000009.1 GCA_019694145.1 Solirubrobacterales bacterium | reverse complement strand
TGAACCGCCCCGGGTTTTGTGGAGACGGTTTTCATTGGGTGATTGATGCTGCTTGGTGTTGCTGTTCGAACTCTATGGGTGGCAGGTCTCCGCAGGCTCCATGGAGCCTGCGGTTGTTGAACCAGTCAACCCAGGTCAGGGTTGCCAGTTCAACGTCTGAGCGGGTCCGCCAGGGTCCGTCCTTGTTGATCAGCTCGGTTTTGTAGAGACCGATGGTGGATTCCGCCAGCGCGTTGTCGTAGGCGTCCCCGACCGATCCGATTGAAGCGTCGACGCCGGCATCGATGAGCCGGCGAGTGAACGCAAACGATGTGTATTGGCTACCGGCGTCGGAGTGAACCACGAGTCCCTCGCCGACCGGAAGGTCTTCGTGGCCTCTGGACCAGAGCGCCATCTCGAACGCATCGAGAACCAGTTCGGTTCGCATTGAGTCAGCGACCCTCCAGCCAACGATCCGGCGGGAAAACACGTCGATCACGAACGCCGCAAAGCAAAGCTTCTCCCACGTGAACACGTAGGTGAAATCAGCGACCCAGAGCCGGTTCGGTGCCTGGGCTTCGAACTTCCGGTCAACCAGATCCAGGGCCCGTTTAGCCTGCCCTCCAGGAAAGGTTGTTCTCGGGGCTTTCCGGCCCCTGACCACGCCTTGAAGACCTTCCTCGCGCATCAGGCGTTCCACCTGGCAGCGCGGCACCATGATGCCCTCCCGTTTCAGCTGAAGCCAGGTTTTCCTTGCCCCGTAGACACCAAGGTTTTCCCGGTGGACCCTCCGGATCTCCGGGATCAACTCCTGGTCACGAAGATCTCTCGCTGACGGGTTCTCTCTTCGTTTGAGTGCCGCATAGTAGGTGGACGGGGCGAAATCCATGATCTGGCAGATCGGCTCGATCCCGAACTTCTCGCGATGCTCCTCGATGAACGCGGTCATCTCTTCGGTGGATGCGGGTCGAGCTCCCGCGCGAAAAAAGCCGAAGCGGCCTTCAGGATCTCGTTTGCTCTCCTGAGCTCCCGGTTTTCCCTTTCGAGTTCACGAATGCGTTTTCGTTCATCGGTGCTGACCCCGGCCCGGCCACCGGAATCAACCTCCGCCTGCCTGACCCAACGCCTCAACGTCTCCGGGGTCATCCCCGACTTCGCCGCGACCGACTGAATACACGCCCACTGCGAGCGATGCTCGCCCTGGTGCTCGAGCACCAGGGCAACAGAACGCTCCCGGAACTCCCGCGGATACCTCTTCGACCTAGACATTTGACCGATCCTCTCAAAGCAATTGGCCTCCAACAAACCCGGGGCGGTTCAATTCGCGACGGGACGTACTTGGTGACAAGCGAAGTTGAGCCACCGAGTTTTTTCGCGACAGCTCGAACAGTAACTCCACGGGTTCCCTCGTCACGAACGAGTTGAAGGGTCGCTTCTGCAATCGCCGACAGGCGCTCTTGAACGTTGATTTCAGGTGGCACTAACGGCAGCCTACGCGGTCGTTTCTCCGCGTAGGCTGCCGACAGGCCGCTCTTACCTGGCAGTAGAACCGTCAGGCCCCTTGCCCGTGGGAATCGAGAATGTGTTCTCACGGCAAGGCTGCCGCAGCACGGTGTCACAGGCAGGCTTCGGTGTCTTGATGCCGCCGACCCTCATCAGTCCAAGCACGAGCTTGGAGTTCCGGTTCGGTCCGTGGAACACCTTGATCTTGGTGTCGTCCCGCGGGCCTTCGAATCCGTATCCACCGGTGGTGCTCGGCGTGTCAAGGAGAACCCTGATGCTCGTGCCCTTACGGAAGATGTGGGCGAACTGCATGATCTCCACTCGTCCGTAGACGGGCTTAGAGTCCTTCAGCATCTGAACCGCGCCCTTGGTCCTCTTCAGGAACGGAAGGGTGGGGGTCGAGAGCTTTTTGTCGAGTGCCCTTTCGGAGAGGCGCAGCCAACCGCGGTTGACGTAGACCTCCTTGCCGTCAGGCCGGACCTCGGTGATCGTGGCCTGAAT
Organism: Solirubrobacterales bacterium; assembly: GCA_019694145.1. GTDB lineage: Bacteria > Actinomycetota > Thermoleophilia > Solirubrobacterales > 70-9 > 67-14. The sequence goes on along the minus strand of JAIBCJ010000009.1, from coordinate 37,270 downwards.
GTCGGCGTCCGGAGTCGTTGCCGACACCCAGAGGTCAACGCTGGCCGGGCCCTGGAACGTCAGAGTCCGCTGGAGCGGAGCGGTGGTGAAAGCGACCGTTCCGTTCGGGTCAGCAGGATCCTCTTGCCAATCCGTGTCGCCGGGTTCGGCGTAGTCAGGATTGACGTTCGGGCTCACCGTCGGGAAGTCATACGACGAGGCCGGTTCCGGCTTCCTCGGCTTGTTCGTCGTCAGGCTTCCACTTGATCGAAGTGACAGCCTAAGCGGCTTGACCTTGATCGGCAGGCTCTTCTGGGTCAGGACAGTTCCGGGGGTCGACTTTCGGAGGTTGCCACTCTTGGTAGAAGATCCATCCGGGGTCTTCGTGTCAAACCACAGGCGGACGTGCGGCTTCTTCTCGAAGCCGTTCTTCTTGCCCTTTACGTAGCGATCGAAGAACGGAATCAGCATCGCCTGCCAGCGGTCTGCCATGTAGATGTCGTGCGGGCCGTTGGTGCCGACGAGGTAGGACCTCTTCGGATCGAGGCGGTTCTGGTAGTAGCCCGCTCGAGGTCCGGTCGCTTCGTCCTGCCAGGCAACCATCGAGATGACCGCGGCCTTGATCTTGTGGACCTGACGCCAGACGTGATTTGTCCGACCGGGTTTGTTGTCGACATGTGGACGCTCGACACCCTCTCGATAGGGGCTGACGGCGTTGAAACCGGCATTGTGGGCGGCGATGTTGTCAATGCACTTGGTGTCGCCTTCAACTTCTGCGCTGGTCTTGGCGGCGTTCCACCTTTGCTGGATGAAGAGACCCCAGCCGTAGGGGAATAGCCAGTTGGTCACACCGCCCGGGCTGGCGACGTCGCGCCACTGATCGGTCACGGCCATGCCGGGAGCGATCGCCTTCAGGTGCGGAGGATTGTTCACCGCAGTCAAGATCTGACTTAGCCCCGCATACGACCAATTCGCCATTCCGACTTTGCCGTTCGACCACGGCTGATCGGCCGTCCACTCGACGGCGTCGTAGCCATCCGTGCCCCATTCGTTCGCGAACAAGCTGAAGTTGCCGTCCGAGCATCCTGTTCCGCGCATATTCACGCCGACCACCGCGTACCCAGCTTTGAGCAGCTTCGCGTCAAGTTCAGGGTCCATGGTTGTATTGCCAGCTTGATAGGCGGTGCCACCGATGCTTCCGGGGTCATAGCCCGAGTAATTCATGATCGCCGGGAACGGTCCGTCGCCGGGTGGAAGAAGGACGCTGTATTTCAGGTCCATACCGTCTCGGGCATCCATGTATCCGGTCAAGCGCTCCGCCCAGACCCCATTGACGGGCAGGTAATTACCGGGCTTGGGAAGGTCGGCCCGTTGACTGTCAGGCAACGGGTTTGCCGCTTGGGCCAGCGAGCTGAATACCAGCAGTCCGACGACTGCCAAAGCAATTGCGACTGACCAAGCCGAAGTCCGCTTCAGGACCAGGAGTCCAGCTTCAGTTTGCACCACGGTAACGCACTCCTCCTCCTAGACAACAATGTTGTCTAACCATACACAACGCTGTTGCCTGAAAGGTAGTTTGATCCTGTACCTGGTCTTGGCCGTCCACTTGAACTGAGGTATTCCGCCCGCAGCAGGCTGGTGCGACGCCCAGTATCCGGAGGGCGCGCTTCGGGATATGGGCCGGGTTCAGACCCCCGGGATCGGGCCCGCCTGGACCTCCATCCAGCGGGCGGCCATCGCCGGGGGGATGACCCGGTTCGCATCCCGGTTCGTCTTCAGGCAGACAACCGAAGGCCGGCCGGAATCACGGCACCGGACCAGGGCCTCGCCCAGGTCTCCGAGTTGATCCACGAATTCGCCGTGGCATCCGAGCCCCTCGGCGACCAGATCCCATCGGGTCTCGCCCTGCTCGGTACCGAAGGTCCGGTTGAAGAGGGCGAGTTCGTTTGGTTCCTCCATGGTCCAGGAGCCCTCGGCGAAGACGATCACGGTGACCGGGATCGAGTCGCGCGCGGCTGACTGCATTTCCATGATGTTGAACCCGGCGGCGCCGTCCCCGGTCACGCAGACGACATCCCGGTCGGGACAGCCGATCTTCGATCCGATCGCGGAAGGAATGCCGGTTCCGAGCATGCCCAGCTCGAGGATGCTGTGGTACGAACGGGGCGGGGTCGGCGGCAGGCCGGCGTAGGCCCAGACCGAGGTCAGGCCGCCGTCCACCGTGTAGATCGCCTGGTCGCCAAAGGTCTCGCCGATCACCTCGATCGCCCGGGCCGGGTGGATCCCCTCGCCTTCCCAGTCATCCGCGGTGGAGGCCTGAACTGCCTGCCAGGCCGCGTCAGCTTCCCGGGCCTCGGCCAGGGCCGCGGTCGCTTCGGCCGAGGGAGTCTTGTCCCGTCTTTTCAGTTCGGCTGTGATCCCGCCCAGCGCGTCGGCGGCGTCGGCGACCATGCCGATCGCCAGGGGCCGGGTTACACCGAGATGGCTGGGGTCGGTATCGATCTGGATCAGGCTTTGGTTCTCGGGGTCGCCCCAGTACTTGTCGTAGGGGAGGTCGAGGTTGCCGATCCGGGACCCGGCGACCAGAATCACATCGGCTTCGAGCCGGGCCTTGATCCCGCCTTCGCCGAAGCCGAAGACATAGTTCGGGTGGTCGGATCTGACGCTGGCCCGTCCGGCCTGGGTGGGGATCAGCGGGCAGCCGAGCAGCTCGGCCAGTTCCGCCGCCTGCGCGTTGGCCCCGGCCCGGTCCACGCCGGCTCCGGCCACCACGATCGGGCGGCTGGCCGACTCGAGCAGATCCGCGGCGGCACCGATCTGCGCGGCTGATGCCTGTGGCTGTGAAGGGCGGTAGGCCCCGGGGGCGAGGATCGGCTGCTCGCTCTCTTCGCCGAGGTCATACATGACGGTGACCGGGACATCGACGTGAACCGGGCCGGGACGGCCGTTCCACATCTCGCGGAAGGCGAGCCGGAGCACCTCGGGGATCCGGTCCCATTCGAAGATCGGCCCGCCCCACTTGACCGCGGGCCGGAAGGCATCGAGCTGGTCCTGGCCCTGGAAAGTCGAAGGTGGCGAGGGGTAACTCACGCCCATACGGTGTTGCGAGGTGATCGCCAGCACGGGCACGCCTTCGTGAAGTGCCGTGAAGATGCCCGGCAGCAGGTTGGCTGACCCGGGGCCGGGGTTGCCGATCACGCAGGACGCCTTGCCGGTCGACTTGTAGAGACCCTCGGCCATGTGGACCCCGGCCGATTCATGCCGCACCGGCATCAGCCGGATCCCGTACTTCTCGAGCTGCGCGAAGAGGGGGTCGATCTCGGGGGAAGGCAATCCGAAGACATGCTCTATTCCCTCGCTTGCCAGACACTTGGCGAAGAGTTCGCCGCCGGTGATCTCGGACATCACTGCTCCTTGCTGTCGGCGGCATCGTGCGGTGCCGCACGGGATTGGAAGTCTGCTTTTCTTCCGGAAAAGGGCAGACCCGAGTGTAGGAGCAAATCTCGTCTTCTCCGCTTCCCGAGCGAAAGTTCAGGGTTTTCCCGCAGTCTCCTGAAGGGCGGGAGCGAGGCTCAGGGCAGCGGGATCTTCTTGCCCGGGTTGAGCAGCAGCTTGGGGTCGAAGACTCGTTTGATCTCCGCCTGCAGCCGCACCGCGACCGGCCCGAGGGCAGCCTCCACATGTCCGGTCTTGAGCGAGCCGATGCCATGCTCGCCGCTGATCGACCCGCCCAGGCGGATCGCCATCTCGAAGATCTCGGCCGCCGCCGCGCCGCCCCGCTTCATCTGGTCATCGTCGGCCAGGTCGACGAGGAAGCTGGAATGCAGGTTGCCGTCCCCGGCGTGACCCCAGGAACAGGCCGGCAGGTCGTGACGGCGGCCGATCTCGACCGTCTCGTCGACCGCCGCAGCCAGCGACTCGACCGGAACCACGACATCCTCGGAAATCTTGCCGCCGCGCTGGGCGGTGACGGCGATCGAAACTCCGTCCCGCCAGGCCCAGAAGTTCCGGATTGCGACATGGTCGGTGATCCTGACCGGCGGCTGAAGTGCCCCTCCGGCCATCGCCTCTTCCAGGTCCCCGACCGCCTGGTTCACCTCGCCGGCGGAACCGTCGGCCTCGGCGATCACGGCAAAACCCGCCTGCTCCGGTGCCTCGGAAGGAAAGGAACCGAGGCTGGATTCGAGCGCGCCGCGGTCGAGGAACTCGAGCGCCGTCGGCTGGATCCCGGAACCCATGATCATTCCAATCGCCTCGCAGCCGGAGGCGGTGTCCGGGTAGAAGCCGACCACGACGCCGCGTTCCTCGGGGGCCGGCACCAGCCGCAGCCAGGCTGAGGTGACGATCCCGAGGGTTCCTTCCGAACCGATCATCAGGTCGGTCAGGTCGAGGCCGGCGACGTTCTTCCTCAGCGGCCCGCCGGAGGAAAGGACCTCTCCCGGTGGCACGACCGCCTCGATGCCGGTCACCCAGGCCCCGGTCACCCCGTACCGGAATGCGTGAGGGCCGCCGGCGTTGGTGGCGATGTTGCCGCCGATCGTGGACTGTTCGCTGGCCCCCGGGTCGGGAGGGAACATCAGTCCGTTCTCGAGCGCGATCCGGTGCACTGTGGCCGTCCGGACCCCGGCCTCGACTTCCATCCGCCAGAGCTCGGGATCGATCGAACGAACCCGGGCTAGCCGTTCCAGGCTGAGTACAACCCCGCCATCCGGCACGGCCCCACCGGCCAGTCCGGTGCCACCCCCGCGCACGGTCAGCGGCACGCCATGCCCGTAGCACCAGGCCATGACCTCGGCCACTTCTTCAGCGTCGGCGGGCAGGAGGAGAGCCTCGGCCTCGCCTTTGATGCCGCGGTTGCCGGTTCCGTCCTGCAGGGCAGCTCTCAATTCGGGGCCGATAGTGACCACCTGTTCAGGCGAAAGCAGGTTCGCCAGTTCCCGGGCAAGGTTGCCGTTCACGATTCGCTTTTCAGAAATTCCTGATTCCAATGCGGGTTCGTCCCTCAGCTCCCCGGATCCTGATTGCAAGGTAGCCGGTAGTAGGTAATATGTTACCTGCTATAGCGTGGGCATCAGCCCGGAGGAAGGAGAACAGGTGGGACTGACCGGAGGAGAATTCGTCGCCGAGTATCTGATCGCGGAGGGGGTTCCGTATGTATTCGGAATTCCCGGTCATGGCGACATGGCGGCATTCGATGCATTCAAGGACCGGGCCGACCGGATCACCATGATCGGCCCGCGGCACGAGCAGGCGGCTGCCCATATGGCCGATGCCTATTACCGGGCGTCGGGCAAACCTCTGGCCACGATGACCTCGATCGGTCCGGGTTCGATGAACGTGGCCACCGGTCTCGGGACCGCCTTCGTCGATTCGATCCCGCTGATCTCATTCACCGGAGGCCCCCAGACCTACATGCTCGGCCGCGGTGTCCTGCAGGAACTCGAACGCCAGCAGGACAATGTCTTCCCTCACATCATCCAGCCGATGGTCAAGCGGAACTGGGATGTCCAGCATGTGGACCTGCTGGCTGATGTTCTGCCGCGGGCCTTCAACAACATGCTCTCGGGCCGGCCCGGTCCGGTTCACATCGAGCTGCCGATGGACGTTCAGGCCGAAGTGACCGAACTGCCGGTTCCGGACCCGGCCGAGCGGCGGGCCACATCCGGCGCGGTGAGGCCGGACCCGGACGCGATTGACAAGGCGGCGGCGAAGCTGCTCGCGGCGAAGCGGCCGGTGCTGCTGGCCGGCGGCGGCTGCCTCGAGGCGAAGGCGGCGGCCGAGGTGAAGAAGGTCGCCGAATATCTGGACGCGGCCGTGGTCGTGACCATGATGGGCAAGGGGGTCTTCCCCGAGGACCATCCGCTCGACGCCGAACACACCGGCTCCAACGGCACCCTGGTCGGCAACTACATGACCAAGAACGCGGACGTGATCCTCGCGGTCGGCACCCGCTTTGCCGAGCAGACCTCCTCCTCCTTCATGGACGGGATGTCCTTCTCGATTCCGCCGACCGAGATCATCCACCTCGACATCGACCCGACCGAGATCGGCAAGAACTACCCGACCGCGGTCGGCGCGGTCTGTGACGCAAAGGCCGGTCTCAACGATCTCTTCGACGCGCTGGTCGATCACAACGGAACCGAAGGAATCAGCCGGCCCGCCTACCGGGAAGAGATCGCGAAGCTGCGGGCCGACTGGAAGGAAATGCTGACCGGCCGCTGGACCGGCAAGCTCTCGCTCAGCCAGGTCCTGCACAAGTCACGGGAGGTATTGCCGCGGGAAGCGATCGCGATCGCCTCGGCCGGCCACCCCCAGATCCAGGCCTTCCAGGAGTTCCTCTCCTATGAACCGCGGACCTGGCTCAGCCCGGGCGGTTACTCGACCATGGGCTACACCCTGCCGGCCGCGATCGGAGCCAAGCTGGCCAAACCGGATGTGCCGGTGGTCGGCTTCGCCGGTGACGGTGACCTCCAGCAGACGATCCAGGAGCTGGCAGTTGCCGCCGAGACCGGCGCGGCCGTGATCATCGCCTGCCTCAACAACACCGGCTGGATCTCGATCCGGGACTTCCAGCGCGGCATGTTCGGCGAGGACCGCGGCTTCGAGACCGAGTTCCGCTCGCGCAAGGGCGACCAGCTGATGCCGGTCGACTTCTGCGCGATTGCCGAAGCCTTCAACTGCGGCTCGGAGAAGGTGACCGAGACCGGCGATATCGGTCCCGCCTTCGAGCGGGCGATGGCCTCGGAAGGGCCCTGCCTGATCGAGTTCGAACTCTCATCCGAACCGGCCGACAGTGAAGGCGTGAACATCGGCCACTGGGATCTGCCGAAGCCGGCCTACCTCCCCTGACCCCCACCCAAGGAGGCAACAAGGTGAATCACGACACCCCCGAAAGAGACCCGAACGGGGCCGCGCAACAGCTGAAGAACGAGTCCGATGACCATGTCATCAAGTGCATGGGCGATGTGGACATGGGCCTGGTCAAGGGCGAAGGCGTCCGGGTCTGGGATGCCGACGGCAACGAATACCTGGACGCGATCTCGGCCGAATGGGTTCTCAATCTCGGCTTCCGCCACCCCGAGATCATCGAAGCGATGGAGGCCCAGTTCGGCAAGATCGACTATGTATCGCCGGTCTTCGAGGATGAAGCCCGGACCGCCTATGCGAAGAAACTGGCTGAACTTGCGCCAGGAGCACTCTCGAAGGTGCTCTACGGTCTCTCCGGCGCATCGGCCGTGGAAGGAGCGATGCATCTTGCGATGCGGACGACGGGTGGGACTGATTTCGTCTGCCTCGACGCTGCCTTCCACGGCCGGACCTTTGCCACGATCGGCCTGACCTACGTGAACCCCGGCATGGTCGAGGGGGCCAACAAGGGCCTCGACCGCTACCTGCCGCGACAGATGCGGGTGCCGAATTACAACTGCTACCGCTGCCCGCTCAACCTGGAACCCGGAACCTGTGACATGGCCTGCGCGGAAGCGGTCGACTGGGCCCTCGACAAGGGCCACCTGAACGGTCCGGCCGGGGTGATCGTCGAGCCCTACCAGGCAAACGGCGGCATGGTTCCCGCCCCGGACGGCTACCTCGAGCGGGTCCACGAGATCGCCAAGTCACATGAGGTCCCGCTGATCGTCGACGAGATCCAGGGCGCTCTTTGCCGCTGCGGGCCGATGTACGCCAGCCAGCGGGCCGGGATCGAGCCGGAGATGATCATCCTCGGCAAGGCGCTTGGTGGCGGCCTGCCGCTCTCGGCCACGATCACCACCCCCGAGTACTCGGAACTGCTGCCCTGGGAATACGGCTTCACCCAGGCCGGCAACCCGATGGCCTGCGCGGCGGGCCTGGCAATGGTCGAGATCATGGTCCGGGATGACCTGCCTGCCAATTCCGAGCGGATCGGCACGATGATGATCGAGGAACTGGAGAAGATCCAGGAGGACTCGAAGCTGATCGGCGATGTTCGCGGCCAGGGCCTGATGATCGGGGTCGAGCTGGTCCGCGACCGGGAGACCAGGGAACCGGCCTTCGAGGAAACCGACCAGCTGATGGCCGCCTGCCTCGAGCATGGACTGATGATCGGCAAGACCGGCCCGGTCTTCGGCGCGAACGGCAACGTCGCCAAGTTCAAGCCGGCCGTCAACGTGACCGAGGAAGACGCGATGGAGATGATCGACCTCTTCAAGCGGGCCCTCGGTGATGTCGAGGCGACTCTGTGACGAGGGAGATCAGCTTCATCGCGGCGCTCGACTACGAAGAGCGCCCCGCCGCGGAAGTCCTCGAGTCGCTGCTCGAGGCCGGATATGACTCGGTCGAGTGGACCATGGCCCACGCGGAGGAACTGCTCGCGCCGGCCTCGGCCCTCGCCTGTCAGATGGACCTGGTCACCGGAGGCGAAAAAGCGGCCGAGGAAACCATCCGCGGCATCGAAGCGGCGGCCGCCGCCGGGATCGGGGTCGTCAACGTGCTGACCGGCCCGAATCTGTGGGAGGAGGGCGCGGTTCAGCGCGACGATGAAGCAGCCTGGAAGGTTGCGCTCGAAGCGCTGGAGTGGATCGTCGCCCGGGGCGAGGCGGCGGGAGTTGCGATCGGATTCGAACCCTGCTGGGGCACCCTGGCCCACGACGCGCAGACCGCCCAGCGGGTGCTGGATTCGGTCGGCGTTTCGGTCACCTTCGACCCCAGCCATTTCGTGATGACCGGCGACCCGATCCCGGAGCTGATCGAACGCTGGGGCGAGCGGATCGTCCACTTCCACCTCAAGGACGCCTTCGGCCGGCCCGGCATCGACGGCGAGGACTTCATCTTCTGCATGCTCGGTGAGGGCAAGGTTCCCTGGCCGGAGACTTTCGCGGCGCTCGACCGAGTCGGATACGAAGGCCCGCTCTCGGTCGAGTTCGAGGCCTACGCTTATTACGAGCAGGTGCTGGGCAGCGACCCGGCTGCCGCGGCCAGGCTCGCCCGCGGCCAGGTGGCGGCCCTGCTCGGGGAGGGCTCGTGAAGGTCGCGCTCTGCGGACTCGGCGAGATCGGCCAGATCCACCTCAGGGCGATCCGCGAAAGCGGTCACGAACTGGTCGGTGTGCTGGAACTGAACCGCCGCCTCGCGGTCGAAAGCGTCGGTGACGAGGTGCCGATCCACACCGAGGTCATGGAGATGGTCGAACTGACCGAGCCGGATGTGGTCGACATCTGCCTGCCTCACCACCTTCACGTGCCGATCGCCGTGGCCGCGCTCGAAGCCGGCGCCGACGTGCTGCTCGAGAAGCCGATGGCGATTGATCTCGCCGGCTGTGACGAGATCATCGCCGCGGCCGAAGCCTTTGACCACCGGGTCGGGATCTCCCACAACCAGATCCACTTCGCGCCTCACCGGCGTCTGCGTGAGCTGATCGACGCGGGCCGGCTGGGGCAGATCAGGGCGATCTACGAGCGCCTGTGGATGGGCGGAAAGTACGGCGGCTGGCGGGAGGATTCATCCCAGGTTGGCGGCGGGCTCCTGATGGACGCGGGGGTCCACCGGGTCTACATGGCCGAGTATCTCGGCGGCCCGGTAAGCACCGTTTCGGCGGTGATGGACAAGCCCCGGTCGGAGGACAGCTTCGTCCTCACCCTCGAGTTCGAGAGCGGAGCCACCGGCGTGATCCAGGGTGGCTATCACGGGCCCGAAGGGGTCTTCGACGACCGGATCGAGATCCAGGGCTCGGCCGGGATGGCCGAGGCGCTGGGCTGCGAGGCGTTCTTCGAAGGTGACCTTTCCGGGGACCTCAGGCTGCGGGCCCGGCTCGACGGAGCCTGGGTCGATGACCCGGTGACCGGCGACTGGGACGAGTCGGTGATCGCCTCGGTCCGGGCCTGCCTCGACGATCTCGCCGCGGGCCGGGAACCCGAGTCGGGGCTGGCGGCGGGCCGCTCCGCAGTTGCCGTAATCGAGGCTGCCTATCGTTCGGCAGAGACCGGCAACTCGATTCGCGTCAGCGATCTGGATGGGAGGCAGTGATGAAGAGCATCGACATCGGGAACGAGGAAAAGGGATCGCTGCGGGAAATCAAGGCTGAATCGAGCCTCACGGCGAGGGTGCGCGAGTCGATTCGCGAGGCGATCATCGACGGTAGCCTGGAGCCCGGGTCGCTTCACTCGGTCAAGTCGCTGGCTGACATCTTCAAGGTTTCCCGGACCCCGGTTCGCGAGGCCCTGATCGACCTCGCCGGGGCCGACATGGTCGAGTTCGAGCGCAATCGCGGTGTCCGGATTCTCGAGACCTCGGTCCACGACCTCGAAGAGATCCTCGTCCTGCGGATCCTACTCGAGGTTCCCGCCACCTACCGGGCGGCCGAGCACATCGATGCCGACGGGCTCAGCGCCCTCAGGCAGGAGCTCGACGCGATGGTCGAGGCGGCCGAGAACGGGGACGAGCCGACCATGATGCAGCACGACCGCCGCTTCCACGAACTGATCAACACGGCCTCCGGCAACTCCCGGTTGACCGAATACGTCGACTCGCTTCGCGACCTGATCCTGACCCGCGGAGTTTCGACCGTTGACAACACGCGCTCGCTGACGGAGATCGTCGACGAGCACGAAGGGATCCTCACCGCGATTGCTTCCGGCGATGGTGAAGCGGCAGCGGCCGCGATGAAGGAGCACCTGGTCAACACGGCCTCGCTCCTGCTTCAGCAGGAGGGCGGACGCAGCTCGTCGCTGAGCCTGGGCTGGGAGAGGCTGGTCGCCGGCGGATGAGCAAGCTGGTCAAGCTCGCGGTCGCCAGCTGGCGACGCCAGAAGCTCCGCACCGCGATGACGGTCGGCTCGCTGGCCCTTTCGGTCGGGGCGGTCGTCTTCGTCTATTCGCTTTCGGTCGCTTTCGAGAGTTCCGGCTCCCAGGCGATCGAGTCGGCGATCGGCAAGGCCGACATCTGGGTGGTGCCGGCCAAGGGGGTCGAGGTCAACCGGAAGGACGAGAGCATCGACGCGATCGGCAGCCTGCCGTCGGGGATCGAGGCCGAAGTCAGATCGCTGCCGGCAGTCACTGCCGTGACCGCGGTCACCGGCAGCGGTGCCGGAACCCTTCAGGTCACCACTTCCAACCCGAAGCTGACCGCGGACGCGATGAAGAGCAAGGGCCTGACCGTGACTTCGGACCCGGCTCGCAGCACGGCGACCGGAGACGCCCCGGCCCTCGCCTACCTGATCACGGCCAGCGAGGACCGCTTCGGCGTCTACACCTTCTCCCAGCAGTTCGAGGCGGTTCAGGTCAACGAGGTGGCCTCCAGCGTGCTCGGGGTGGTCGGCCGGGTCACCCTTGCGCTCGGTTTCCTCGCGGTCCTGACCTCACTGTTGATCTCGATCGACGAACGCCGCCGCGAGTTCGGCATCCTCGCCGCGGTGGGGATCACCGATGACGTGCTCTACCTGTTTCTGGTCGAATCCGGACTCCTGATCGCGATGGGGCTGGTGGTCGGGGTGATCTTCGGAGGAGGCATGTTCGCCCTGCTTTTGCCCTCGATCTTCTCGCTGGGGACGGTGGGCAAGGCGGTTGCCCTGGTCTCGGTCTACTTCCCGATCATGCTCATTCTCGGGGCGTTGATCCCGGCCTGGCGCCTGCTTCAGAAGAGTCCCCTCGAACTGCTCAGGAGTTCACCTTGATCAAACCCCTCAAGTACAGCCTGCGGATGATCACCCGGGCCCGCGGCTCGTCGCTGCTTCGCTCCGGCGCGGTGGCCGTCGCGGCCGCCCTCACCTTCTTCGTCCTCGCCCAGAGTTCGACCGTTCGCAATCAGGCCACCGATCTCGCGGTCGGCGGGATCGGGGTGGACACGATCGAGAGGGCGACCCTTTCGCTGACCGTGATCGCCGTGATCGTCGGCGCCCTCCAGGTCGGCGTGCTGATGACCCGGGTGGTGCTGCAGCGGATGCAGGAAATCGGCGTGCTCAAGGCGGCCGGAGTATCGAGCCGGGACATCTTCCTCGTCTTTCTCTTCGAGTCCCTGATCTACGGCTTCACCGGCGGGGTGATCGGCTGCCTGGTCGGTCTCCTGATCGCCCTGCTCGGACCGATGCCGGGCAGCGAGGAGATTCTGCGGGCCTTCGTGATCACGGTCGCCCTTTCCACCGTCGTTGCCACCCTGGCCGGGCTGGCGCCCGCCCGTCGCGCCGTTCAGGCCCCGGCCGTAGAAGCAATCAACCATGCCTGGTGAGATGAATGCCGCCGGCTGAAGGAGATCCGATGAACGAACACGAGCAAGTCCCGGGCGGCACCGGGCCGGTGGTCGAGACCGAAGACCTGTGGAAGCTGTTCAAGCTCGGCGATGAGGTGGTCAAGGCGCTCAAGGGCGTCAGCCTGAAGATCCACCCCGGTGAACTCGTCGTGATCATGGGCCCCAGCGGCAGCGGCAAGTCAACGATGCTGCACCTGATGGGCGGGCTGGAGCGGCCGACCAAGGGCGAGATCTACCTCGAAGGCCAGCCGCTCTCCGGGCTGACCGAGAGCCAGCTCTCGACCATGCGCCATCAGGCGGTCGGTTTCATCTTCCAGTCCTACAACCTGATCCCGCTGCTGACCGCGACCGAGAACGTCGAACTGCCCCTGGTCTTCGACGACGTTGACAGCGGCCAGGTCCGGCGTGACTGCGTCGAGCTGCTCGAGCGGGTCGGCCTCGGTCACCGGCTTGATCACACTCCGAGCCGCATGTCCGGCGGCGAGCAGCAGCGGGTGGCAATCGCCCGGGCCCTGATCGGCAAGCCGCGCCTGCTCTTGGCCGACGAGCCGACCGCAAACCTTGACCACAAAAACGGCGACGCGATCGTCAAGCTGCTGACCACCCTCAACCACGAGATGGGCATGACCACCGTGATCTCGACCCACGACCGCTCGGTGGCCGAGCATGCCAGCCGGGTGATCGAGATGCGGGACGGGAAGGTAGTTTCCGACTCCGGTTCGGGGGACGGCGCCCCGGCCGACCGTCTCGCCACCGCCTGAGGAAGCCGTGACAGCGATCAGCAGCGTCAATCCCTTTGATCCCTCCGACCAGGTTGCCGGTTGCGAGGGTGCTTCCGCGGCCGAAATCGATTCGGTCCTCGCCGCCGGGGTGGCGGCCCAGCCGGGCTGGGCGGCCGACCCGATGCTCAGGCTGCGTTCCCTTTCGACCCTCGCCGACGAGATCGAAGTCCGGCGCCAGAAGTTCATCGACCTGATGGTGCGGGAAGTCGGCAAACCGGTCGCCGAGGCGGCCGGCGAAGTTGACCGGGCGATCGCGATCCTCGGCTTCTATTCCCAGGTTCCGCTCGATCCGGTCGGGGAGGTGGTCCCGGGCTCGGTGCCGGGCGCCCGGGTTCTGGTCGAGCGCCATCCACTCGGGCTGGTGCTGGCGATCTGCCCCTGGAACTTCCCCCTGGCGATCCCGCTGTGGAAGTCCGCTCCCGCCCTGGCCTACGGAAACGCGGTCGTGATCAAACCGGCTTCACCGGCGATCGCCACCGCCGCGCTGCTAGCCGAATGTGCGGCCGGGGCGCTGCCTGAAGGGGTGCTGTCGGTCTTGCCGATGAGCGGGGCCCGGACCTCCGAGGTGCTCGATGACGAACGGATTGCCGCCGTCACCTTCACCGGCTCGACCGGGGTGGGGATCTCGGTCGCCGAGCGGATGGCCTCCCGGGCGGCCCCCGCCCAGGCCGAGATGGGTGGCCAGAACGCGGCCATCGTCCTCGAGGACGCGGACCTTGACGCGGCAGCCGACGCGATCATCTCCGGCGCGATGGGTTTCGCCGGGCAGAAATGCACCGCGACCCGCCGCGTGGTCGTGGTCAGTCAGGTCCGGGAGCAACTGGAAGCAAAGCTGGTCGAAAGGGTCCGGGGGCTCTCGGTCGGGGACCCGGAACAGAGCGGAGTCACGGTTGGGCCCCTGATCAGCGAATCGGCGGTCGAGGAGTTCGAGGCTGCCCGTTCGGCGGCGCTCGAGGCGGGTGCCACGGAGCTTGCCGTCGCCGAGGCGCCGGAGGGCGAGGGCTATTTCGTTTCGCCGGCCCTGCTTCGCCAGGACGACCCGGCGGCGACGGTCAACCAGGAGGAAACTTTCGGCCCGCTGCTCACCCTGATCGAAGTGGCCGACGAGGACGCGGCGGTCGAAGCTGCCAACGCCACCCGCTTCGGGCTGGTCGGCGCGGTCCACGGCCGGGATCTGGGCCGGGCTGGCCGGGTCGCCGGGCGGATGACCACCGGCCTCCGCCGGGTCAACGCGCCGACCCCGGGGGTTGATTTCTACGCTCCCTTCGGAGGCGAGGGCCAGTCCTCCTTCGGCCCGAGGGAACAGGGTCGCGCCGCCCGCGAGTTCTTCACCTCCAGCTCGACCACGACGATCCTGCCCTCCGCAACCTGACCGGGGGATGCATCGAGATGCACTTCGTCGGCGTTATTCGCCGACCAAGTGAATCTCGCACTTCTCCCGTTTCACAAGGTTGAAGTTATCCGCGAATAGCGCACCCAACTCCGATCTCGATCCCCCACACGCTCGCGCTACCGCTCGCGCAGCAGGGCAATCGGACTTACATCAAGCCGAAGATCGTCCCGATTGCCCTATTGCCTGCGCAAAAGGGCAATGGGCACGATCGCTACGAGCAGGTAGAGGGCGAGGCCGATTTGCTGGCTTACTGCCTGGGTGGTGGTGAAGCCGGTCAGGTGGCTGACGTGGAAGGCGAAGTGCAGGATCTGGGCGGCGATCCAGCCCCAGCAGAGCGGCAGGACGAGTTCGCGCGAAGGTTTGATCGTGGCCCAGATGAACATCACCCCGAAGCCCAGGTAGAGACCACCGACATCGGTGATCAGATGCTCGTTGTAGGGCGGCAGCAGTTTGACCAGCGCCGTGTAGAACGGATAGTCGGTGTAGAAGGTCTCCGGGGCAAACGAGGCGGGCAGGGCGATCGAAAGAGCCGAGAGCCCCAGCACCGCGAGGCAGATCCGGATCGCCGGCGAGTCGGACGGCGCCGGCTTGCCCCGTTTCCCGGTCGCCGGCTTGCGGGCCGGCTTTCTCGCGCCGGTCTTCCCGGCCGACGCTGCTATCGCCCGAACCTCACGACCTGATTTTCCATCGGCAGGACCCGGCGGTAGACGCCGCGCAGGCGGTTGTGGTTGATGCTCGCGACTTCGCCATTCTGGATGCCGGCCACGTTCCCGAGCACGCCCTGGCCGCGGAAATTCCGGAAGACAAACGGCAGGCCGCTCGACTGGAGCGGGGAGGGCGAGTTCATGACGTGGAAGTGAAGGTGGGGCCCGTCGGTGTTGCCGGTGTTGCCGAGCAGCCCGATGACCTGCCCGGCCTTGACCTTCTGCCCGCGCCGGACCCGGATGCTGTTGGTGGCGAGATGGGCATAGAAGGCGTACCTCCCGTGACCGATGTCAACCACCACATGGTTCCCGCCCGCCATCTGGATTGTCGCGCCGGCCGGCAGCGAACCCGGAATCTGTTCGGGCAGGTTCCTCCGTACCCCGACCACCCGGCCGGGAGCGGCCGAATAGACCGGGGTGCGGTAATAGCCGTAACTGAACAGGTCCACCTTCAACCCGCTGTAGAGCCTGTTCTGGTCGTTCAGCTGGACGAAGTCGATCGCGAAGCGTTCCGGTACCCGAACCGTGCCGTCGATCGCCAGGGTCGCGCCACGGTGGGCGTTCAGGGTGCAGCAGCCGTTGACCGCCACCCATTTCGAACCGCGCAGCGGAGCCGAAAGCACGACCGGCTTCTGCCGGGCCACCCGGGTCGAGACCCCGAGGAAGGTGTGTCCGACCGGCTCGGACGGGGTTTCCGGGTCGGCCCAGGCGAGGCTGATCGCGTGGCTGATCGCCTTCGGCCGTTTGCGCCCCAGGCTGTAGGAAGCGTCGATGAAGATCATCGCGCTGCCACCCGGGCCGAGCGTGGTTCCGGTGGCCCCGGAGTTGATTCTCATTCGCTCCTCAAGGCGGCTGCCGGTGAACGGCAGGCCGAGCCGGTTGCCCTGGGCCCGCGGAGCAACCTTGCGGATCTCCACTTCCAGACCCGACTGGTTCACGGCCTGGATCTCGTAGACCATGTGCCGCCGGTCATCGGCGCCGCGCACCGGGGTGGGCCGGTTCACGATCTGAAAATCAACCGGGGAGAGGAACGCCTGGGAATCCGGCCGGATCGCCGATGCCGGCGAGGCAGCGGCCACCAGGCCGAGCAGAACGGCAGCGAACAGAATCAGGCGAGACGACCCCCGGGTTTTCATGCCGCCAGCCTATCGGCGGCGGCTGATCAGGTTGCTGCGCTTCAGGCCCCCCGCGGCAGGGAGGCTGTAGAGGTCACCGTCGGCGGCGATCCAGAGGGGTCCGTCGAACCGGTCCGGGGCGTCGGCCAGGTAGATGTCTTCGAGGCCCTTGAGGGGCAGCGGGGGCACGACGTGGGTGAGGGCAAGCGCCCTGGCGCCGGCCTGCCGGGCGGCATCGGCGGCCTGGGGGGCGGTCGCGTGGTAGTCGTGCACGTCGGCGAGGATCTTGCCACGGGCCGGATTGCCGGCTTCGGTCTGTGCCTCCGCGACCATCATCAGAAGTTCGATCGAAAGCGCATCGTGGATCAGCAGGTCCGTGTTCTTCGCGGCCTTGACGAGGTTCCCCGAATAGACGGTGTCGGCACTGATCACGGCGCTCCGGCCCTGATAGTCGAAGCGGAAACCGACCACCGGCGCGACCGGCGAATGGTCCACCTCGAAGGCGGACACGACCAGCCCGTCATCTTCGAGGACCACGATCGATTCCCCTTCGCCGGGGACCGGGAACTCCTCGACCGCCATCGGCCCGATCGCCGGGTCAACATAGTCCTCGCCGTGATGGGCGGTTCGGTAGCTGCGGTCGAGCCGGTAGGCGTCGTTGAACCCCTTCACGACCCTTTCGGCCCCGGGCGGTCCCAGGACCGGCATCGGCGTGTCGGTGCCGTCGGCCACCCAGCGCTGGAGATTGACCGAGGGGATGCCGCCGATGTGATCGGAGTGGAAGTGGGTCAGCAGCAGGGCCTCGATCCGGCCCGGGTCGATGCCCATCCGGTTGATCGTTTCCGAGGCCCCTTCGCCCGCGTCGACCACAAAGACCTTCTCACCCGCGATGACCAGGGTGCAGGGATTGCCGCGCTTGTCGTCGGGCAAGGGAGAGCCCGAGCCGACGACCGCGACGTGGAGTCCGTCGCCGAGTTCGGCGACCGGGTCGGCCGCGACGATCTTCGGAAGCTGCTTCTTGATCAGGGCTAGGGCGATTCGGGAGCGTAGGGTGGCCATGATCCGAATCCTATAGTTGACGCGCGTCAATTTCTAGTCCCGGGGGTGCATCTCCCTTGCTGCGACCCCTTTGACCGCCTCGGTGAGCACCTCCAGGAGCGGCGACTCCAGGGTCCAGCGTTGCCAGTAGAGCGGCATCTCGATCGCCTGGTCCGGGGCGAACTCGACCAGGTCTCCCCGCTTGATCTCTTCCAGGCACTGGCGGTCCGGCAGAAGGCCCCAGCCCAGGCCGAGCAGGATCGCCCGGGCGTAATCGGCGGTGGTCGGGATGTAATGCCGCGGCGCCCGGAGCGGCTTGCCGGTGAATTCCCGGAAGAAACGGTTCTGGGTCTGGTCCTTGCGGTCGAAGTCGACCACCGTGGCCTTGCCGAGGTTGGCCGGCGTCGCTTCGCCGCCAAGCTGCCCTTCGAGGAAGCCGGGTGAACAGACCGGGTGGTAGGTCATGGTTCCGAGCAGCTCGGAGCGGCAGCCCTGGACCGCTTCCGCATTCGAGGTCACGGCCGCCATCACCTTGCCGGCCCTGAGCAGGGAGGTCGTGTGTTCCTGGTCCTCGCGGAAGACCTCGAAGACCACCCCCGGCGAGTCGACCCGCGCCAGGGCCTCCATGAACCAGGTCCCGAGGCTGTCCGCGTTGATCGCCAACGGCACCGTCACCGCGCCGCCCCCGCTTTCTTCCAGGGCCAGGGCGCGGGCGGCCTCGTCTTCCAGCAGTCGCATCTGGCGGCCGTAGCGGAGGGCGATGTCGCCGGCCGTCGTCGGTTCGACCGGATTGCTCCGCTGGACCAGCACCTGACCGGTTGACCGTTCCATCGCCTTGATCCGCTGCGAGATCGCCGACGGGGTGACCGAGAGGCGCCGGGCCGCGGCCTCAAAGGTCCCTTCCTCGACCAGGGCAACCAGGGTTTCGAGATGTTCGGTGCGGAAGCCGGTCATTAGCAGCGCTAAAGATAGATAAGAAAGTTTAGTTTGACTTCACACGCGGACGGCCCCAGAATCGGACTCCGCATGACTGCCTCCCTCCTCCAGATGATGTTGCTGGGCTTCGCCGCCAGCCTCACCCTGATCGTCGCGATCGGGGCCCAGAACGCCTACGTGCTCAGGCTCGGGGTGGAAGGTCGCGGGCGCATCCTGGTCACAGTGATCCTGATCTGCGCCTTCTCGGACGCAGTTCTGATCGCCGCCGGCGTCGCCGGAATCGGAGCTGTGCTCGAGGCGGCTCCCGCGGCGATCGACGCGGTCCGCATCCTCGGCGCGGTCTTCCTGATCTCCTACGGAGTGATCGCCGCCCGGCGCGCGCTGAACCCGCAGGCGATGACCGCGGGCGAGAGTCCGGCCGACGCGTCGATGAAGGCGATCGTTCTGACCACCCTGGCCTTCACCTGGCTGAACCCGCACGTGTACCTCGACACCGTGATGCTGCTCGGCTCGATTGCCAACCAGCAGCAGGGCGTCGATCGCTGGTGGTGGGCGCTCGGCGCGGTGGCTGCCTCGTTCACCTGGTTCTTCCTGCTCGGCTACGGGGCCCGGCTGCTGGGACCGCTCTTTGCCCGGCCGGGTGCCTGGCGCGTGCTCGACGCCCTGATCGCCATCATCATGGTCGGGCTCGGCGCCGGCCTGATCATCGGCGGCTGACCCGGCCGGCCACCGGTTCCGGTCCGGCGACACTTGCCCGCAACCGTCAGGCGGTGTAGGCTCGCGGACCCCGCAGGCAGGGGGAGAATCGGCACAGGAGGTAAGCGATGTCTTCAGCAGGGATGAAAAGAATCCCGGGAGCAGTGGTGGCGCTAACGGTGGCGGCGCTGGTGGTCGCCGGTTGTGGCGGCGACGGGTCCAGCAACAAAACCGAACCGGCCGCAAGCCAGGCCGCAACCAGCCAGACCCTGAACAACCAGGAAAACGAATCCGCCGACGGGTTCGTTCCTTCCTTCAGCGAGGTCAAACAGGACAAGGGCCCGGTCTTCGGCGACGGCTGCCTGATTCACGGCGATGAGCCCGAATCCGGTGAGTGTGCCTACGGCGACACCGAGTCGTCCCGGAACGTAGTGGTCTTCGGGGATTCGCACGCGCTCCAGTGGACGCCGGCCCTGATCGGGATCGCCAGCCAGCGCGGCTGGCGCCTGACCGCCCTGCTCCATGCGAACTGCACCGCAGCCCAGGTCAGCGTCGACGAAAACTGCGACCGCTGGCGGGAAAACTCGCTGAAGAGGATCAGTGAGGAAAAGCCCGGACTCGTCATCGTGGCCAGCAACACCGGCCCCAACATGACCGTCGTGAGCGACGGCACGAAACTGGACCGGGAGGCGGCCGGGTCGTCGCTCGAGGCCGGGATGGCCAGGACCTTCGAGGACCTCAAGGCGAGCGGCGCCGAGGTGACCCTGATGCAGGACATGGCGATGTCGAAGGACTACCTACCTTCGGAATGCGTCGCCGGGCACCAGGACGACCCGGGCCAATGCACCTTCGAGATGGATCGCCCGCCGGAGCTTGCCTATGACCTCAAGGCGGCCAGACAGGTCGGCGGTGTCCAGGTGATCGACCCCCTGCCGAAGATCTGCCCCGGCTACAGCTGCTACCCCGTCCACGGCCGGTACCTGAAGTTCCGCGACCGCTTCCACATCACCGCGACCTATTCACGCCTTCTCGCGCCATGGCTTGACTCGCGGCTCCAGAATCCCTGGGAGGAGTGACCCGCGAGTGAAGCATCGCGGGTCGTCACTTCTCGCGGGGCTCCTCGCGATTGCCTGCCTGGCCACCGTCGTCATGGCCGGTCCGGCCACCGCTCGTTTCATCCCCGGTCTCAACCGGGTCAGGGCTGACAAGGGCGAGGTCTACCGCAAGGGCTGCCTGATGGGTCACAACCGGGTCCGGTCCGGCCCCTGCCGCTTCGGGGACCGCGACTCGAAGAAGAAGGTCGTCCTGCTCGGTGATTCCCACGCCATGCAGTGGGGCCCGGGGCTGATCCGGCTGGCCAGGAAGAAGCAGTGGCAGGTGATCGCCCTGACCCGAGCCAGCTGCCCGGCGGCGCTGGTCCACATCGACTACTACTGCGACACCTGGCGAAGGAACTCACTCCGGCGGATCCGGTTGATGCGCCCCGGCCTCGTGCTGGTTGCCTCGGCCGCCAACAGCGATGCGTATTCGGTTTTCACCGGCGGTGGCTATCTCAGCCGCGCGGCCAGCGAGCAGTACCTGGTCGACGGGATGATCCGCACCCTGCGGCGCCTGCGTCGCTGGTCGAAGAAGACGGTCGTGATGCAGGACCAGGCGGTCACCCCGTTCAGCGTGACCGCCTGCCTCCGCATCAACAGCCCCGGGAATTGTGGTTTCCGGGCTTCGCGTCCGCGGGCCTGGTCATATGACTTCAAGGCGGCGCGCCGGGTGAAGAAGGTTCCGGTCATCGATCCCCTGCCGATGCTCTGCCCGGGCGGCTGGTGCCGGGCGACCGAGGGCGACAATCTGATCTACCGCAACCAGGGCCACCTCGCCGCCACCTTCACCCGCGAGAAGTACGGCTGGCTGGGCCACAGGCTCGGCGACCCCTGGCGCTGACCGCCCAGGAGCGGGCAGTCCGCTCCGCTAGTGGCGGGAGACCCAGGGGTTGCCGGCGATGTAGTGCCGGCGAAGCAGCTCGGTTGCCTTGCTGATCCCGATCCTGGTGGTGCAGGTCGAGGATTCACCCGGAAGCAGCTCTCCGGTCAGGAGCCGCAGGGGCTCCTCGCGCAGGTCGTGACCGCCGAGCCGCAGGTCGATGTCGAGGGCCTGGCAGAGCTTGGCCGGTCCGTTGGTGAGGTTCCGGCCGTGAAGCCCGCGACGCTCCTCCATCGAGTCGATGCCCTCGACCGGTTCCACGGCCCGAATCAGCACGGCCGACCCGTGTCCGGCCTCGCCGGTGACCACGTTGCAGCAATAGTGCATTCCGTAGGTGAAGTACACGTACAGGTAACCCGCCTCGCCGAACATGACCTCGGTTCGTGCCGTCCTGCCCCGGTGCGAGTGGCTGGCGGCATCCCCTTCGTCGTAGGCCTCGGTCTCGACGATCCGGGCCAGCATCCGGCGCCCGCCCAGATTTCGCTCGAAAAAGCAACCGAGCAACCGCTCCGCGACGGTTTCGACCGGGTTATTCAGGAAGTTCGGGAAATCTTCTGGACTATTGTTGTTCGACATTCCTACTCGAGAGGCAAGACGCTTTGACCCACAGAATCAGGCACATGGGGGCGATGGCTGCGTGAGCGCTTGCCCTGCTCTTCGCATTGACCCTAATTATCGGCGTCGGCCGCTCCGAGGCTCACATCTACTGGGGCGATACGGCGGGTGACCAGATCTCCCGGGCCGAGAACGACGGAACGGGCGTTGACTCCGACTTCCTCTGGTGGTCGGTCGGCAACCCGACGGCCGTTGCGATCGACGGCACCGGGATCTACTGGGCGAACAACACCGACAACTCGGTCCGTCGGGCGAACATCGACGGCAGCGGAGAAACTCTCAGCGCCTGGATTCCGACCGGCATAACCAGCGCCTGGGGCGTCGCGATCGATTCGACCTACGCGTACTACACGAACATTGCCGGCACTTCGATCGGGCGAAAGAACCGGAACACCGGCGTCCTCGACCAGGCCTTCATCACCAACACCGGATTGCAGCCGGACTCGGTAACCGTCAGCGGGTCCTACATCTACTGGAGTCACAGTGGCAACGCGATCGGTCGCGCAAACATCGACGGCACCGGGGCCGACCCCGATTTCATCAGCGGCCTGAGCGGAGTCCGGGGGATCGCCGTCAACGGGAGCTACATCTACTGGGCCGGGGATACCACGAACGGAATCGGCCGTGCCAACCTGAACGGGACCGGCGTCAACCAGAGCTTCATCACCGGCGCCGCGACAACTGACGGAATCGCGGTTGATTCCAGCCACATCTACTGGACCTTGCCGGGTCCGGGCCGGATCGCCCGCGCCAATCTGGACGGGTCCGGTGCCAACACCAGCTTCATCCAGAACGCCGGCAACCCCGTCGCCGTCGCGGTTGACAGCGGGGTAAGCCCGCCAACCCTGACGATCAATTCCGGTCCCTCGGGGCCGACCAGCAACCGCACGCCTTCCTTCGGATTCACCAGCTCCGGCGTGACTCTCACCTGCTCGATTGATCAGGGCACTCCTGCGTGGACTCCCTGCACCTCGCCTTATGCCCCGCCCGAGTCCCTGGCCGACGGTGACTGGACCTTCCGGGTCCACGCGGTCAGCTCGCTGGGCAGTGAGGCGGACCAGACCCGCACGTTCACGGTTGACGGACAGCCGCCGGAAACGATCCTCGACGGTACCCCGAACCAGTTCACCAACGAATCCACCGCCTACTTCGACTTCCATTCGACCGAACCCGGTTCCTACTTCGAGTGCGACGGCGGCGATGACGACTGGCTTCTCTGCAGCTCTCCGGCCACGATCGTCCAGGTCAGCCCGGGAGTCAGTACGTTCAGGGTCCGCGCGACCGACAGCGCCGGCAACGTCGACCCGACCCCGGCGACTTTCGAGTTCGAGATGGATCAGATCAAGCCGGAAACGACCATCGACTCAGGTCCTTCCGGAACGATCACCACAAGCCAGGCGGACTTCGCCTTCAGCTCGAACAAGTCGCCGGCCCAGTTCTTCTGCAGCATCGACGGTGCTGATGCGGAAGCCTGCGCCTCCACGAAGACATACACAGGCTTGTCTGACGGCCAGCACGAGTTCAGGGTTTACGCCCGGGACAAGTTCGGCAACCAGGACTCGACCCCGGACTCCCGGACCTTCACGGTCGACACCTCCGGTCCGGTCGATCCGCCTTCGAACGCCTTCACCTTCGGCAGGTTGAAGCTGAACACTAAGCAGGGCACCGCGACCCTCCAGGTCAAGGTGCCGGGCGCCGGCAAGGTGCAGCTGCTCGGCTCGAAGACTGTTGCCGCCAGTTCGAAGTCGGCCCGGGCGAAATCGACCGTCACCCTGGCCGTCAAGGCCAGGGGCAAGGCGACGAAGACCCTCAAGAAGAGGGGCAAGGTCGGCCTCGCGGTCAAGGTCCGGTTCACCCCGACCGGTGGCACCGCGAAGACCATGACGAAGACCGTGAAGCTGGTCAGGAAGAAGACCGGAAAGTAGCGCCGGTGACATCCCCGGGCATGAGTACTTCTTGACTTGGAGAGTCAGGATTATGCTTGAATGGGAAGCGGTTTTTCATGGTTGGGCACGGTCGAATTTCTCTGGCTGCGGTGATCTGCGGCATCGCGTTTCTGTTGTCAGGCGCCATTGGCGAGGCGGGCTTCATCCCGAAGCTCGACCGCGTCAAATTTGACGACGGCGAGGTCTATCGTCAGGGCTGTATCGTCGGCGACGGGCAGCTCAGGTCCAGGCCCTGCCGGTTCGGCTACCGGAACTCGAAACGGAGGGTGGTCCTGTTTGGTGATTCGCACGCCGCCGAGTGGGGTCCTGCCCTGCTCAGGCTGGCCCGGGCCGACCACTGGCAGGTGATCGTCCTGACCCGGGCCAGCTGCCCGGCCGCCCTGACCAACATCGACCGCTACTGCAACACCTGGCGGCACAACTCCCTGAAGCGGATCAGGCGTTTGCGACCCGGTCTGGTCGTGGTCGCCTCGGCCGCGAATTACCACCATTACTGGACCCTTCGCAAGCGCCGTGGGCTGGACCGCCAGGCGAGCGAACGCCCGCTGGTCCACGGCATGATCAGGACCTTGAGGTACCTGAAGCGCTGGTCGAGAAAGGTCGTTCTGATCCGGGACCACTCGGCCGCGCCGTTCAGCGTCACCGACTGCCTGCGCAGGAACCCGACCCGCCCGCAGAGGTGTGATTTCAGGTCAACCCGCAGGAAGGCCTGGTCATACGAATTCAAGGCGGCCGGAAGGGTGGACGGTGTCGGAGTGATCGATCCGCAGCCGATGCTATGCCCCGGCCGCCGGTGCTACGCGGTCGACGGCCGCCACCTGGTCTACCGCAATTACGGCCACCTGGCAGCGGCCTGGGTCCGGACCCGGAACCGGTGGCTCGGCCGGAACCTGAACGATCCCTGGAACGGAAGGGACGTCAAGCCGGTCCTTTCGAACGATTCGTCCGATGAACGGTCACGGCCCGGGTACCTGGTCCGGTCGATCCCCTCCCCGATGAACGGCCAGGCAACCAGCGATTGAGCGACCCGGTTCCGGCTGGCCGGCCGGGGAGCGCTCAGTTGCAGCCGTCGGTGGCGAACCGCTTGAGGCGCCGGGACATCTTCGGATCGGCACTCTTCAGCTCCGGTGCGAGCCGGGTGATCAGCTCGCGCATCGACTCGCCATCCGATTCCGCCAGGGGTTTCTCGTGGCAGAGAACCATCAACGCTTCGAGCTTCGCCTGATCCCCGGGTTTCAGCGATCCGCTCGCGGTGGCATCCGCCACGGCCGAGTTGGCGGCGTTCACCGTGTCAGTCTCGCTGGAGTCGAGCTCCGCAACTCCTCCGCAACCGGCGATCAACAGCACCGCGCATGCGGCAACTCCCAAAGCTCTCCTCACATCAACCTCCGGACGGGATCAAGGACGGGCGAAGCCTACATTCGCAAGCCGTCCAGCGGGACTCTTGCCGGCCGAAACCCACATGAAACCGACGCTGTCGGGCTATCCTTGACCCGTGGGCGTTCAGACCAGCAAGACTCCTCACACCGTTCGCCTGGAAGAGGCGTCTAGAAGAGCGCATGAGGCGGAGGCAAACGGCGATGACGCGGCTGCTATCGCGGCCTGGCGCGAGTATCGCCTCGTTCGTGACGCTGGCCGTCCCGCCGAGGATTTGCTTGAGGAGGGAATCACTCTGAGCAAGATGGCCGATCGGCTCATCGAGCCGCGGTGACCGACTTTGGTCGCATACTCAAGGACTTGAATGCTGCAGGGGTCCGGTACGTGGTAGTTGGCGGTATCGCGTTGATCCGTCACGGTGTGGTGCGCGCCACCCGGGATGTGGATGTTGTCTATGACCCTGACCCGTCCAATCTGGAGGCGATTCGTTCGTTGGCAGAGAAATGGGGTGCGACCCGACCCGATGGGTCACCTCTCCTGGAGAACGCCTTCTCCGCTGGCCGGTCGGTTCATCTGTCGACGCCACTGGGCGAAATCGACTTGCTTTCGGAAGAGACGGCCTCGGTGAGCTTTGTCAACCTGCTGGAGAGATCCGAGATCCGCCGCATCGACGCTGTCGAAGCCCCGATCTGTTCACTTGCCGACCTGGTTGCCCTGAAGCGCGCAGCAGGCAGAGAGCGCGATCTCGCGGATCTCTCGGATCTCGAAGCAACTCATGGGAGCTTGCCAGCCCGGCCCGAGGACTGAAGCACGCCCGAGCTTCGGCTTCGAGATTGGCAGAATCACAGAAGCATCCTGCCAGGCCCGCACCAAGAGCGAGATTTGTGGTGTGGAGCGGAGGGGGAGGGATTCGAACCCTCGATACGCCGTAAGACGCATGCTGGTTTTCAAGACCAGTGCATTCAACCGCTCTGCCACCCCTCCGTGGCCTGTTCGGCCCGGGGATTCTGACAGGCCGCGGGTCGATTGGCGGGATTGAGCCGCCGCGGCTAGAAGACGAGGAAGAGCGCGCCGGCGACGAGGAGGACGACGAGGACGATCACCGTCACCTGGATCATCGGTCCCGACATCAGGACATCCGGGGAGCCGGTCGCGTCATTGCTGACTCCGAGCTCCTCCATCTCTTTGCGGATCTCTTCCTCGGATTCGACTTCACCCATCTTGCTCATGCCGTAACTATCCCACGACCGCCTGTCAGGATGGGGTCGTGCGTCGTCTCCTCTTTCTTTCCTGTGCGGTCGTCTTCCTTGACGTCACATTCTTCTCGGTACTGACCCCGCTGCTTCCCAGCTACAAGAGCGACCATCACCTCAGCGAAGGGGCGATCGGGGTGCTGGCCGGTGCATTTGCCGCCGGTTCGCTGGTCATGGCGGTTCCGGGCGGCTGGCTGGTGGCCAGGGTGGGAGCGAGGAAGACCGTGATCGCCGGCCTGACCGGGATCGGAATCTGCAGTCCGCTCTTCGGGTTCGCCGAGCACATCGTGCTGCTTGATCTGCTCCGTTTCCTCCAGGGCGGCTGCGGCGCGTTGATGTGGGCGGGCGCGATCAGCTGGGTCGTCGTTGCGGCCCCGACCGCGCGCCGGGGGGAGCTGCTCGGGATCGTGATCGCGGCCGCGGTGGTCGGCGAGCTGCTCGGGGCGCCGCTTGGGGCGATCGCACATCAGGTCGGCACCGAGCCGGTCTTCAGCATGGTCCTGGTCGCGGCCCTGATCCTGATCACGATCGCCGTGACCCTGCCCGAGCCGACCGGTGTCGAGTCCCAGCCCCTCGGCGAGGCCTGGCGCCGGATCCGCCAGTCCGACGTGCCGAGCGGAGTCCTGATGCTGGCCGGACCTTCGGTCGCCTTCGGGCTGGTGGTGGTGATCGGCCCGCTCCGCATGGATGATCTCGGAGCGTCGCCGTTTCTGATCGCCGCCGCCTTCGCATCCGGCTCGGTCGTCGAAGCGGTGGTCGGTCCCGTGATCGGGCGGATCTCGGACCGGGTCGGCCGCACCCTGCCCTACCTGATCGGGGCGGGTGCCCTGATCCTCGCCCTGGTCGGCCTCGGGATATTCGACCGGCTTTCACTGCTCTTCGCAGTGGTGATGGTGATGTCCTTCGGGGCCGGAATGGCCTTCACCCCGGCCAGCACGCTGGTCACCGACACAGCAACCGCGGCCGGGGTCAACCAGGGTTACGCCTCGGGAGCATCGAACGTCGCCTGGGGCGGCGGCCAGATGATCGGCGCGATCGGCGGCGGCGCATTGGCCGGTGCGGCCGGATACCTTCTGCCCTGTCTGGTCGCCGCGGCCGTGATGGCCGGGGTGGGAATCGTGGCCCGTTCACTCGGCATCGGACCGCCGGTGATTTCGGACCTGAGCGAGGAAGCAGGTACAGCGGATGGTCGGTGAGAACTATGACGCCCGGAAGCTCGGAAGCGGCGGGCACGCCTGGACCAACTGGGCCGGTCATCAGAGCTGCCGGCCGCGCGACCTGATCCGGGTCAGCGGGGTCGGGGAGCTTGCCGAGGTCGTCGGTGCGGCGGGCGCGGCCGGCCGCCAGATCACCACGGTCGGCTCCGGACATTCGTTCACGCCGACCGCGCTTTCGGATGACCTGCTGCTCGACATCTCCCGGATCTCCGGGGTGATCTCCGCCGACCGGGATTCCGGCCTGGTCGAGGTCGGGGCGGGGACGGTTCTCGCCGACCTCAACCGTGAACTCGATCACCTCGGTCTGGCAATGCCGAACCTCGGGGACATCGATCGCCAGACGATCGCCGGCGCCGTTTCCACCGGGACTCACGGAACCGGCCGTGCCCTGCCGAACATCTCCGCACAGATCGAGAAGGCCCGCATCATGGGAGCCGACGGGGAGATCCGCGAGCTGGAACCGGGCTCCGACGGGTTGCTGGCCGCCCGGGTCGCGGTCGGGTCGCTCGGTGTGCTGGTCTCGGTGACCCTGCGTACCGTCCCCGCCTTCAACCTGCATCGGGTCGATGCGCCGATGGACCTCGACCAGGTGCTCGCCGGTTTTGACCGGATCACGGAAGAAAACGAGCACTTCGAGTTCTTCGTCTTCCCCTACACCCGGACCGCCCTGACCCTGATCCGCAACCGCACCGACCAGCCGCTCGCCCCCCGCTCGCAGGCCGATCGCTTCCTCGGTGACGTGGTGGTCGAGAACGGACTCGGTGACCTCGCCCTCCGCCTGACCGGGCGGTTCCGGTCGGCCATCCCGAAGATGGCCCGGTTCTCGACCGGCTTCATGTCCCAGTCGGAGCAGATCGATGTTTCACACCGGGTCTTTGCGAACTACCGGACGATCCGCTTCAACGAGATGGAATACGCGCTCCCGGCCGAGCATGGGCCGGAGGCTCTCGACCGGGTACTGGAGCTGATCGAAACCGAAAACTTCCCGCTGGCAATGCCGATCGAGTGCCGGATCTCGGCCGGTGACGACGCCCTGATCAGCCAGGCCCACGAACGGCCGACCGTCTACATCGCGGTCCATCAGCACCGGACCATGGAATACGAGCCCTACTTCCGGGAGATCGAACGGATCTTCCGCGAGTACGACGGCCGGCCGCACTGGGGCAAGCTCCACTTCCGGACGGCGGAGGACCTCGCCCCGAGCTTCCCCCGCTGGGCCGACTTCCAGAAGGTGCGTGACGAGCTCGACCCGAACCGGAACTTCAGCAACGCCTATGTGACCGAAGTACTCGGCGCTTAGCGGACCCGCGGGTCCGCTTGGCTGTTACTATCCGGACCGGTGAGTCCGTTTAGTCAATCGTCCGCCGGGTCGGACCGACCCCATCCGACCCGCACGCTCCTGATCCTCAGCCTGGCCGCGCTTTCCTTCGCGCTGGCCCAGACCACCCTGATTCCGGCCCTGGCCGAACTGATGGAGGAGTTCCACACCGACGCGACCGGGATCGCCTGGGTCCTCACCGGCTACCTGATCTCGGCTGCCATCTTCACCCCGATCTTCGGGCGCCTTGGAGACATGTTCGGCAAGCGCCGGCTGCTCGTCATCGCCCTCTCAATCTTCGCCGCCGGCTCCACAGTCTCGGCCCTCGGAGACAGCGTCCCCGCCATCGTTGCGGGCCGCATCCTCCAGGGCGTCGGCGGCGGAATCTTCCCTCTCTGTTTCGGAATCATCCGTGACGAGTTCCCGCCCGAAAAGGTCTCGGCCTCGGTCGGCCTGATGTCGGCGACGCTCGGCATCGGTGGCGGCATCGGCCTGGTCGTCGGCGGGCTGATAGTTGACCACGCCTCCTACCACTGGATCTTCTGGCTCGGCGCGGCAATGGCCGTGATGGCCGCGGCCGCGGCGCTGATCTTCGTGCCCGAGTCACCAAACCGGGTTCCGGCGAAGGTTGACTACCGGGGCGCAGCCGTGCTGGCGGTCGGGCTTTCGGTCCCGATGTATGCGATCTCGGAGGCCAACAACTGGGGCTGGACCAGCACGAAGACGATCGGACTGATCCTCGCCGGATTCGTGGTGATCACCTTCTGGGTCTGGCTGCAGAAGCGGACCAGGGAGCCGCTGGCCGATGTCTCCCTGCTGGCCGAACCCAGGGTCGCGATGACCAACACCGCCACCCTGTTGATCGGCTTCGGCATGTTCGCTTCATTCATCCTGATTCCGCAGCTGGTCGAGTCACCCGATTCGACCGGCTACGGTTTCGGCTTTTCGGCGACCCAGGCCGGGTTGGTGATGCTTCCCGCAGCCTTGATGATGCTGCCGGCCGGGCCGCTTTCCGGGCATCTCGGAGCCCGGTTCGGAAACAGGGTCCCACTCGCGCTTGGCGGGCTGATCAGCGGCATCGGACTGATCGGGCTGGGGCTCGACCATGGTTCGGCGCTTTCGATCGTGCTCTGGAACGTCCTCTCCTCGATCGGAGTGGGACTCGCCTACGCGGCGATGCCGAACCTGATCATGGAGGCAGTGCCGCTGGAACGCACCGGTGAGGCGACCGGCTTCAACACGCTGATCCGCTCGGTCGGCTCCTCGCTGGGCTCCCAGGTCACCGCCTCGATCCTGACCGGCACGATCCTCGCCGCGACCGGCTTTCCGACCAGCGACGGGTTCCGGACCGCGTTTCTGGTCGGAGCCGGAGTCTCGATCTTCGCCGGGTTGCTCGCCCTCCTGATCCCGCGCTCCGGCCATCGCCACGCGATCTTCACCGAGGAAATCGGCGCGGCCAGCGTTCTCCCCGAACCCGCCCTGGCGGCCGACGAACGATGAATCCGGTCGACGCCGGGCTCCCTGCCGGGGTAACCGAAAGCGTCGAGGTTCCGCGCCGCGCCGACGCGGTCCGCAATCGCGAGAAAGTGATCGCCGCGGCCGAACAGGTCTTCGCCGAGCACGGCATCGAGGCCGGCGTGCCGGAGATCGCCGAGAAGGCCGGGGTGGGCAAGGGCACCGTCTACCGGAACTTCGAGACCAAGGACGACCTCGTTGCCGCGGTCCTGATCCGCCGGATGAACCGCTTCGACGAGGACATCCTCGACGCCCTGGAAAGCGACGATCCCGGCGCCGCCTTCGGTGAGGCGCTCCGCAAAGCTGCCACCCGGGCCAGCGATCTCAGCTTTCAGGCGGGCATCTACTGGTCGGGAAGCTCCGAAGAGCTGATCGAGGTCAAGGCGCGGGTCAAGGGCCACATGGCCCGGCTGGTTCGCAAGGCGCAGAAGGCGGGAGCGATCCGCAAGGACGCCACCGTCGATGAGGTCTGGATCCTCTTCGGCGGAATCTGCCGCGCCCTCGGTGACGCCGGCGAGAAGGACCCGAAGGTCTGGCGGCGCCACACCGACCTGGTGGTCGACGCCTTCCGGCCCTAGGGGAACTTCCGGCGCCTCCCGCCTAGAGGAAGGTCTGGCCCTCGCCCCGGTAGGTGGGGACCTCGTCGACTATCTCATCGCCCTCGATCAGGATCAGCGACTCGAACCTTTCGCAGAGCTCTCCGGCCTTGGCGT
Source organism: Solirubrobacterales bacterium (assembly GCA_019694145.1). Classification (GTDB taxonomy): domain Bacteria; phylum Actinomycetota; class Thermoleophilia; order Solirubrobacterales; family 70-9; genus 67-14. Next base: position 6,480 of record JAIBCJ010000009.1, on the reverse strand, counting down.
GGCGGAGGTAGACGTTGTCGCCGATCGCGAGCTCCTGGGCGGCCTCCCCGACCAGCGGGGTCTGGACCTCGCCGGCGCCCTCGTCCTTTTCGAACTCGAGCCCCTCCGGCAGCCAGGGGACCGGCATCCGGCCCGGGTCCGGCGGCCCCGAAGCGAGGTAGCCGCCGCCGAGCGCGGTGACCACTCGAGGCTCGGGCCTCCTGACCACGGGCAGGGCGTAACCGGCGGCGGGTCGCAGGCTCAGGTTCGAGTAGTGGTCGAACTGGGCCGGCGCGAAGAAGCCCGACCCGGCGGCCACCTCGGTCACCGCCTCCTCGGCCGAGGTCGACTCGAGTGAGCCGGTACCGCCGCCGTTTACGAACTCGAGCGGCGCAACCTCCCGGACCTTCGCCACCGTCTCGGCCCGCCGTTCGGCAATTTCGGCCCGCGACTTCTTCTGCATCGAGCGGATTGCCCGGGAACGGAAGGGCCGGCCCGGGATCCGGTCGCCGAGGCCGGCGATCTGCGCTTCGTAGGCCATCAGCCCGACCAGCTCGAGTTTTTCGCGGCGCCCGATCTCCTCGGCCAGCGCAACCGCATCCTCCGGTGAGTGGATCGGGGAGCGCAGGGTGCCGGCCTTGACCCTGCCGCCGTAGGCCCAGAGCGCGGCATCGAGTTCGAGACAGAGGCGGACCGGTGAAGCCTGGGTGCCGAGTATCGACTCGATCAGGTCGAGGTGCTCGACGCAATCGACCATCACCACCGGAGATGCCCCCTGGAGGGCGACCGAACGGAGCGCGAGTTCGCCGAGCGCTTCCAGGTCGGTGGTCGGGTAGGCCAGCAGCAGGTTTTCCATCCCGCGCTCAGCCAGCCAGAGGGTCTCCGGCAGGGTGAAGGTCATCAGCCCCTGGAACCGGTCGTCGCGGTCGAGGATCTGCTCGATCAGGGGCCGGCAGCGGAGCGACTTGGTCGCCACCCTGATCGGCTTCTCGCCGGCCCGCTGGAGCATCGATTCGCCATTCGCCCACATCGCATCGAGATCGACGAAGGCGAAGGGAGCCTCGACCTCGCCGAAGATCTCTTCCAGCTCCCCATGGGTTCGCGTGCCTGGCTGATCCATTGGCCAAAGGCTAGAGCCGGGTTCGGAGCCTTCGCCGCCTATCGGGCCAGAAACAGTGACATCAGGCCACTCAGGCGATCGGGTTCCTGCGCCATGAAGGCGTGACCACCGCCGGGGAAGCGGGCCAGCCAGGCATCCTCGAGAGCGCCCGAAAGGACGCGGCTGTTGCGGGCGGGGATCACCTGGTCATCGAGTCCGTGTGCGATCAGGACCGGCAGACCCTTCTGGGCGAGTTCGGAAACCTGGTCGATCGGCGGCACCGAAGGCCCGTACCACCCGGCCATCGCGGCTTCCTGTTCGGCCAGGACTTCCGGGTCGAGCCGGGCCCGCGAGGCGGCGACGATCTCGCCTGCCGTGGCTTTCACCTGGGCCGCGAACCCTGCCGGGAAGAGCAGGTCGATCAGCCGGTCGGCCTGTTCCTCCGGGGTGCCGGACTTGTCGGTAAGGGCGGCTTCGGCCTCGGGGCTGCGAAGGTGGGCCCGGGTGCCACCGCTGTCGGTGGAGAGCAGGGTCAGGGACTTGATCCGGTCGGGTATCCAGGTGACCAGTTTCTGGGCGATGAATCCGCCCATCGACCAGCCAGCCACGTCAACCTCCCCGACTTTCAGGTCATCGAGGAGTGAAACCAGGTCGGTCGCCATCGAGGCGATCGTGATCTCCTGAACGCTGCGGGCCGAGTCTCCGACCCCGCGGTTGTCGGGGCAGATCACCTGGGATTTTTCGGCGAGCCCGGCCAGAAAGGTGGGGTCCCAGTCATCCTTGGTCGCCGCATAGCCGTTGATCAGCAGGAGCGGGGGTCCTTCACCCAGCCGCCGCCAGGCGATCCCCGTGGAGCCTCCGTCGAACCGCTCCTCCTTCAGCGCCATGGGCGAAGTCTAGGTCAGAAGGGGTTGGCCGACTGCATCTTTCAGCAACTCATACAATTCCCCGGCCCGGAGAGGTGGCCGAGTGGCTGAAGGCGCTCCCCTGCTAAGGGAGTATGCGGTTTATAGCCGTATCGAGGGTTCGAATCCCTCCCTCTCCGCTCAGATCCGGCGTCGCTGAACCGGCCCCGGCCGACCCTCCACCGCACCCATAGGCGAATCCGGGTGTTCTGATCGGAGTAGCCTCCAATCAACCCTCATGACAACCCGGTCTGAGTGGCGACGCCGAATGCCGCCCTCCGGACCGGTACCAAGGAGAAACTTCATGCTTCGAAAGAGCGCCTATCTGGCGTTACTGCTCTTGAGTTTCCTCGGTCTCGCCGTTCCCGTTGCGAACGCCGCTCCCAAGGATTACTCCGCGATCGCGCGCAACATCATCCCCTCCGGCCAGAAGGGCACTCCGCCCCTGGACACCACCCAGGCCGTGATGTACGACGCGCTGACCCCGCTCTTCAACAACGTCACAGACAGTGACATAAAGGAGTACTTCAAGTCGGAGAAGCTTGGCACCTCGACCGATGGTCCCTACACCACGGAGACCGTGCCGAAGGCCGGCGTCACGATTCAGCGCGACAAGTACGGCGTGCCGCACGTGACCGCCACCACCTATGACGGTGGCATCTGGGCGGCCGGCTGGATCGCCGCGGAAGACCGCGGCCTGCTGCTTCAGCAGGCCCGTTACAACGCCCGGGTCGCCGCCATCGACGCGCCGGGCCTCAGCGCGATCGGCCTGGTTGCCGGGCTGCAGAACTTCCAGCCCAGCCAGCGGACCGAAGACGAGATCGCCAAGCAGACCGACGCCCTCAAGGCCGCCGGCTCCGAAGGCAAGGCAGTCCTCAAGGACATCGACACCTACCTGACCGGCATCAACGATTACCTCGATGCGAACAGCCCGGCCACCCCGGACTGGACCCGCAACGACGTCTACGCGGTCAACGCGCTGAAGGACCAGTTCCTCGGTGAGGGCGGCGGCGACGAAGCCCGCCGTTCGCAGTTCCTCGGCGGTCTGATCAAGCGCCTCGGTGCGAAGAAGGGCTGGAAGGTCTTCAACGACCTGCGCCAGCACACCAACAACGAGAGCCCGACCTCGATCGACGGCCGTTTCGCCTACTCGCCGATCCCCTCGAACAAGTCCGGCAGCGTCATCATCGACCCGAAGAGCTTCAAGCCGGTCGACGTGACCCCGAACACTCCCGAGGAGCTCAGCGACCGGAGCAGTTCGAACCCGCTCGAGCCCCGTCACCAGGCCTCGAACACGCTGATGATCACCAAGGGCCGTTCGGCCACCGGCCGTCCTCTGATGGTCGGCGGACCGCAGATCGGCTACTTCGCCCCCGGTCTCACCTATGAGATCGACATGAACGCGCCCGGTCTGAAGTGGCGCGGTGCCACCTCGGCCCCGTTCCCCGGCTACCTGCTGATCGGCCGCGGCCAGGACTTCGCGACGACGCTGACCTCGGCCAGCGGCGACGTGATCGACCAGTTCGCCGAGACGCTCTGTGGCGGCAGCGATACCAAGTACCTGTACAAGGGCAAGTGCCGCACCATGGGCACTTTCGACGCCGGCACCCTGAACGGGGACCCGGTTTCCTTCAGGACAACCGTCCACGGTCCGGTCGTCGGCTACGCCACGGTCAAGGGCAAGAAGGTCGCGATCTCCTCGAAGCGCTCCAGCTACGGCAAGGACGTGCTCGACCTGATGTTCAACCGTCGCCTGTCGAACGGTTCGGTCAAGGGTCCGCAGTCATTCTTCGAGGCTGCCTCGAAGACCCCGCAGACCTTCAACTCGTTCTACATCGACAACAAGAACGTCGCGCTCTACACCAGCGGCAAGCTGCCGATCCGCGACAAGCGGGTTGACCCGGGCCTCTTGACCAAGGGCACCGGCCAGTACGAGTGGAAGGGCTTCCTCTCCAAGAAGGGCCACCCGCACGGCATGAATCCGAAGTCGGGAATGATGGTCAACTGGAACAACAGCGTCGCCCGTGGCTTCGGCGCCGCCGATGACGAGTGGGGCCGCAACGGTTCGGTCCAGCGCGTTGGCCTGCTGACCCGGATGCTGAACCGGAACAAGAGCAAGAACGGCAAGCTGAACATGGCTGACGTCGTTTCGGCGATGAACGCCGGTGCGACCCAGGACGTGCGCGCCATCTTCACCGTGCCGCTGCTGGCCAAGCTGCTGAAGGGCTCGAAGGCCCCCAGTACCCAGGCCCGGCAGATGCTCAACCAGATGGTCGATTGGAACAAGAAGAACGGCAGCCGTCTGGACCGTGACGGCGACAACCTGATCGACGCCCCGGGCGCCGCCTCGCTGGACGCCGCCTGGCCGAAGATCGCCGACGCGTTCATGAAGCCGGTAATCGGGTCGCAGCTCGACGAGCTGAGCTCGCTGTTCTCACGGTTCGATCAGCCGCCGAGTGGCCAGTACTCCGGCTGGTACCAGTACTTCGACAAGGACATCCGGGCGCTGCTCGGCCAGAAGGTCAAGAGTCCGTTCAAGGTCAAGTACTGCGGCCACGGCAAGAAGGCCGCCTGCCAGAAGGCGGTCTGGAATGCGATCGCCGCCGCCGGCACCGAAGCGGCCGCCCAGTACGGCTCAGAGAACCCGGCCCAGTGGCACGTGAACACGGCCTACGTGGATGACGACCATCGAGGCGAGCAGATCAAGTTCAGCCCGCTCACCCTGGTCACCATGCGCTACACCAACAGGCCGTCCGGCATCCAGCAGGTGATCTCCTTCAACGGTCACCGCTAGGTCCGGCCAAAGCCCGATCGAGGAGAAAGCCCGCCCCATCCCTGGGGCGGGCTTTCCTCTTTCCATGGCGGTGCAGGCACTCACCGCCAGGCCTATCCATCGGGTCGTAGGGGGATCGCCCCGGTGGAATGAAGGCCGTAATTTCGGTTTACCCCGGATTCCGAACTGAAAACCGAAGTCCGCCGTTCAACTGCGGATAGGTTGATCAGTCCGCGCGAGCGGGACCCCCGTTTACAGGCGTTTACAGGCCGGACCCGCCGGACTGAGAGTATTCCGGGGGTGAACCAGATCCACTCCGAAACCCGTCGTACGAAGATCGTCGCCACGGTCGGTCCCGCCTCATGGGATCCGTCCGTGCTCGAGCAGATGATCATTGCCGGGGTAGACGTCTTCCGGCTCAACTTTTCTCACGGTGACGAGGCGACTCACGTACGGGTAATCAAGGACGTTCGCCTGATCTCGGAACGGCTCGACAAGGAAGTCGGGATCCTCGGGGACCTGCCGGGGCCAAAGCTCCGGGTCGGTGAATACCCGCAGGGAGTGGTGGACATCATCCACGGTTCGACCGTGACGATCACGCCCGATGACGTGCCTGGAACCGAAACCCTGATCCCGGTCGACTGGCCCGAACTGGCCCAGGCCCTGAGTGTCGAGGACACGGTCTATCTGGCCGACGGCTCGATCCGCCTGCGCGTGGTTGCCAACGACGGGCGGACGGTTGAGTGCGAGGTAGAAGTCGGCGGGCCGCTCTCGTCGCACAAGGGCATGAACCTGCCCGGCGTCGAAGCCGGGCTCGACTCGGTTTCCGAGGACGACCTGCGCTGGGTCGAGTTCGCGGTCGCCAACCAGCTCGACTACATCGCGGTTTCCTTCGTCCGCAAGGCGGAGGATCTCGACCCCGTGCTGAACAAGCTGAAGGAGCTCCGCTCGGACATCCCGATCATCGCCAAGATCGAGAAGCCGCAGGCCGCCGACGCGGTCGAGGAAATCGTTGACCGGGCCACCGGCGGGATCATGGTTGCCCGCGGCGACCTCGGCATCGAGGTGCCGCTTTCCAAGGTTCCCGTGCTGCAGAAGAGCCTGATCGGGGCAGCCGGCCGGGCTTCCAAGACGGTGATCACCGCGACCCAGATGCTGGCCTCGATGGTTTCGGCCAAACGCCCGACCAGGGCCGAGGTGACCGACGTCGCGACCGCGATCTATGACGGCACCGACGCGATCATGCTCTCGGAAGAGACCGCGGTCGGCGAGTTTCCGGTCGAGGCGGTCAGGGTCATGGACCAGATCGCCCGCGGCACCGAAACGGACCTGCCGTACTGGGACTGGGTCCTCAACCGGGTTCCGCAGGATGATCAGGATGTCTCCGACTCGGTCACCCAGTCGGCGGTGATCGCCGCCTACCGGCTGAACCTGCAGGCGATCGTGGTGCCGACCGCTTCCGGTCGCACCGCCAAGGTCGTGGCGGCCCACCGCCCGCAGGTTCCGGTGCTGGCGGTGACCCACAGCGTGCGCACCCAGCGGCAACTCAAGCTGATCTTCGGCGTGCGGCCGGTCGTCAACGACCAGACCACCGAGATCCGCAACCTGCTCTACGAATGCGCCGACGACGCGGTCCGGTTCGGGGCGGCGGCGTCGGGTGACCTGATCGCGATCGTGGCCGGACTATCCGACATGCAGCTGGGTACCAACCTGTTCGAGGTGCA
>JAIBCJ010000159.1 GCA_019694145.1 Solirubrobacterales bacterium | reverse complement strand
ACCGTCTGGTACGAGTCGTAGGTCACCCCGCAGCGCATGCCGCCGGAGTTGTTGTTGACCACGCCGCCGACCGTGGCGATGTCCGTCGAAGCCGGATCCGGGCCGAGCTTGCGACCGTAGGGGGCGAGCACCTTGTTGGCGTGGCCGAGCACGGTTCCCGGTCCGACCCGGACCTGCCGGCCGTCGTCGATCACCTCGACCCCGGTGAAGTGCTTGCGCACGTCAACCAGGATGCCCTCGGTCTGGCTCTGGCCGTTGAGGCTGGTGCCGCCGGAGCGGAACGTGACCGGGATCGCTTCGCGCCGGCCGAACTCGAGCACCTTGGCCACGTCCCCGGCACTGTGGGCCATGACCACCGCCTTCGGCACCATCCGGTAGGGGCTGGCGTCCGAGGCGTAGCGGATCAGGTCGGTCGCCCGGCCGAGCAGCTTCTCCTCGCCGAGCAGCGCGGTGAGCCGGGAGCGGAGCGGTTCGGGTGTGCCGCCCGCAACCCAGTCGGGAGCCCGGTCGAGTGCCGGCTCGCTCGCCACCGGGCTGATCTTCATGACATCCGGTTCGAGCAGTGGCATCTCAGACTCCCTGACAGTTGGTTTCTAGAACAGCGACATTCCCGGCTCGACCGGCACTTCGACCAGCCGCGGCCTGGAATCCGCGATCGCTTCCTTCAGCGCCGCGGCTACTTCCTCTGCACTCTTCGCCGTCGTGCTCTCGATTCCGTACCCCTCGGCGATCTTCGCCGTCTCCAGGGCCGGCAGGTCGAGCCCGGGGGCATCGGAAACCTGCTCGACCTCGGCGAACCACTTGAGGATCCCGTACTCCTCGTTGCGAAGGATCAGGAAGGTGACCGGGATGTCATAGGCGGCGGCGGTCCAGAAGGCAGTCACCGCGTACTGCACAGAACCTTCGCCGAGCACGCAGATCACCGGGCGATCCTCGGCGTAACCGATGCCGACCGCGGAGGAAAGGCCGAAGCCGAGTCCGCCGCCGGCCCCGAAGAAGTAACTGTTCGGCTTCGAGATCCGGAGCTGGTTGCGGAGCGCCATGGTCGAGGTCGGAGCTTCGAGCACGATCACCGCGTCTTCCGGCATCACGTCCTTCAGCGTGTTCATCACGACCGACGGGTTGAGCGGATCGGTCTCTTCCATCCGGGTCGGCCCCGGCCACGGTTCGATTGCCGGCCGCTCGGTGCCGTCGAGCTCGCCGTTCAGGGCGGCCAGGGTCAGTTTCACGTCGGCAACGATCGCCTCGCCCATCGGGGCGCGGGCCGCCTCGTCCGGGTCGGAGGTGACCTGGACCAGCTTCGAGTTCTCGCCGAGGAAGTCGCCGGGCATGTACGGGTAGTAGGGAAAGACGGACGAGCCGACCACCAGGATCAGGTCATGTTCCTTCAGCACCTCGGCGATCGCGGCAATGCCGGGCGGCAGCACCCCGCGCCAATGCGGGTGACTTTCCGGGAAGCCAAGCCGGCCGCCACCGGTTGCGGGGGAGGCCCAGACCGGCAGGTTCTGGCCTTCGGCCAGGGCGATCGCTTCGTCCCAGCCGCCGGCCGCGTCAATGTCGGGTCCGGCCACGAAGACCGGGTTCTCTGCCTGCTTGAGGCGGGCGGCGAGGTCGGCGACCACGGTCGGGTCGGCGCCCGATCGTCCGACCACTGCCCGGTCGATCACATGCTGTGCCTCGGCTGCGTTCATCTCGACATCCCAGTCGTCCATCGGAATCGAAACGACGACCGGCCCCATCGGCGGAAGCGACGCGAGGTGAATCGCGTGGGCGATCGCCAGCGGCACGTCTTCGGCGCGGGCGGGTTCGTAGGAGTACTTGACGAAGGGGTCCCCGACGCGGATCGCGTCGCGGTTGGTCAGGTTCGCCTGCATCGTGACCTGGGCGCGAACCTGCTGGCCGACCGTGACCACCACCGGCGAGTGGTTTGCCTGCGCGTTGAAGAGCGCGCCGACCGCGTTGCCGAGACCCGGGGCGGTGTGGAGGTTGACCAGGGTCGGCTTGCCGGTGACCTGGGCGTGACCGTCGGCCATGCCCACCACGGCCGCCTCCTGCAGGCCCAGCACGTACTCGAAGTCATCGGGGTAATCGGCCAGCATCGGCAGCTCGGTCGAGCCCGGGTTACCGAAGATCGTGGTCATCCCCAGCTTGCGGAAAAGGTCGAAGGTCGCTTCGCGAACGGTAGGCATGGGCGCAGCCTATATGTGAACGGGTGAGTACGGGACCGGCAGGCAAGGGTGGGGCGAAGGTCCTGGCCTGTCAGGATTGTGCCGTGCGCAGAACTCTCGTGATCAGTCTGATCCTTCCCGCCCTCGCCCTGCCCTTCGCCGGCTGCAGCGACGGTCGCAAGGTCGCGACGCCGCCCGCCTGTCTGAGCGCCTCCGCGACCTGGTTGACGGCACTTTCTTCGGCACCGGATCAGGTCCTGCTTGAAGGGGTCACGCCGCTCAGCGACTGCCTGACCAAGGGGCAATCCGCGGCCCAGCATGAAGAAACCGGCAAGACCGCGGTAGAGACGGCCACCCAGCTGGCCGCCTTCTACAAGGCCGGCGAAAAGGCGGGCGGCAACGGGACCGGGCCCGGTGGCGACACCTCCGAACAGGCGGCGGTGATGGCCGGTTACCTGGTCGGGGCGATCGAGAAGGGGGCCGAAGACACCGAAGGTATTCACGCCGCCCTGGTCGACCGGGTCGAAGCCGCCGCCACCAACGGGCTCGAAGGGGCCAACCAGCAGATTCAGGGCGCCTACCAGAAGGGTTACGCGGCCGGCCAGGCGAAGGGCTAGGCGAACGCCGTTCCGGTGCCGGGCTGAAAGACTGTCCGCAGCAAGTCAGTCAAAGCCGGAAGGACAGAAGTGAGCGAGCAACTCTGGGGTGGCGAAACCACCAAGGCGATCGAAAATTTCCCCGTGTCCGGCGAGAAGATTCCGCCCTCGCTGGTCAAGTGGCTGGGGCTGATCAAGGCCAACGCCGCCCGGGCCAACGCGGAACTGGGACTGCTCGACACCGACATCGCCGACCGGATCGCGAAGGCCGGGGACGAGGTCGGAGCAGGCAGGCATGACGACCAGTTCCCGATCGACATCTTCCAGACCGGTTCCGGCACCTCCTCGAACATGAATGCGAACGAGGTGATCGCCAACCTGGCCGGCGAAGGAGTCCACCAGAACGACCACGTGAACATGGGCCAGTCGTCAAATGACGTCTTCCCCTCGGCCGTTCACCTCGCTGCCCTCGATCAGGTCACCCACGACCTGCTGCCGGCGATGGAACAGCTGGCGGTTGCGCTTGAAGCCAAAGCCGAGGAGTTCAGGGACGTGGTCAAGGCCGGGCGCACCCACCTCATGGACGCGGTTCCGGTCACCCTCGGCCAGGAGTTTGGCGGCTACGCCTCTCAGGTCCGTCACGGCATCGACCGGGTCCGGGGCACCCTGCCCCGGGTCGGCCAGATCCCGCTCGGCGGCACCGCGACCGGCACCGGTCTGAACACCCACCCCGAATTTTCCGCCAAGGTCCGCGGCCTGCTCGAGGCCGAGAGCGGTCTCGCGATCGCCCCGCCGCATGACCGCTTCGAAGCCCAGGCCAACCGCGACTCCCTGGTCGAGCTTTCCGGCGCGCTCAAGGTCTACGCGGTTTCGCTCAACAAGATCGCCAACGACCTCGCCCTGATGGGCTCCGGCCCGCGCACCGGCCTGGCCGAGCTTCACCTGCCCGAGCTGCAGAAGGGATCTTCGATCATGCCCGGCAAGGTCAACCCGGTAATTCCCGAGGTGGTGATCCAGGTCGCCGCCCAGGTGGTCGGCAATGACATGGCGATCACCATGGCCGGCTCCCAGGGCCAGTTCGAGCTGAACGTGCGGGTGCCGCTGATCGCCCGCAACCTGCTCGGCTCGATCCGCATCCTCGCCAGCGCCACCCGCCTGCTCGACGAGAAGTGCGTCACCGGAATCGAGGCCAATCACCCGCAACACGAAAAGCACGCCGAGGCCACCCTCGCCACGGCCACCGCACTCAACCCCTACATCGGCTACGACAAGGCCAGCGAGATCGTCAAGGAAGCGGCCGCTTCAGGACGACCGCTCCGCGAGGTGGCGATCGAAAAAGGGGTCGAAGAAAAGGTTCTCGACGAAGCCCTCGATCACCACAAAATGGCCAACCCCCATTCGGCCTAGTCGCAACCGGTTTTGTCGAAGGGCCCGGCGCGGGGGTGGTCCACGTTGAACGGAGGTGCCGCACGTTTTGCAGCGTGATGCTGCTGGATGTGCGGCACCTCTGAAGTTCGACCGGGTTGATGTAGCCGTGGGGTCGGGTGAGCGTCGCCGGGACGCTCAATGACAGCGCGGC
>JAIBCJ010000008.1 GCA_019694145.1 Solirubrobacterales bacterium | reverse complement strand
GGTCGGACAATCGAGATGCCCGGGCGACCTGGTTGCGGGAGTGCCCGCCGACGACGTTTCGGGCCACCCTTTCGAACGAGTTTGGTTGAGCGGGTCCGGGCAGTGCGCCCCGACGACGTTTCGGGCCGAGGAGGGGTGTACTGCCCGGACCCGCTCTAACCGAAGCTAGTTCTCGTATTTCTTGATGATCCGCAGGGATCCCTCGGGAGCGGCTTCTTCACAGAGGTAGCAGAGGACGCACTCGTCGAGCTGGCCGCGAACAATCTCGGTGCCGTTCTCGGTCGCCTTGAAGATGCCGACGGTGCAGACCTCTTCCAGCTTCTTGGCCAGCTCGGGATCCGAGGCGGCGGGCTCGTCGAGCTCGATGTCGATGAAGACGCTGTCCATCGTTTCGTTGCTCATGCTCCGATCCTTTCCTTGACTGCGTCGGGGATCTCGTCGATCCGCTCGACCACGGTGATGCCGGCCGATTCCAGACGCTTGATCTTCTCGGTCGCCGAGTCTTCCTTGCCCTCGACGATGGTGCCGGCATGGCCGAAGGTCATGCCCTTCATCGACTCATCGTCCATGAACTTGCCGGCCATGAAAGCGACGATCGGCAGGCGGGAATTGTTCTCGGCCTGCCAGTCGGCGAGCTGGGCTTCCATGCGGCCACCCGGCTCGGTGTAGATGACGATCGCCCTGGTTTCCTCATCAGCCTCGAAGTACGGCATAAGCTCGGCGTAGCTCGAGCCGATGATCGCGTCGCCTCCGATCGAGACGGCGGTCGAGACGCCCAGGCCGGCGGCCGTGAGCGAGGAGGAGATCTCGGTGGTCATGCCGCCGGAGCGGGACATCACGCCGACGACACCGGGGCTGTACGACTTGGCGGCGTCCTTGGCCGGGCCGCCGATGCCGCCCATCTTGCATACCTCGGGGACGATCAGGCCGAGGCAGTTCGGACCGATGATCCGGGCGTCATGCATGTTGGCGAACTCGACCATCTCGGCCACGTCGCCGCGCGGGATGCGTTCGGTGACGACGACGATCAGCTTGATCCCGTTGTCGATCGCCTCGATCACCGCGTCCTTGGTGAAGCCGGGGGGGACGGTGACGATCGAGCCGTCGATCTGGCTGCCATGGTTTTCAACCGCCTGCTCGACCGTGTCGAAGACCGGCACGCCGTGGACTTCGCGGCCCTTGCGGCCGGGGGTCACGCCGCCGACGACCTTCGAGCCGTAGTCGAGGCATTCCTTGGTCAGGTTGACCGCTTCGCGGCCGGTGATGCCCTGGACGATGAAGGTGGTGTCCTTGTTCAGGAGAATTGACATTAGTTCTGCTCCTGGATCTTGGCGACGGCTCGTCCGGCGGCATCCCAGAGGGAGACCGAACGGTCGCAGTATTCGACGCCGTAGTGGTCGAGGATCTTGTTGCCCTCGTCTTCCCAGGCGCCCGGGATGCGGAAGATGGCGATGGTCTCGCCGGGATCCTTGCCGAGTTCGAGGCAGGCCTTGATCACGCCACGGGCCACGATGTCAACCCGGGTGTTGGAAACGATCGACATCATCACGGCGATCTTCTCGACGCCGTCCTTCTTGAGGACTTCCTTGGCGAGACCACAGGCCTTGGCGACCGAGGGGTTGCCGCCGATCTCCGAGTAGTTGGCCGGCTTGCCGCCCTGGGAGCGAACCGCGTCGGTCAGAGTCAGCGAACCGCCGCCGGCGCCGATCACCAGGCCGAGGTTGCCTTCGAAGCCGTGGTCCTTGCCCTGGATCACGCCGCGATGGTCGGCCGCGTCGATCTCCTTGACGTTCTTCTCGAACTCGGACGGGACATACGGGTCGCGGTTGTCGTCCTCGGCAATCCCGAGTTCCTTCCGCAGGAGCTTCTTCTGGCGACCCTCGGCCTCGGACTCCATCTCCATGTGGGCGTCGAGTGCGACGAAGGTCCCGTCGGTCAGCTCGGCCAGGGGATTGATCTCGGCCAGGATCATGTCGTTTTCACGGAAGAGGCGGGCCAGCTTGGCGAGGATCGGCGTTGCCCGGTTCAACTGGCTGCCGGTCACGCCGGTTGCAGCGATGACCTGCTTGGCCTCGTAGTCACCGACCGGAAGCAGGTTCGAGATGTGACCGCGGCCCACGTGGTCCGGGTGCTCCTCGGCGACCTGCTCGATGTCGATGCCGCCCATGTCGCTGAACAGCATCAGCGGCTTCTTGGCAGTGCCGTCCCAGACCACCGAGGCGTAGTACTCCTGCTTGACCTCGGCCTTCGGGTCGACCAGGACGCCGACCGGCATGTGGCCGTTGATCTCGAGCTTGAGAATGTCCTCGGCGTGCTGCGCGGCCTCATCCGGGGTGTCGGCGAACTTTACGCCGCCCGCTTTCATGCGGCCACCGGTCAGGACCTGGGACTTGATCACGGTCGGACCGCCAATTTCCTCGGCGATCTTCCGTGCCTCTTCGGGGGTTTGGCAGAAGCCGTACTTGGTGACCGGAATTCCGGCCAGCTCGACGATCTTTCTTGCCTCGTATTCGTAGAAGATCATTGCGGCGAAAATCTATTCCAGAACCGGGCGACCGGTTATTCCGATTGAGTCGCTAGGAATCGGCGGCGCGACCGGACGCTATGTAGTGTGCGGCCCGTGTTGGTCCGTCCTCTCTTCCTGCTCGCCGGCCCGTTTCTGGCCGCCATGATCCTTGCCGGCTGCGGAGCCGGTGACGTGATCGACGATCAGAAGACCGAGATCGCGGTCCGGTTCGACGTGCAGGACGCCACCGGGGAGCCGGTGCGCTCGGTGACCTGCCCGTCCGGGGTGCCGGTCTCGGTCGGCACCCGCTTCACCTGTCACGTGGTGGCGAAGTCGGGCGATGACGCCGTGGCCGAACTCGAAGTCACCTCCGATGACGGCGATTTGCGGATGCTGTCGCTCACCGCCCCCTGATTCGGCCAAACCAGTGGTGGTAACCGGCGGAGTCGTCTGTGAATCATGTTCGGTAGTTATCCGCAGACCCTCGCTGGTCAGACCGCAATTCGCACTGATCTCCGTCACAATTCCGTAACCGGCTAAATCCGCGCCGCCCTCTCCTTCGCAGGCGCGTTGACCAAGGAGTTGAAGAGCGCCAGTGAGTGAAACGACCCAGGTGACCGCCCCGACCAAGAACGCCAGGCTGCTTGCCTGGGTGGATGAGATCGCCGAGCTGACCCAGCCCGATCAGGTCTACTGGTGTGACGGTTCCGCCGAGGAGTACAACGCCCTCGCCGGGCGCCTGGTGGAAGCCGGGACCTTCGAAAAGCTCTCTGACGCAAAGCGCCCCAACTCGTACCTCGCCCTTTCGGATCCCGGTGACGTCGCCCGGGTCGAGGACCGAACCTTCATTTGTTCGGAGAAGGAAGAAGACGCCGGGCCGACCAACAACTGGCGCGACCCCGAGGAGATGCGGGCCACCCTGAAGCCGTTCTTCGAGGGCTCGATGAAGGGCCGCACCATGTACGTGGTGCCGTTCTCGATGGGCCCGCTCGGCTCGAACATCGCCCACATCGGTGTTCAGCTCACCGACTCGGCCTACGTCGCCGCGTCGATGCGGATCATGACCCGGATGGGCAAGGGCGCGCTCGACGTGCTTGGTGATGGCGAGTTCGTTCCCTGCGTCCACTCGGTCGGCATGCCGCTCGAGGAAGGCCAGGAAGACGTGCCGTGGCCCTGCAACGCCGAGAACAAGTACATCGTCCACTACCCGGAGACCCGGGAGATCTGGTCATACGGTTCCGGCTACGGCGGCAACGCGTTGCTCGGCAAGAAGTGTTTCGCGCTGCGGATCGCCTCGGTGATGGCCCGCGACGAGGGCTGGATGGCCGAGCACATGCTGATTCTCAAGCTGACCAGCCCCGAAGGCGAGGTCAAGTACGTGACCGGTGCCTTCCCCTCGGCCTGCGGCAAGACCAATCTCGCGATGCTGATTCCGACGATGGAGGGCTGGACCGTGGAGACGGTCGGCGACGACATCGCCTGGATGAAGTTCGATGACGAGGGCCGCCTGCGCGCCGTCAATCCCGAGGCCGGCTTCTTCGGGGTCGCCCCCGGCACCGGTGCCGACTCCAACCCGAACGCAATGGCGACCATCGTCGACAACACGGTCTTCACCAACTGCGCGAAGACGGACGATGGCGATATCTGGTGGGAGGGGATCGGCCCCGCTCCCGAGCACCTGATCGACTGGCACGGCAATGACTGGGCCCCTGATTCGGAGACCCCGGCAGCCCACCCGAACGCCCGCTTCGCCGTTCCTGCCGCGCAGTGCCCCACCATCGCCTCCGAATGGGAGGATCCGGCCGGCGTGCCGATCGACGCCTTCCTCTTCGGTGGCCGCCGGGCCAGTGTGGTGCCGCTCGTTTCCGAGTCCTTTGACTGGAATCACGGCGTTTACCTCGCCGCAACCATGTCTTCCGAGACCACGGCAGCTGCTGCCGGCGCGGTCGGCAAGCTGCGCTTCGACCCGATGGCGATGCTGCCCTTCTGCGGGTACAACATGGCCGACTACTTCGGCCACTGGCTCGACATCGGCCAGACCGAGGGGGCGAAGCTGCCGAAGATCTTCTATGTCAACTGGTTCCGCAAGGACGAAGACGGCAAGTTCATCTGGCCTGGATTCGGCGACAACAGCCGCGTGCTCGAGTGGGTCTTCAACCGCTGCGACGACCGGGGCGAGACGGTCGAGACCTCGATCGGGCTGCTGCCTAAGGTCGAGGAACTCGATCTCGAAGGCGTCGACGTGACCCCGGAACAGATGGAAGTGCTGCTGACCGTGGACGACGAAGCGGTCAAGGCACAGTTGCCCCAGATCGAAGAGCATCTGGACAAGTTCGGCGATTCACTGCCGGCCGAGATCCGGAATCAGTTCGAAGCCCTCAAGGGCCGGCTCGGAGCCTGACGGCAGAACTGCCGTGGGCCTGCTCGGGGTCATCGGCGGCAGCGGTCTCTACGGCCTGAGCGCCTCAGGCCGGCCCAAGGCTGTTTCAACCCCGTGGGGCCCGGCATCGGGCCCCACGGTCATTCACGAGGTCGGAGGCGGGGTTGCGTTCATCGCCCGCCACGGGGCCGATCATTCGATCGCCCCGCATCGGGTCAATTACCGGGCCAACATCCACGCCCTGCGTGAGGCCGGCTGCGACCGGGTCCTCGCCGTTTCCAGCGTCGGCGGGATCGCTCCGGCCTGTCAGCCGGGAAAGCTTGTCGTCCCCGATCAGCTGATCGATTACACCTGGGGTCGCGAGATGACCTTCCAGGGCGAGGGCGATGCGGTCCGCCATTTCGATTTCACCGATCCCTATTCACCCGATTGGCGCGGGAAGGTCACCGGGGCGTTGAGCGAGCTGGAGATCGAATTCGTCGACGGCGGCACTTACGCCGCGGTCCAGGGACCGCGGTTTGAAACCGCCGCGGAAATCCGGCGCCTCGCTGCCGACGGCTGCCACATCGTCGGCATGACCGGCATGCCCGAAGCCATCCTCGCCCGCGAGGCCGGCCTCGATTACGCCGCTGTCTGTCCGGTTGGAAACCTCGCGGCCGGCATCGCCACCGACGAACTCAGCATGGACGACGTGATCGGCGCCGTCGGCACCGGCATGGAACGGGTCACCAGCCTGATCACAAATCTCGCCTGACCAGCTCTGGCGGTGACGCCCGCGGCTGCTCCAAACCGGGAGATGCCTCGCTTCGCGCGTCTTTGAACTCCAAGGTGCCGCAGGTTTGCTACCGGAGAGGTCGCAAACCTGCGGCACCGTCGTATCGGAGGGGTTTCAGTTGGAAGGCGGGGCGAACCCCGCCCGACCTGCTTATGTGGGAATGCCGGACAGCCGTAAAATGTCCGTCATGAGTGAGGACAAGAAGTTTCTGCTGCCTGAGTCTGCGATTCCTACCGGCTGGGTCAACATCATGGCCGACGCTCCGGGCGAGCCCTTGCCGCCGCTCAGCCCGGCCACCGGCCAGCCGGCCGGGCCCGATGACCTCTCGGCGATCTTCCCGATGAGCCTGATCGAACAGGAGATGTCACCGGAGCCGGTGGTCGAGATTCCCGATGAAGTGAGGGAGACTTACAAGCTCTGGCGGCCGACCCCGCTGATCCGGGCGACCCGCCTCGAGAAGGCTCTCGACACCCCCGCTCACATCTATTACAAGTACGAAGGCACCTCACCGGCCGGCTCCCACAAGCTGAACTCGGCCGTCGCGCAGGCCTATTACAACCGGGAAGCCGGCACCCGGAAACTGGTTACCGAAACCGGGGCGGGGCAGTGGGGCTCGGCCCTCTCGCTCGCCTGCCAGTGGTTCGGGATCGAATGCGAGGTGTTCATGGTCGGGGTTTCCTACGACCAGAAGCCCTATCGCCGGGCGATGATCGAAACCTGGGGTGCCTCGGTTCACCGCAGCCCCTCGGACCTGACCGAAGCGGGCCGTTCCCAGGCAGCTCACGAGAGCGGCAGCCTCGGCATCGCGATCTCGGAAGCGGTCGAGGTCGCGGCCGGCTCCGAGGACGCCAACTATGCCCTGGGTTCCGTCCTCAATCACGTCTGCCTCCACCAGACCGTGATCGGCCAGGAAGCGATCGCCGCGATGGAGATGGCCGGCGAATACCCGGATGTGGTGGTCGGCTGCGTCGGTGGCGGCTCGAACTTCGCCGGCCTGATCAACCCCTTCCTGCGCGAGAACATCCGAAACGGCAAGACGACCCGCTTCCTCGGCGCGGAACCGGCCGCCTGCCCGACCCTGACCCGGGGCAAGTACGCCTATGACTTCGGTGACACCGTAGGCATGACTCCGCTGATGCCGATGTACACGCTCGGTCATGACTTCGTGCCCGCACCCGTTCACGCGGGAGGCCTCAGGTATCACGGCGATGCCCCCAGCCTCTGCGCCTTCGTTCACGAGGGTTTCGTCGAGGCGACCGCCGTTCCCCAGGGTGCGGCCTTCGAGGCGGCGCTGCTCTTCGCCCGCACCGAAGGGATCATTCCCGGCCCGGAACCGGCCCATGCGATCCGCGCCGTCATCGAGGAAGCCGAAGCGGCGAAGCAGGCCGGTGAGGAGCGGGTGATCCTGCTCGGGCTTTCCGGCCACGGTCATTTCGACATGTCCGCCTATCAGGCGTACCTGTCGGGAGAGCTTGAGGATCTCGAACTCGATCAGGAGGAACTGGACGCCGCGATCGAGCGCCTGCCGGAGGCACCGGCGATCGCCTGAAATTTCCCGGGACCGGGCGCACCCCCGACCGGTAAAGGTTGTTAACTACCCCGAATGCTCCAGCCGGGGAACTCCACAGCCAGTCGATCGCGCCTGCTTTCCGGAGGCATGATCCTCGCCGCTCTGGCGGCCGTTTTGACCGCTTTTGCGGTCCTGGCGGCGCCTGCGAGGTCGGCCGATCCCTACACGGTCGAATCCAACATTCCCTACGCGCCCGCCAACGCCCAGGCTGGCTCCAACCTGCTTGACGTCTACGTCCCGAAGGCCGATTCGGCCAAACCGCGGCCGGTCTTCGTCTGGATTCACGGTGGCGGCTGGTTCACCGGTGACAAGGCCGGTGGAACCATGGAATACAAGGCGAAGACCCTGGTTGACAACGGATTCATCTTCGTTTCGGTCAACTACCGGCTTTCCCCTGATCTGGCCGGCCCGAAGGCGCTCTCGAAGGGCCGTCTGATCTTCCCGGCTCATTACCTGGACGCTGCCCGCGCGCTGGGCTGGGTCAACAAACACATCGGCCAGTACGGCGGAAATCCGAAGAAGATGGTGATCGGCGGTGATTCGGCCGGCGGACAGATCTCGAGCCTGCTGGCGACCAAG
Source organism: Solirubrobacterales bacterium (assembly GCA_019694145.1). Lineage (GTDB taxonomy): Bacteria > Actinomycetota > Thermoleophilia > Solirubrobacterales > 70-9 > 67-14. Next base: position 31,690 of record JAIBCJ010000008.1, on the reverse strand, counting down.
CCCGCGTTCCTCAAGGCGCGGGGGATGTCGACCCGTCAGATCAAGGGCGTGCTCGCGCTCGATGCGGTCGGCTACGACGTTGCGCGGATGATGACGCCGGCCTACCGGAGGATCAACTCGGGGTTCCAGCGGATGATGTTCAACGCTTTCGGAACTCCCGCGGAGGAAAAGAGGAATCACCGTTGGGCGGCCGCTTCGCCGATCAACTTCGCCGGCCGGACTGATCCGCCGATCTTTTTCGTGGTCCCGACCACCAGCCCGGACCGCTGGGTGGATGCCCACGTGATGGCCAGAAAGCTGGGCCAGCGACTGGGCCTCGTCTCCCACCGGGTCAAGACCGAACATGCCGGCGTCGTGCCGCTGCTCGGCAATCCGTCCGGTGACATGGGAGTCACCGCACCGCTGATGCGGTTCGCCCACGCGGCGGTCAACCCGGTCCGCTACACCCCGACCGTCCGCGGTACGCGGATCGTGAGGGCCGGACGGGACGGATACGGAACCTTCCGGCTGAAGTTCAGCTCGAAGCCGGCCGCCCGGGCCCTCATATGCCAGGTCGACCGCGGCGTCCAGTCGGTATGTCCGGTCGCGATGAAGTCGCCGCCGGGTCTTCACCGGTTGCGGGTCTGGGCCTATGGCAACACCGGTCGCGCTGCCGGTCTGACGACGGTCAAGCTGCGGGTGATCCGGTGAGCCGTTCAATCCGTGTTCTGCTGCTTGTGGCCGTGGCCGGCCTTTTCGCGCTTTCCGGGATCGCCACGCAGGCTTCGGCCCGCACCTACGAACCCTCGTTTGCCGCGGTAAGTACCGACAAGGGCCCGGTCTTCCGCGAGGGTTGTCTGATCTACACAAAGCGGGCCACCTCGCCGCCCTGCCGTTACGGCGAGGTCGGTTCCAGCCGCAAGGTGACGGTCCTCGGCGACTCGCATGCCCTGCAGTGGACTCCACCGCTGATCAACCTCGCCAGGGAACGGGGCTGGGAGCTGACCATGCTGCTTCATGCCAACTGCACTGCCGCATTGGTCAATATCGATCCCTACTGCAACCGCTGGCGTCACAACGCACTGAAGCGGATCAGGCGGGAGAAGCCGACCCTGGTTTTCGTCGCGAGCAACACCGCCCCCAACACCTTCGTGATGAAGAACGGCAGGCGGCTGGGCCGGGCAGCCAGCGAACCCCTTTTCCGGCAGGGGATGTACGAGACCCTGCTGAAGCTGCGCAAGTACGGAGCGCAGGTGACGGTGATGCGTGACCTGCCCATGTCAAAGGCCTTCCTGCCCTCGGTCTGCGTTTCAGAGAACGTCGACCAGCCCGGACGATGCACCTTCCCGGCCCGCCGGCCCCTTTCCCAGGCCTACGATTTCGCCGCTGCGAAACGGCTCAAGGCGGTGCAGATCATCGATCCGCTGCCCAAGGTCTGCCCCGGAGGCAAGTGCCGTGCCGTCCACGGGAACGTCCTCAAGTACCGCGACCGCGGCCACATCAGCGCCACCTACGCCCGCCTGCTGACCAACTGGCTGAACGGTCAGCTTCAGAATCCGTTCAAGGCCTGAGGCCGCTCCGTTGGCCCCGGAGCCGGGTTTTCCGGGTATGACCGGTCGGATCACAGCCGCAATCTGTTCGCTCGCGATGGCGGGTCTGATGCTGGTCGCGGTTCCGGCCGCAGCCGAACCGGCAAGGGTAATCACCGACATCAACTACAACGCCGACGAGGTGGGGCCGGCGCAATCGACCTCGAACAGTCTCGATCTCTACCTGCCGGCCACCGACGACGGCTTCGAAGGTCTGCGTCCGGTCGTGGTCTGGGTTCACGGCGGGGCCTGGATGACCGGGGACAAGTCAAACCGGATGACCGACAAGGTGAACCTGTTCAACTCGCTCGGCTACATCGTGGCCAGCCTCAACTACCGGCTCTCGCCCGACATATCGGAGGGCAGCTTTGACGGAACCTGGGACCCGACCAGGGTCCGCTCGCCGGATCACATCGCCGACGTTGCCGAAGGGATCGCCTGGGTGTCGAACAACGTCCGCCACTACGGCGGCGACCCCGACCGGCTGGTCCTGGCCGGGCATTCGGCGGGAGCCCATCTGGTTTCCCTGGCCGGGACGAGCCCGGCCTGGATCAAGGGCCGCCGGGTCTCACCGAAGCAGATCATCGGGGTCGTTTCACTGGACACCGACACCTTCGACGTGGCCGCTTCGGCGGACCCCGCCAATCCGGCCAATTCAAGCCAGCAGCTCGCCTTGATCTGGAATGCCTTCGGCACACCGGATGAAGAAGCGGTCGAGGCACGCTGGGAACGCTCCTCGCCACTCGCCTTCGCCGATCCCGCTGACCCGCCCTTCCTGCTGGTAACCCAGGGGGAAAAGGTCCTGCGAATGGCCGCCAACGACGAGATGGCGACCGCCCTCGGCCAGGACCCCGCCCAATCGGTGGTCGGGGTGCCGCTCGACCACGAGGGGATCAACGAGGCGCTGGGTTCGATCACCGACGGGACCGTCGAAACCGCCCGGGTGAGCCAGTTTGTCCGGAAGGTCGCGGAAGGCGCCAGGCCGGCCGGGGTCAGGATGGTCCGGCGCCCGGCCAGGACGATCGTGGTCAAGCGCCGCGGGGCCCTAAGGCCCGGGCGCCAGGTCAGGTTCGGCTTCGTCGGCACCGGCCGGGCCAGCGGCTTCCAGTGCCGGATCGACCGCCAGCCGTTTACTCGCTGCCGCAGCCCTAGGGACTACCGCCTGAAACCCGGCAAACACGTCTTCCGGGTGCGAGCGCTCTACCCGAGCGGAAGGCCGGGCAACGAGCGGACAGTGACCTTCCGCATCGTGCGCCGATAGGCGGAGCCCCTCCCAACCGTCATTTTCTTCGAGTGGGAGGGGCGGGTTCGAATTGAAGCGCCGGCGAAGACCGGCGCGACTGCAGTTAAGTTCAGAAGCCGTATTGCTCCTTGAGCTCCGGATCCTTCTCGGCCAGCATCTCGGCCAGGCCGACCATCACCTTGCACTGCTTCCAGGTGGCGTCATCCTGCATCTTGCCGTCGATCATGTGAACACCGCGGCCGTCCGGGATCGCCTCGATCACCTTCTTGGCGAAGATCACTTCGTCGACCGGCGGCGAGAAGACCTTCTTCGCGACCGCGATCTGGGCCGGGTGGAGCGACCAGGCGCCGACGCAGCCGAGCAGGAAGGCCGAGCGGAACTGGGTTTCGCAGCCTTCGAGGTCCTTGATGTCACCGAATGGGCCGTAGAACGGGAGGATGTCATTGGCCGTGCAGGCATCGACCATGCGGGCGATCGAGTAATGCCACGGATCCTGCTGGGCGGTGACGCGGGCCGCCTCGGGGTTCCCGGCGTCCGGGTCCTCCATCGAGCGGTAGCCCGGGTGGCCGCCGCCGACCCGGGTGGTCTTCATGCGGCGGGAGGCGGCGAGGTCGGCCGGTCCGAAGCTCATGCCCTGCATGCGGGGGCTGGCCGCGGCGATGTCCTCGACGTTGGTCACGCCCTGGGCGGTCTCGAGGATGGCGTGGATCAGGATCGGCCGGGTCACTTCGCCCTTGGCCTCGAGCTGGGCGAGCAGCTGGTCGACGTAATGGATGTCCCATGGACCTTCGACCTTCGGGACCATGATCACGTCGATCTTGTTGCCGACTTCGGTGACCAGGGTGGTCAGGTCATCGAGCACCCAGGGGCTCTCGAGCGAGTTGATCCGGGTCCAGAGGGGCGTGCCGCCGAGATCGGCTTCCCTGGCGACCTTGACCAGGCCGGCGCGGGCGGCTTCCTTGTTGTCGACCGGGACCGCATCCTCGAGGTTGCCGAGCAGGATGTCCGCCTGGGTTGCCATGTCCGGCACCTTGGCCGCCATCTTCTCGTTCGAGGCGTCGAAGAAGTGGATCATCCGGGAGGGGCCGAAGGGGACCTGGGTGATCGGGTCGGGGGCGCCGATCGCCTTGGGCTTGAAGAAGTTCCGGGGGTTACGCAAGGTTCTCCTTGAGGGTTGGTTAGAGAAGAGCTATTCGGCGCGAAAAGCAGCATCAGCGCCACCGAAAAGCGTATAGGGATCGCGGCTCGCGGGCCCTCTGGGTCGCATGTCGCTGTTGACTGGTCCGCGGGCGACATATATCTTGGCGAGGTGCCACGAAAGGACGCGGGGATCAGGGGCTTTATCAGGGGCGATGGCAGGTCTGCTCCAGCCGGTCACGATCACGAACCGTGGTTCGGCCCGGCTGACGATCTCCGGACCACCGGTGATTACAGGTTCCAACCCCGGTGACTTCGGAGTCGTGTCCAACCGCTGTTCCGGCCGGGCCCTGGGCTTCGGTGACTCCTGCCGGGTCTGGGTGGCAGCGACGCCCCAGGGCGAGGGACTGCGGGTGGGCAGGCTGACCCTGCCCTCGAACTCTTCGACCGTGATCCAGGCGGATCTGATCGTGGTCGGAACCGTAAGCCCGATCGGCGCAACGGGCCCCACGGGACCAACGGGAAGCAGCGGCAGCACCGGCACCACCGGGCCGACCGGCGGTACCGGGCCGACCGGACCCACCGGCGGTACCGGGCCGACCGGACCCACCGGCCCGACGGGAGTGACCGGTCCGCGGGGTCCCGCCCCGTCGGTCAGGTTTGCCGCCAGGGCATTCCGCGGACTGGAACCGGGACCGGCCGCGGTAGCCCGGGTCCATTGCCCGTCTGGCAGCCGCGGCTGTTCGATCTTCCGCCTCAGGGCAGCCTGGCACGGAGTCTCCCGTGCGAAGTCGCTGGCGGTCATCGCGCCGCGCACGCTGAGGGCCGGCAAGAGCGCCCGGATCAGGGTGGTGCTGCCCGCTCGCCTGGCCCGCAAACTGAACCGGTCGGTCTCGCCCGGTCGCTTGGCCGTAACGGTTGGTGCGCGCACCGCCAGGGGTCGCGCAACGCTGGTCCGCCGCAGCCTCGCGGTCGGTTAGGGCCGGCTCCCGGAAACCGCGTCAGAAGGCCAATCCCGATATCCTTGTTGCCCCTTTTTGCCCGTGCTTTTCGCGGGTCTTTTCCGCGCCACAGCGCGCTTCAACTCAGTCTGCGCCACCAAACCCCAAGAGGAGCCATGTCCAGCTATCAGGAGATCACCGAGGACCAGAAGGCCATCATCGAGATGGTCCATCAGTTCGTCGACGAGCAGATCATCCCCAACGCCGAGCACTACGACCACGAGGATTCCTTCCCGGAGCCGATCGTCGAGCAGATGAAGGAACTGGGCCTCTTCGGAGTGACCATCGCCGAGGAATACGGCGGGATGGGGCTCGACCTCTCGACCTACGAACTGATCGTCGAGGAGCTTTCCCGCGGCTGGATCTCGATCTCCGGTGTGGTAAATACCCACTTCATCGGCGTCTACCTGCTCCAGCAGTTCGGTAGCGAAGAGCAGAAGCAGAAGTATCTGCCGAAGATGGCCACCGGCGAGATGCGTGCCGCCTTCTCGCTCTCCGAGCCCGAGGTCGGCTCCGATGTCCAGGGCATCAAGACAGGCGCCAAGAAGGACGGCGACGCCTACGTGATCGACGGCCAGAAGATGTGGGTCACCAACGGACTCGGCTCGAGCCTCGTCTTCCTGCTCGCCAAGACCGACCCGGGGGCGGAGAAGGCCCATCAGGGCATGACCTGCTTCATCACCGAGAAGGTGCCGTGGGTCGAGGAGAACACCGGCGAGTACGCCGGCCTCAACGTTCCGCCCAAGATCAAGAAGATGGGCTACAAGGGCGTCGAGTCAACCGAGCTGGTTTACAACGGCTACCGCTGCCCGGCCGAGAACATCCTCGGCGGCGAGGAAGCCGGCCTGAACAAGGGTTTCCCGCAGATGATGGACGCCCTCGAGGTCGGCCGCGTCAACGTCGCCGCCCGTGGCGTCGGCATCGCCCAGCGCGCCCTCGAGCTCGCCCTTCAGTACAGCCAGGAGCGCAAGACCTTCGGCAAGCCGATCGCCAACCACCAGGCGATCCAGTTCAAGCTGGCCGACATGGCGACCAAGCTGGAAGCGGCCCGCCTGGTCACCCGCAAGGCGGCCAACATGAAGGACGCCGGCATCCGTTCCGACCTCGAAGCCGGAATGGCCAAGCTGATCGCCTCCGAAACCGGCAAGGAATGCGTCGAGGAATGCTTCCGCATCCACGGCGGCTACGGCTACTCGAAGGAATACGAGATCGAGCGCCTCTACCGGGACGCCCCGCTGCTTCTGATCGGCGAGGGCACGTCGGAAATCCAGCGCATGGTGATCGGCAAGAAGCTGCTCCAGCGCCACAAGATCTGATCTGACGGGCTGAGGGAAGGGATCGGGATGGCCGTCGAAACAATTGACGAATATCTCGATTCCCTTCCCGAAGACCGCCGGGAAGCGATCGAAGCGGTCCGGTCGGCCGTAGCGGCCGGAATTCCCGAGGGCTACGCGGAAGAACTCCGCTGGGGAATGATCAGCTGGGAGATCCCGCTCGAGACCTATCCGGAGACCTACAACGGCCAGCCACTCGCCTACGTGTCGCTCGCCTCGCAGAAAAACCACATGGCCCTCTACCTGATGGGCATCTACTCGGACGAAGGCAACCGGGCCTGGTTCGAGAACGCCCTCAAGGAGCGCGGGACCAAGCTGGATATCGGCAAGTCCTGCGTCCGGTTCAAGCGGCTCGGGGACCTGCCGCTGGACCTCGTCACCGAAGCGGTCGGCCGGTTCAGCGTCAACGACTACATCCAGACTTACGAGAAGAGCCGCGGCCTCGCCTGAGGCAATCACGCGGTTTCCCTGATAAACACCACGCATGGCATCCACAGCGCAGATGATCGAATCCGCCGTCACCCACCTCCAGGAGGAGGTGCCGGCCTTGAAGAAGCTGAAGCTGGTCTTCGGTCTCGATCTCCGGGCAAAGGGTGACATGCAGACGTACCGGGTCGAGTTGCCCGGGCCGAAGGTGAGCAAGGGAAGAGGAGAGGACGAACGCTGCCGGGTCGAGATCGACCGCCAGCAGTTCAATCAGCTGGCCGACGAAAAAAGCACGGTCGGTTCCTACCGGCGTGCCGCCGAAACAGGTCACATCCGGTTCGAGGGAGATTCGAATGTGGCGAAGCTGGTCATCCGCGTAATCGAGGCGCATGAACAGCGGGCGAAGCTGAAGAAAGTCCACTGAACACTGACTTCTTAAGTCACCAACCAAGGAAAACCAACCAGACAATGAGCGAAGAAAACAACGACTTCACCACCGACCAGGCAATCCGCGAAGAGTCCGGCTCGCACCCCTACGGCCGCTTTCTCGAGGAGTTCGAGGTCGGCGCCACCTACAAGCACATGCCGGCCAAGACGGTCACCGAATACGACGACCACCTCTTCTGCCTGCTGACCATGAACCACCACCCGCTGCACATCAATGACGTTCATGCGAACGCCTCGCAGCAGGGCAAGAACGTCGTGGTCGGCCCGCTGGTCTACTCGCTGGCAGTCGGCATGTCGGTTTCCGACTTCTCCGGCAAGGCGATCGCCAACCTCGCCACCGACGAACTCAGCCACCCGGCCCCCGTTTTCCACGGTGACACGCTCTTCTGCGAGTCCGAGGTCCTCGAGGTCCGCGAGTCCAAGAGCAAGCTCGACCGCGGCCTGGTCAAGGTCCACACCCGCGTCTTCAACCAGGACGGCACCCTCGTCTGCCACTTCAAGCGGACCGCCCTGATCCCCCGCAAGGTTCACGGCGTTCCCACCGAGACCAACGACGTCGACTGAGCCCGGGCGGCGCCAGGAACCACCAGCCGCAACACAAGGAACATCCGGCTCGTTCGCTCGATGGTCGTTCAATGACGGTCTCGCTGAACGGCCGGATGGCTTCGTCGACGGCCGGAAACGGCAGCTCAAGTACCCACGTACGATCGCGGCCATTTCCGGCCTGTCTCCTCGGCAGCGAACGGCTGGAGGCCCCTGGCATCCACCCGCTGAGAGTCTGCAAGGGCAACTTCCGGGTTGTCCTTTTGCTTTGATGGGCGTATGGACTTCAGGAAACTTGGTCAGCAGGCCGGGAAGTTGAAGAAACAGGCTGAGGACAAGCTGGGGGACCGGGCCGAGCCCGAGAACCTGAAGCGGGACGCCAAGGAGCTACGCGAGATCCTCGCCGGCGACGGCTCACTCGCCGAAAAGGCAAAACAGGCAAAGAAAGAAGTCGTAGACCGGGACAAGCCGGTGGGCAATTAACCCGATGCGCCGCCGGACGGAGCCCCTCCCAACAATTAGATCGTATGAGTGGGAGGGGCGGGTTACTGGTGGAGGGCGGGTCGGACCCCGCCCGACTTCTTAATGGGTGTCGCCCGAGGCGTGGGCGGGGGGCCGGGACTCCTCGGCCAGTGAGGTGATCTCGATCGTTCCCCGGGCGGCGCCGGTCAGCACTTCGCTCGCCTCCTCCGGGTTGCGGGCGTAGAGCTCGACCAGCAGGTGTACCGCGATCTGGTCTTCGTGGTGCTTGTGGAAGCGGACGTGGGTGAAGAACTCACGGGTTCCGGCATCGCCGAAGGCGCCGAAGGTCAGCGATTCAACCGCTTCCGGTCCCGCGCAGGCCTCGACCTGATCGGCCTCGACCGTGACCGTGCATGAGGCGACCCAGGGCGTCCCGGCCACCATGCGTTCCCAGCGATCCTCGATCGGTACCACCCGGTCCCGCTCGAAAGTCAGGTGCGGCTGGTCATGCATGCAGTCCAGGCACTGGACCACCGATTCCTGGATCTCGTCATCGCCCTCGGTCGGGATACCGGTCTCCGGGTCGATCGGCCGGATCGCGTCGTAGTGGACCTGAACCTCGAGGTTGCGTGACCAGCACCGGTAGCACCTGAGCCATGAAGAGATACGGGACTCCATGCTCATATCTTTGCGCCTCGGAGACCTCGGCGGGGCATGTGGCTCGCTATGTGGGTCAGTTACCCGACTGCGCCTTCTCGATCGCCTTGGCGATCTCGCCGGCTGCCGCAGTTGAACTGGTGGTCTGGACCGGCTCGATGTCACCGTTGCCGACCTGGACCCCAAACGACGGGGTGCCGCTGAAGCCGAGGCTCGAGGCCTGCGCGTCGGTCTGCTCGACCTGCTTGGCGATCGCGGCGGACTCCCGATCGGCATTCCACTTGTCGATGTCCGGAACGCCGGCGTCGTTGGCGATTTCGGTGAGGAAGTCGTCGGTCACATAACCGGAATTCTCGATGCCCTGATTGGCGTAGAAGTTCTCGATGAATTCCCAGTAACGGTTCTGTTCCGCAGCGGCGAGCGCAGCCTTGGCAGCGAGGGTCGAATCCGGGCCGAGAATCGCCCACTGCTTGAAGTTCCACTTGGCCTTGCCGGGCCGGACGATGTTGTTGATGATGTCCGGGGTGGCGTCCTCCGAGTACTGCTCGCAGATCGGGCACTGCAGGTCACCGAACTCGTACAGCGTCACCTTGCTGTTTGCTTCGCCGAGCGTGGTGCCGTTCTGCGGGATTCCGGCCAGCAGCTTGTCGATGTCTCCCGATCCCTTCGGCTCGTCGCCGCCTCCGCTGGAGCTGATCGCGACGACCGCCACGACCACGCCGACCACGACCAGAAAGGCCGCGATCCCGAGGATCTTTGCGAGGTTCTGACGCTTGTCGGCGCTCTGCGCAGCCTGCTCGGCCTGCATGCGCTTGTCGCGGAGTTCTTTTCTCTTCTGCTGCGATTTGGTGGCCATTGGCGGGGATGCTACTAAGAGGCGGGATCTGGCTCTGCCTCGTCAGCAAATGAGGTTTGCTGCTCCGGATCTCCGGTTCCGTAGTAACCGATCAGACGGCAGGAATTGACCACCAGCAACACGGTCATCAGCACCGCGCTGGCCCAGCACCACTGGCAGGCGGCGTGGATCTCCCAGAGTTCCAGATAGCGGAGGACCAGGCTGACGGTGAAGCCGAACAGCGCGAGTCCGAAGGCGGCCAGCCGGGCATTGTCACCCTTCCAGATCGTCGCTCCGAGGATCGTCGCGTAGCCGATCAGCCCCCAGATCGACATGTGTACCCCGAGGAAGTTCGCGTACTTGCTCTTCTCGACCAGGGCGCAGCCGCCACCGCCGCCGGCGCACTGGAAGGGCTCGTTCACGATCTGGGTCTTGTAGGCGATGTAGCCAGCCACGAACAGTCCGAGCCCGGAAAGGACACCGGCCGTCGCACGGAGGATCTGCTCGCCGCGCGGACCACCGGTCCGGTAACCCCATATCGCGAAACCGATGCCCACCAGAGCGACGAGAATGAAGAGGCCGCCGACTTCGATCGGAATGTCCCGGCTGATGATGAACCGCTGGTCTTCGAGCATGGGGAAGCGAGCCTACACAGACGACGGGCCAGGGTCTTCCACGCCTTCAGCCAGACCGTTGCTCTCGCCGGTGCCAAAGAACACGATCAACCTGCTCGTATTGACCACGAACAACATGGTCATGGTGATCGCCGAGGAAACGCACCACTGGCAGATCGCGAGAATCTCCCAAAGCTCGAGATAGGTCAGGTAGAGGCTGAACCCGAAACCGAAGAGAGCCAGAAAGAAAGCGCCGATCCGGGCCAGGTCACCCTTCATGAAAGAGGTGACCAGCAGCATCGTGTAGCCGATCAGGCCGAAGATCGAAACGTGGATCCCCCCGATTCGCGAGTAGGAGCTGTGCTCGACCGCGGCGCAACCGCCGCCACCGCCAACGCATTCCGGAATCTGATTCATGATTTCCACCGTCACGACCACGTAACCGGCGATTCCGATCCCGACCAGGCAGAGGATCGCGGCGGTGACCCGGAGGATCTTCTCGCCGCCGTCGAGGCCGCGTTTGATCCCCCAGATCGAACCGCTGACCCCGATCAGGGTCAACGCCAGCATGATCCCGGCGATTACACCGGGGATTCCGTGAGTCAGCAGATAGAGCTGATCATTCACGGAACCTCCTGCCTAGGCCGTTGCGGCCGCCGACTTCTCGTGATTGGCGGCGACCAGGTCGACGAACTCGCCCATGATCTCGTTCATGTCGAAGTCCTTCGGAGTGAAGACCCCGGCCACTCCGGCTTCCTTCAGCCGGGCCGCGTCCTCGGGCGGGATGATGCCGCCGGCGACCACCGGCACCTCGACGCCCTCCTCCTGAAGCAGTCGCACGACCTCGGGAATCAGCTCGAGGTGCGATCCTGAAAGGATCGAGAGTCCGATCAGGTCAACGTCCTCCTGGACCGCCGATTCGACGATCTGCTCCGGAGTGAGGCGAATGCCCTGGTAGACGACTTCCATGCCCACGTCGCGGGCGCGAAGCGCAATCTGCTCGGAGCCGTTCGAATGGCCGTCAAGGCCCGGTTTGCCGACCAGCAGCCGAATCCGGTGGCCGATCTGCCCGGAAACCTCGTTGACCTTCTCCCGGGTCGCGGTCAGCGAATCGCGATCACCGGCCGGGGCGGCGCCTCCGACACCGGTCGGACCCCGGTAGGCGCCGAATACCTCGCGCAGGGTGGCGGCCCACTCGCCGGTGGTCGCACCGGCCTTGGCGGCGGCGATGGTGGCCGGCATGATGTTCTCGTCGTCGGCGCCGGCGACCCGGGCGACTTCGGCCAGGGCAGCGTCGACCGCGGCCTGGTCACGCTCGGAGCGCCACGCTTCAAGCGCCTCGATCCGCTCCTTCTCGACCTGCGGGTCGGGCTTCATGATGCCGCCGTCGGCACTCGCCGTGAGGGGCGAATCCTCGGTCTCGGTGTACTTGTTCAGGCCGACCACGGTCTGCTCGCCGTTCTCGATCCGGGCGAAGCGCTCGCGGTGGGATTCGACCAGGCGGGCCTTCATGTACGGGACCGCCTCGACCGCGCCGCCCTTCTCGGCGACCACGGCCATCTCGTCCCTGGCGCCGGCCATGAACTCCTCGACCAGGCCTTCCATCACCACCGAGCCCTCGAAGATGTCCGGGTACTCGAGCATGTCGGTCTCGAAGGCCAGCACCTGCTGGATGCGGAGACTCCACTGCTGATCCCACGGGCGGGGAAGACCCATCGCCTCGTTCCAGGCCGGCAGCTGCAGGGCGCGGGCCCGGGCGTCCTTGGCCAGGGTCACGGCGAGGGCCTCGACCACGATGCGCTGGATGTTGTTCTCCGGCTGGGCTTCGGTCAGGCCAAGCGAGTTGACCTGGACGCCGTAACGGAAGCGCAGCATCTTCTCGTCGGTGACGCCGTAACGCTCGCGGCCGATTTCGGTCCAGAGCCGACCCATCGCCTTGAGTTTCGCGATCTCCTCGATGAAGCGGACACCGGCGTTGACGAAGTAGGAGATCCGGCCGAAGACCTTGGGGAAGTCCTCCTCGGAAACCTGGCCGCGGGCCTTTACCTCGTCGAGCACCGCAATCGCGGTGGACATCGCGTAGGCGATCTCCTGGATCGGGGTGGCCCCGGCTTCCTGCAGGTGGTAACTGCAGATGTTGATCGGGTTCCAGCTCGGAATCTCGTTCACCGTGAAGGCGACCATGTCGGCGATCAGCCGCATCGAGGGCTCCGGCGGGAAGGCGTAGGTACCGCGGGAGAGGTACTCCTTGATGATGTCGTTCTGGGTCGTGCCCTTGAGCTGGGACTTGTCGACGCCGGTTTCCTCGGCGGCGGCGACATAGAGCCCGAGCATCCAGGCGGCGACCGCATTGATCGTCATCGAGGTGTTCATGTTGTCCAGCGGGATCTGATCCAGCAGGGCCTCCATGTCCCCGAGATGCGCCACCGAGACGCCGACCTTGCCAACCTCGCCGCGCGAAAGGGCGTGATCGGGGTCATAGCCGGTCTGTGTGGGCAGGTCGAAGGCGATCGAGAGGCCGGTCTGGCCCTTGGCCAGGTTGCTCCGGTAGAGCTCGTTGGAACGGCGGGCATCGGAGTGGCCCGCGTAAGTGCGCATCACCCAGGGGCGATCGCGTTCGGGCAGACGGTGGTCGCTCATGGAGCCGATTCTACCTGCGAGTCGCGGTTTCCCGCCTTCGCGGCGGGCCCGGCGGAACCGTTCCCGGATTGTGTGATTTCGTCACGCAGCATTTGAAGCAGGACCGGCAGGGCGCACCATTCAGCCACTTTCTGTGTTTAGGCTCTTCACATGCGCTCCCTGACCAAAAACCCCCTGCTGCGTGCCATCGTGGCCGCGGTGTCGCTTGGCGCGGTGCTTTTCGCTGCCAACGCCGCCGCCAGCACAATCACGATTTACAAGAACGACCTCGACACCACTGACAGCCGTGCCGAAATCCATCAGATGGCGCCGCGCGCCAACTGCGAACGGGGCGGTTCCCCCAACGCCTTCCGCTTCCAGCTCGGGAAGAAGGCGAGGGAGTGCTTCTACAAGGTCCCGATGGCCGGCAAGAACCTGCAGGTCACCGCGATCGCCAGGATTTTCAAATCGACCCCGCCCAAGGTCCTGCGCCGCGCATATGCCGGGGTCAGCCTCCGTCAGAACAACGACGGCAGCCGCTACCAGCTGGTTGTCTGGCCCTCCACGCGCCGCTACGGCCTGCGCAAGGTCCAGCCGAACGGGCAGATCATCAACTTCGGCAGTCGCAAGGCCGGCCGCAAGGTGAAGGGTCCCGGCAAGGCGAACCGCCTGACCCTTCGCGCCTTCACCGGCCAGAAGGGCAACACCCAGCTGGTTGGCTTCGTCAACGGCCACAAGGTTGCCGCCGCCCGTGACGACCAGGGCACCTCACTGGTCGGGCAGGACACGAGCATCTCGATCGGCGCCAAGCAGAGCGCCCGCGGCGCGATCGGCTCCTTCGCCGACATCCGCGTAGCAATCCCCGACCCGTACTGAGGTCCGGCTCTGGAAGGGTGCCGCAGGTTTGCTACCGGAGAGGTCGCAAACCTGCGTCACCTCGAGACCGTGCCGGGTGTGATTCGAGGGTGCCGCAAGACAGGTGGGGGGCGGCCGTAAAAGTCGAGCCGAGCGGCGGAAGGTGCCGCACGTGTAGGCCCATCACGGTCCTGAATGTGCGGCACCTCGGGGCCTGAAAGGGCAGGTGAGGGGGAAGGGCCTCCGCGATCCGGAGTAGCCGTGGGGCCGGGTGGGCGTCACCGGGACACTCAGCGAGGAGCGCTTCGGAGTAGCCGTGGGGCCGGGTGGGCGTCACCGGGATACTCAGGCGGAGCGCGGCTGAATGCCGCGCGAGGTGTTTGCCGCTTCCCGGTGACGCCCACCCGGCCCCACGGCGTGACCACAGGTGACGGGATGCAAAGAAAAGGGCCCCGGATTTCCGGAGCCCTTTCGATGCTTGCTTGGTGCTTTGGTCAGCTTGAGGCTATGACCCGCGAGCACCAGACGGGGAGGAGGGGCTTGTCGTAGAGGTCCACGACCTCGGCGCGGATCGCCGAAATCTCCTCCGAGTACCACCAGGCTTCGAAGTCCGACTTCTTCTCCCAGCGAGTCACCTGCCGAAAGAGCAGCGGGTCCTCGTCCGAGCGGTAGATCTCCCATTCCGTGGCGCCGTATTCGGTTGCCTTGGCGGCAGCCGGCTCCCAGGTGTCGATCCAGCGCTGCGACCGGAACGGGGTCACGTGCCAGGAAATCTCGGAGATGTAGGTCATCGGTCTTCTTTCTTCCCGTTGGTTTGAGGTCTAGGCCCCGACCTCGGCCCGGATCGCGCCCGGACCTTCTTCTTCGCGGCCCTCGTCCTCGGAGGTGGCGCCGACCAGGATGGCGATCTTGCCGAGGTGGCGGTTCTCGTGGAGCATCTGGTGCGCCTCGGGCACACCCTCGAAGCCCATCGTCTTCCACAGCACCGGCTGGACCTTGCCCTCGGCCATCAGCTGGTTGGCCTTCATGCACTCGTACGCGTTGGCGAAGTGCGAGCCGATGATCTGCTTCTGGCGCATCCACAGGTGACGCACGTCGAAGTCGAGCGTGTAGCCCGAGGTGGCGCCGCAGATCACGACCTTGCCGAACGGCTTGACGACGAAGACCGAGGTCGGGAAGGTGGCCTGGCCGACATGCTCGAAGACCACGTCAGGCGAATCACCGAGGATCGACTTGACCTTCTTGGCGAAGCCGACCGATGCCTTGAAGCGGGCCTTCTCCTCCTCCGGAGTCTCGTTGCCGGTCCGCATCATGTCCGTGAACTCGTTGCGGTTGATGTAGTCGACCGCGCCGAGCTGCTTGACCAGTTCGCCCTTCTCGTCGGAAGAGACGACACCGACCGCGTTGGCGCCGGCCGCCTTGCAGAGCTGGACGGCGAAAACGCCGAGACCGCCGGCCGCGCCCCAGATCAGGACGTTGCTGCCGGCCTGGATCCGGGCCTGGTCCATCAGCATCCGGTAGGCGGTGAAGTAGGTGAGACCGTAGGAGCTGGCCTCGGCCCAGGAAAGGTTCTTCGGGCGCGGCAGCAGCTGCTGGGCCTGGACCTTGGTGAACTGGGCGAAGGATCCCCAGGTCGTCTCGTAGCCCCAGATCTTCTGGCTGGGGGCGGCCATCGGGTCGAGCCCGTGGACCTCGACGTCCTCGTAGGAGGCCTGGTTGCAGTGGACGACGACCTCGTCGCCGACCTTCCAGCGGGTAACGCCCTCGCCGACCTTCCAGACGATGCCGGAAGCGTCGGAGCCACCGATGTGGTGGCCGTACTCCGGGTGGTCGCCGTAGGGGAAGACGGATACGGGCTCGGCGAGACCGGCCCAGACGTTGTTGAAGTTGACGCCGGCCGCCATCACGCGGACGATGACCTCGAAAGCGCCGGGCTCGGGGGTCTCGATGTCTTCGAACTGGAAGGCCTTGTTCGGCTCGTTGCCCTCGGTCTCGGGGCGGATGACCCAGGCGGCCATCGTCTCGGGCAGCTCTCCCGGCTGCACGTCAAGTTTGCTCACATCAGCGAGGTCTACAGACACTTCGTTCCTCTCGGGGGTTTCGGTGGGACGTGGAAGTTCCGCCGAATGGTACCTACCCGGGCAGTATTCAAGCGGAGCCGTCCCATCCATTCTTTGCTTCGGTGGGACGGCGGGTTTCAATGGGAGGGCCGGCGAAGACCGGCCCGACTGCCGTGAGATCAGGGAAGGAGCAGGTCCCCGCCGGAGGAGACCCGGCTGGGGCCCACGTTCAGAAGGGCCGTGTCGCTGCTGGCCGGCGAACTGAACCGGTAGATGCCGGTCGGCAGGGCCATCATGAAAGAGCCGGAGCCGCCCGGGGTCAGGGCCACGGTCCGGCTGACCTCGCCCTGCATGCGAAGAACTGTGGCCCGGTCGGTCAGGTTCGCGATCGCGAAGTTCACGACGGCCGGGGCCTTGCGATCGGCCTGGTTCTGGGGGGCGGTCCGGTTCTGGTTGAGGTACGGCTGGCGGGGCCCCGGCTCGCCGACTCCGCGGCCGATGGCCGCCTTGGCGTCGATCGTGTCCTTGCCGACCGAAATGCTGACCACGGTTGGAACCGGCGGGCGCGGTTCATTCTCGTGGGTCGATGAGCCGCAGCCGGCGATCGCGGCAGTTGCAGCCAGCAGGGCGAAGGCTGTGACCCGGATTCCCCTCACAGCCTGAAAACTACCTGACTGTGTGGCGTCAACCGGTCCAGACCGATTCGCGCGCGTCGAGCATCTCTTCCAGCTGATGCTGGATGCGGGCCCTGATCCGTTCGCTGATCACCTGGATCTCGGCCGGATCGTCGATCGTCTCGACCGGGAATTCGGCCATGTCGATCGGCTCCATGAAACGGATCCTGAACTTCGAGGGCAGGTACATCAACGGCGCGAGCAGGCCGAAATGCGGGAACGAAGGGGTGAGCGGGAAGTAGATCAGCCCGGAGAGCTTCTGAAGAAGCTTGAAGTGGGCGAATATCGGCGCTGATTCCTCGGCGCCGATCACGGCCACCGGCACGATCGGCACCCGGGCCCGAATCGCGGTCCGCACGAACCCGCCGCGACCGAAACGGCGAAGCTTGTAGCGCTGCCAGTAGACCTTGCGGGTCCCCTTCTGCCCCTCCGGGAATACGACCGCGAGGCGGCCCTCGTCGTGGAGCAGCCGCTGCGCGTTTTCGCGATGGGCGGGAACCAGGCCCATCTTGTTGACCAGCATCGAGACGCCCGGGTAGCCCTTGAACCAATGCTCGCCGAGCATGTAAAGCGGACGCGGGGCCGGATGTTCGTTGCGGATCGCCTGCATGATCATCGGGGCATCCGGAGGCAGGGCTCCGGAGTGGTTCGAGACGATCAGGGCGCCGCCTTCGGAAGGGACGTTCTCGAGGCCTTCCACCTCGACCCGGAACCAGTACCGGTAGTAGAAGTTGAGCAGCGGTTCCATCAGGGACACGACCGTTTCGGAGCGGCCCCAGTCATCGAGGGCCCGGTCGGGCTCGGCGGCCGGGAGCAGATCCCTCAGGTCGCCGAGCTTGAGCAGCTCCTCGGCGGCGCGGTTCGCCTCGGCGGCTGCCGCTTCGCGTGATTCAGCGAAATCGTCGGGAACCGGATCCCAGGCGGGCTGCTCATCGGGTTCACGGAACCGGTCGCCGGCCGGGTCGCCATCACCGTTCGTCGAAGCGCCGGATCCGCCGAAGAGGGGGCTATCGGCACCGAGCTTGCCGCCGCCCAGGCCCTGCCGGCGCACCTCGCTCATATCCCGGACCCTTCGATGAAGGGTAACTCGACGACTTCGGCTTCGACCTCGCCGGCTTCCGTCTCGACCGTGACCACCGAGCCGGGCTCGGCCTCCTTGCGAAGGATGGAAAGCGCGATTCGGCCCGATGCGGGGGAGAGGACCGCGGTGCCGACTTCTCCGAGTTGACGATCGCCGAGCCGGACCGGATCCCCGTGGGCGACCGGTCCGCCGGGCCTCAGCCCCCGCAGGTGACGGTTCGGCCGGCCCTTGTAGTGAAGCCGGGCAACCGGTTCCTGGCCGATGTAGCAGCCCTTGGTGAAGCTGACCGCACGGTCGACGATCCCGGCTTCGGCCGGCATGTTGGCTTCGGTCATGTCGAACCCGAAGCGGGGCCGGCCCCGCTCGACCCGGAGGATCTCGGCCGCTTCGGCGGAAACCGGAACCGCCCGGTCAGCTTCGAGCTGGGCTCGGACCGCATCCGAGGAGCCCGGATCGCAGATCACGTCCAGCCCGAGCGCGGTAACCACGACCAGGCAGCCGGCACCGGCGATCACGGTCTCGGTGAAGTCGTTTTCACTTCCCGGCGTGAGGCCGGTCACCTCGACCGCGGCCGGCCCGATCAGCGAGAAGAGGGCCCGATCGGTCTCCCCGACCTCGACCTTGCGGCCGATCTTGTACATCGAGAAGTGCTTCAGCAGGGCAGGGCCGGTGGTTGCCTCGGTGTCGATCAAAAAGCGTTCGCCGTCAAGCCGCAGGATTCGCATTTCGGCCTGAAGGTGGCCTTTGCGGTCGAGCAGAGCGGCATATACCCCGGATCCGGCCGCCAGCTCTTCAGTCTCGTTGGTCACCTGGCTCTGCAGGAACCCGGCTGCGTCCGGCCCGGTGACTTCAAGCCAGGCCCGGTCGGCCCGTTCGACCAGGCCGCATTCCTCGCGGATCTGCCGGTACTCGGCGTCAAGGTCGGGTTCGGTCACCGGGGACATGGGCCAATTCTACGACGGGCCAACTCCCGCCGGGTCATCCCGGGGGCGAGCCGGACCCGGGCCGCGCTAGGCTTCGCCCTGATGGCACTCGCCCAGGACTTTCAGGATGTGCTCGATTCTCTGCCGGCCGACTGGACCGACCTCGAGTTCGATCTGCGGATCGATGACGAAGACCGATACATCGACGCTTCCGTCCACCTCAGCCTGATCAACGCCCAGCCTTATTCGCAGGCGGAGTGGCACTGGCGGGTTCCGGTCGCCCACAGCTTCGGGAAGGCGGCGGCTCCGCAGACGGTGCTCGGGGTGCTGCGGCGGCTCGACAAGGAGGGGTTCACCGGTGAGCTCAACCTGCGCGAGGTCCGTGAAGGCCGCTCCGAGGTAGTTCAGATGTGGGGCCGGCCGGAGAGCGTGCGCGAAGAGTTCCGTCAGCGCCGCTCGATCTGAGGCCCGGTCCGGCAACCGCAATGGCCCGCGTGCTCGCCCTTGTTCCCGACCTGATGCTTTCGAGCCGGGTCAGCGGGATGCTCGGTGCCGCCGGCCATGAGGTGACGGTTGCGCCAACCCCTCCGGTGGCCGCCGATTTCGACTTCGACCTGATCGTCTGTGATCTCGAAGCCTGTGACCCCGCGGCGGTGGCAAAGCTGCCTGCGCCCGCGATCGGTTTCTACTCGCATGTCGACGTCGAGACCCGCGACCGGGGCCGGGAAGCCGGTCTCGACCTGGTCGTTCCCCGGTCCCGCATGGCCCGGGAACTGCCCGGCCTCGCGGCCCGGCTGCTGGACTGAAAACCCTCACCCCGACCCTCCCGCGGCAGGAACCGGGCCTTTGTCGGCGTATATTTCTAGGCCCAAACATGCGACCCCGTATTGCGCTTCCAACCGTTCGGCAACGGGCTCTGGTTAGACTGCCACGGCTCGCCGCAAACGGTGGGGCGCAATCGATACAAGCCACGGGAGGTTTGACTTCATGCAAGATCGCGGTCTCGCCGCATATATCGCCGAACTGCTGGGAACGTTCTTCCTGGTGTTCGGAATCACTCTGGTCGGCGTGCTTTTCATTGCCGTGGGCGATAACGCCTCATTCGGTTCTGACTTCGCGGTCGTCGGTCTGACCTACGCCTTCATCCTCACGGCGCTGATATTCGCCTTCGGCGGGCCCAGCGGTGGTCACTTCAACCCGGCGATCACGCTCGGTGCGGCGCTGATGAAGAAGATCGCCCCGGTTGACGCAGTGATCTACATCCTCGCCCAGCTCTCCGGTGGTGTCCTCGGCGCTCTGCTGACCAAGGGTCTGCTGGAAGACGAAGGGCGCGCCGCCAACTACGGTGCGGTGTCGATCAGCCCGCTGCTGAGCGGCAACTTCGCCGGCGGCGTGGTCGAGTGCCTCGGTACCTTCCTGCTGGTTCTGGCTGTGCTTTCGGTTGCCCTCGGCGTCCGTGCGGTCAAGGACTGGGCTCCGCTGGCGATCGGACTCACGCTCGGTGTCGTCGGCCTGATCCTGGTTCCGCTGACCGGTGGCGCCGTCAACCCGGCCCGCTGGTTCGGCCCCGCCCTCGTTTCGGGCGAATGGGGCGGTGTCTGGCCCTACCTCGGCGGTGAAATCGTCGGTGCTGTCCTCGCCTTCGTGGTCTACAAGTTCGTGATCGCGCCTGGCGTCGACGACGGATCCCGGTCCGAACCGGCCAAGAAGCCCTCGACGATCCCGTCGCCGGAGGCCTAGAGCGGCAAGCCCGGCACGCCGGGCTCAAAACTCGAGCAGTTTCGAAAGGGCGGCCTCCGGGCCGCCCTTCGTTGTCGGGGGCGGCCCGGCTCAGGTGATCGCCTGGCCGAGCGTGACCGCGGCGAGGCCGAGGGCCAGGCTGATCGCAACGTTCAGCCAGGCCAGCTTCGCCAGGTCGGCCGAGGCGAGGAGATGGGTGTCGAGCATCCAGGTCGAGAAGGTGGTGAACGAGCCGATCACGCCGCCGGCGACGATGACCAGGGCCTGGCCGTGAATTGTGCTGCCGGCGACGAGGCCGAGCAGGAAGGAGCCCAGCAGGTTGACCACGAGGATCCCGACCGGGAAGGGGTTGTCCGAGCGGCGGGAGATTTCGGCGTCGAGCAGGTAGCGGGCGCCGGCCGCAAGCCCGCCCAACCCGGCGACCGCAGCCCAGCCGAACAGGCTCACACCAAAGACGGTCAAGGCCGAACCCCCGGCCCTGGTCTGGCGGCCACGATGCCCAGCCTCACTGCGAGGTAGCCGAGGGCAACGGTGAGGGCCGCGTAGGCGAAGGCCAGCCCGGGCTCCCCGCCGTCGACCATGTTGAAGATTTCGAGCTGGAGGGTCGAGAAGGTGGTCAGGGTTCCGCAGATCCCGGTTGCCAGGAAAGGGTGGTGCAGCCGGTCGGGCGCCTGACCGGCGAGCGCGGTGAAGAAGTAACCGATCAGGAATGCCCCGGCCAGGTTGACCGCAAAGGTGGGCCAGGGCCAGGCATCGACCGCGTGGGGAAAGGCTTCGGCGAGGCCGACCCTCAAGAGGGCCCCGACGACGCCACCCACATAGATCGCAGTGAGCTTTCTAAGTGGGTGGCGCTGAAACATCAGGGCAGGAAGGTACCCCTTCGTCTACTTGACGGTGAGCGTTCCCTTCATTCCCGCTTCCTCGTGGCCCGGCAGCGAGCAGTAGAAGGTGTAGGTGCCAGGCTTGACCGTGAACTCGGCCGTCGTGCTCTGCCCGGTGATCACGTCGGTCGAACCGACTTCCTTGCCGTTCGAGTCCTCGATCACCACGTCGTGGCCGACCGGCGAATCATTCGTGAAGTCGAGCGTGACCTTGCCTGACTTGGCGGACAGCTCGGTCGTGTCATAAGCGAGGGCACCCGACGGATCGGCAGCCAGCTTCAGAACCTGTCCGCCCATGGCACTGTTGTCGGCGGGCTGGCTCTGGGTTGTGGTGGTGTCGCTGGATCCGCTGTCGTCGGATGAATCGTCGCTACCGCAGCCGGCGAAGATCAGGGCTCCAACCGCAAGCGGTACGACCAGATACTTCCATGAAGCTTTCATCGCGTTCTCCTTGGGGGGTCGATGGACGGGAAGTGCATTCACACTACCCGGGTGCTACGCCGGGCCGAAGCGGAAGGTTCACTGCGGTAGGTTGGAAGCCGGATGCGTCGGGTCACCTTTTCGCGCAATTACACGATCTCGCTTTCGCGGACCTGCCAGTGCTACTGCAAGTACTGCGCCTTCGCTACGCATCAGGCCCATGTTCACCCGCCCGGCGAAGTCGAGCGAATGCTGGACGAGGCGGTCAAGCGGCGGGCCAAGGAACTGCTCTTCCTGACCGGCGAGAAGCCGGAAGTCAACCCGGCCGTGAAGGAGCAGCTGCGCTCCTGGGGGCACGATGACTTCACCTCATATGTGATCTGGGCCTGCGAACGGGCGATGGAGCGGGGGATCCTTCCCCACACCAACATCGGCGCAATCGGCAAGGAGGACCTGGCACGACTGCGCGAGGTCACCGCCTCCCAGGGCCTGATGCTCGAATCGTCTTCCGAGCGCCTGATGAAGACCGTTCACGCCGGCTCGCCGACCAAACATCCGGCTCATCGCCTGAAGACGATCGAAGCGGCCGGCCAGCTGAAGATTCCCTTCACCACCGGCATCCTGGTCGGAATCGGCGAGACCCCGGAAGAACGGATCGAGTCGCTTGAGGCGCTGGCCGCCCTGCAGCAGAAGTACGGCCACATCCAGGAAGTGATCATCCAGAACTTCGTGCCGCATCCCCGCTACTACGGGCAGGAACCGGCTGACATCGCGGCCGAAGCTTCCGACCGGCGCTGGAAGGAATCGGGGACGGTCGTGAGCCTCGATTCCGGCATCGAAGCCGGGGCCGGCGAAGAAACGGCAAACCACGACCCCGGACGCCCGACCATCCCGCTGCCGGACTGGGCCTGCCCGGTATCGATCGGGGACCTGAAGCACCTGATCCGCGAAACGGCCCGGCTGATGCCGGGGGTCGGGGTCCAGGTGCCACCGAACCTTTCCGACTGGTGGGCGGAGCTGGTCGAGGCCGGGGCAACCGACCTCGGGGGGCTCTCCGCCAACGGTGACCACATCTCGCCCGAGCACCCTTTCCCGAGCCCCCACCAGGTCCGCAAGGAGCTGCAGCCGATGGGTTACGCCCTGACCGAGCGGCTTTGCGTCTACCCGCAATACATGAACGCCGATTGGATGGAACAGGGCGTCCTCGACGTGATCAAGCTCAAGTACTGGAGCTTCATTCCGCGGCTCGGCTCCGGCCGGGTCAGCGAGGAGACGATCGACCCCGGGCTGGCGATCGAGGCGATCGCCAAGGGCCGCGAGGGGGAAGAACTGACCGAGGACGAGCTGACCGCGCTCTTCGCCGAGACCCGGCCCGAAGTAATCGAGGCGATGCGGGTCGCCGCCGACGAACTGCGGGCCGAACTGGCCGGCAACACGGCCACCTTCGTGGTCAACCGCAACATCAACTTCACCAACATCTGCACGGTCGGCTGCGCCTTCTGCGGCTTCGGCCAGGGTCGCCGCTCGCCCGACGCCTACGAGTCGACCGAGGAGGAGTTCATCGGCCGGGTCGAGGAGGCGGTCGAGTTCGGCGCGACCGAGCTCTGCATGCAGGGCGGAATCCACCCCGAACTGGACCTCGAGGCCTACGGGAGCTGGCTGAAGCTCGCCAAGCAGGTTGCGCCCGACATCCACCTCCACGCCTACTCGCCGATGGAGATCAACCACATGTGCGAGGTCTCGGGTCTGCCGCCGTCTGAGGTCTTCGAATACCTGATCGAATGCGGTCTGGGTTCGACCCCCGGCACCGCGGCCGAGGTGCTCGACGACGGAGTGCGCCAGCGCATTTCTCCGAACAAGCTGCCGGTGGCCCGCTGGGTCGAGATCATCGAGGCTTCACACCGGGCCGGGCTGAAGTCGACCTCGACGGTGATGTTCGGTCACATCGAGGAACCGCGCGAACTTGCCCGTCACATGAAGGTGATCCGTGACCTTCAGGGCCGCACCGGCGGCATCACCGAATTCGTGCCGCTGAGCTTCATTCCGTTCAACACGCTGCTCGGGCGAACTCACGGGGTGGAGGAGATCTCGATCGACGAGAACCTCAAGCACACCGCGGCCTTCCGCCTCGCGCTCGGCAAGTCGGTCACGAACCTCCAGGCGAGCTGGGTGAAAATGGGCCTGCCGGGAGCGACTGAAGCGCTCAACTGGGGTGTGAACGATCTCGGCGGCACCCTGATGGAGGAGAGCATCTCCCGTATGGCCGGTTCCCAGCACGGAGTCCGGCTCGAGGTCGAGGAACTGGTCGACGCCGCCCATCGTGCCGGTCGCCGGGCCGCCCAGCGGAATACCTCTTACGAAATCATCCGCGAGTTCCCCGATTCGGTGACCTCCCCGCCGCCCGAGATGCTGATCGACCTGGCCTGGCCGGGGGAGGAACCGGCCCCCGAAATCGCGGATCCCGCCGCGGCCTGAATCGGGAGGGGCCGGGCGATGCGCGCGATGGTCCTCGAAAGCCAGCCCGGCGACCTCGTCCCGCGGGAACTTCCCGTCCCCGAGCCCGGTCCCGGCCAGATTCTGATCCGGGTTTCAACCTGCGGGGTTTGCCGGACCGACCTGCACATCGTTGACGGCGAGCTGAGCGAGCCGAAGCTGCCGCTGGTTCCCGGCCACCAGATCGTCGGCACGGTCGAGGCCGCGGGAGAAGACGCGGACCGCTTCGGGACCGGTGACCGGATCGGCGTGCCCTGGCTGGGCTGGACCGACGGGGACTGTCGCTTCTGCCGGGAGGGCCGGGAGAACCTCTGTGAGAACGCCCGCTTCACCGGTTATGACTCCGACGGCGGGTACGCGGAGTTCGCGGTCGCCGACCAGAGGTTCTGTTTCCCCCTTTCCGCGGCGATCGATGACACTCACGTGGCACCGCTCCTTTGCGCCGGGATGATCGGCTACCGGGCGCTGGCGATCGCCGGAGACGGCGAGCGACTGGGTCTCTACGGTTTCGGATCCTCCGCTCACATCCTCTGCCAGATCACGGCCGCCGAGGGCCGCCGCGTTTTCGCTTTCACCAGACCCGGTGACCAGGCCGGCCAGGCATTTGCCCGCTCGCTCGGGGCCGAGTGGGCCGGGGGGTCGGACGAGACTCCGCCGGAGCCGTTCGACGCGGCGATCGTCTTCGCCCCGGTCGGTTCGCTGATGGTCGATGCCCTCCGGGCCAGCGAGCGCGGGGCGAGGATCGTCAGCGCCGGCATCCACATGAGCGACATCCCCTCGTTCCCCTACGAGCTGCTCTGGGAGGAGCGGAGCCTTCATTCGGTGGCGAACCTGACCCGGGCCGACGGCACCGCCCTGCTGGAGCTCGCGGCCCGGCACCGGGTCGAGCCGATGGTCGAGCTGCTTCCCCTCGAAAGTGCGAATCAGGCGCTGGACGGGATCCGGAGCGGCGCCTCGGAAGGTTCCACCGTACTCACCGTTTGACGGTGTACTCGAGCGCGACGGTGCCGCCCGGGAAGCGCTGGAGATCGGTCAGTTCAAGGTCCCGCCGGGTTCCGTTCCCGGGGAAGAACGGCTTGCCGCCGCCGAGGACGACGGGCAGGAGATTGAAGCGGTAGACGTCGATCAGCCCGGCTGCCTCGACCTGGGAGGCGAGGTCGATGCCGCTCACCTCGATGTCGCCGTCGGTCTCGGCCTTCTTGCGGGCAATCCAGTCCACCGCGTCGCCCTCGATCAGCTGGCAGGTCTCGTGAACCGCGGTCAGGGTGCGCGAGGCAACGAACTTCGGTATCTCGTCCCAGACCATGGCGAACTCCTGCTCGATTTCACCGCCCTCGCCGGACCCCAGGAGGTCGTACCAGTACGGGACCATCATCTCGTAGAGGCCGCGGCCCATGATGACGGCCGCGTGACCTCGAACCTGCTGGTTGGCGAGCCGGTGGACTTCATCCTCCGGCACGGTCCAGCCGATACCGCCGTCGGCGTCAGCAAAGTAGCCATCCAGCGTGATCGACATCGATCCGTAAATGAGTCGTCCCATGGACTCAGGGTAACTAGCGGAAGAGGTCGTCACCGGGTTCGCGCAGCTGGGCCGCGCAGCCCGGGCCGTCGTCTTCCGTGACGAAATGGTCGAGCCCTCTCAGGACCACGGCTGGCACGCCGTCGGTCTTGGTCCGGACCAGGTCGGAAGCGGCGGCGATCTGGTCGGCCACCGCGATTACGGTTGCGGTCAGCTCCCGGCCCCGCTGGTCCTCCTGGCCGCGCCAGTCGTCCAGCGGGTCGATTCCGGCGCAGCCGATCGCGGTCTCGACCTGGCCGTGACGCCAGGCCCGGCCGAAGCTGTCGGTGACCACCACCGCCGCCTTGACCCCCGATGCGGTTTCCAGCTCAACCCGGATCCGCCGGGCCGAACCGTCCGGGTCCAGCGGCAGCAGGATCGCTTGGTTCTCGCCGGCCGTATTCGACTGGTCGATGCCGGCGTTTGCGCAGATGTAGCCGTGATGGGTCTCGGTGATCAGGACGCTCCGCTGCTCGTCAACCCGGATCAGGTTCCGGCTCTCGTTCAGCACGTGCTGCACCAGCCTCGGATCCTTGCCGGTCCGGGCGGCCAGCGAGACGGCATCCGGTCCGGGGTCGGTCTCATCCAACCTGACGACGCGACCTTCCGACTTGGAGACGATCTTCTGCGAAACCGCGACGATGTCGCCGTCGGTCATCTGAACCCGCTCGGCAATCGCCTTGCCGATGTTGAAGGTTTCGGTCACCTCTGGCAGACCCTCGACCGGGATGATCATCGCGGCGTCCATCTAGATGCCCAGGACGGCGGCGGTCCGCGGGGCCGGATTTCCCCCGGTGGCACGAACCATCTCGATCTTTGTGGTCAGGGCAACGATGTCAGCTGGAGTATCGAGATCCAGGGCCAGTCCCGCAACCTCTTCCGTGTCGTGCGGCAGCCCCGCATCCCGGGCGAGGCGGAGGTGTCTCTGGCAGCTTCCTTCGCCGAAAGCCGGTTTGATCGCATCAGGAGGACGGAGCACAAGGGCGTTCGTACCCGTTCCGTGCCGATCTGGAACAACCGTGACGAATTTCTCCGGGATGCCGGTCAGCAGGCTGTCGATTTCACGGGCCTCAAGCAGCGGACAATCGCCCGGCAGGAGGATCACGCACTCGGCTCCGAGTTCGATCGCCCGCTCGATCCCGAGTTCGGCGGCACCGATGTGACCGGCGTCCTCCGGGTCGTGGATCACCTCGGCGCCATGGCCGGCCGCCAGGTCTGCCGCGGCAACCTCGCCGGTGACGACTACCGTGAAGTTGACCTGCCTTGCCCCGGTCACTGCCTCGAGCACGTCGCCGAGCATCGCCTCGACCAGGGCCAGGCGCCTCTCTTCGGGCACTCCGCCGGCCATGCGCTGTTTGGCCGCGGGAAATCTCTTTGCCGTGATTACCGCGACCGAGTTCAAGATCCGGCCAGGGTCTCGCCGACCTTGATCACGGCCCGGGCGACCGTTGCCCGGCTCTCGGCGCTGTGCATCAGGGTCGCCGTGGAGAAGGAACGGACCTCGGTCGGCGGCGGGTCCGGATCATCGGCGTCGGTGATCATCGCGTTGATCAGACCCTGATAGAGACCGGCCACTCCGGTCGCCGTGGTTGGCCGGCCAATCGCCTTCATGAAGAGGTCGGTCGGGCCCTTGATCACCTTGCCGGCCACATAGGGGCTGACCGCGACGACCGGAGCAGGCGCAGTGATCATCGCGTCGCGGATCCCCGGCACGGCGAGGATCGGACCGATGCTGATCACCGGGTTGGAAGGGCCGATCACGATCAGGTCCGCCGAACTGATCGCCTCGATCAGCTCGGGGGTTGGTTCGGCTTCCTCGATTCCGTCGAGCTGGACGCCTTCAACCTCGGTCTGGCCGCCCTCGATGATCAGATACTCCTGCAGCCCGCGCCACTCCCCGCTGCTTTTGATCCGCGTGCGGACTGGCTGGTCAGACATCGGCAGCACGGTGGCCCTGACTCCGAGCCCCCTCGTGATCTGCGCCTGGGCATCCGTCAGGCGTCCGCCTGAGGCCATGAAGTCCTTGCGGTAGAGGCAGGCGGCGAGGTCGAGGTTGGAGAGTCCGAACCAGTCGGGGGCTCCGAATCGTGCCATCCGCTGGAAGACGTCGAAACCATCGTCCTTGATGCCCCAGCCCCGCACTTCGTCCACCTGTCCGGACAGCCAGTAGGTGACCAGGTCCGGGTCGGGTGAGACGTAGACGCCGAGGGTCTCGATGTCGTCGCCGGTGTTGGCGATCACGGTCAGCCCGTCGCCGACCACCGCCTGCATCCCGGCAGCAAGCTTGGCCCCGCCAGTGCCCCCGGCCAGCAGGGCGACCTTCATCAGAAAGTCTCGCCCTCGGGGAGGTTCGTGAACTTGAGCCCGGCGTGGGTCTTGTACCTGATGTTGACCGAGATCATCAGGGCGGTGATCTGTTCGACGATCCGCGAGATCTCGAGGGCGCCGGCATTTACCGGGCGCAGGCCTTCGATCCTCGAAATCAGTTCGGCGACCCTCGCCTTGTCGGCCTTCCTGTCGCCACAGACCGGCACGTCCTCGTCAAGGTCATGTGACAGGTCGGCGAGTCCGGGGGCGCTGACGGTGTGGAGAGCGGAGACCACAGTCACCCCGTCGGGGACCATCTCCTGCGCCTGTTCGGCCGCGGAGCCTTGCCAGACGCCGATCGTTCGGGTCGCCTTGCCACTGATCGCTGCGGCAAGAGGTACCGAGCAGTCGACCAGGATCTGACCTTCGGTCAGCGATCCCTTGAGATTGGTCAGGTACTCGGACTGGTTCCGGAAGGGAATGGTGAGAAAGACGATGTCGGCGGCTTTCGCGGCATCCTCGTTGGACATGCCTTCGACCGTTCCACCCGTCTCTTCGGCGATCTTTGCCGCGGCCTCTGCCGCACGGCCGGCGTCACGAGAGCCGATCACGACCCTGGCGCCTCCGGCAGCCCAGCGTTTGGCGAGGCCGGAGCCGAGCGCTCCCGTTCCGCCGATTACAGGGATGACAGGTGATTCGCTGTTCTCGCTCACGGGGTCGCAGTCTAGGTCAAGCCGCAGCCCAACTATTCTTGGCCCATGTCGATTGCCGAGAAGACCGGGACCGAGCGCGAGGAAAACTTCACCGTCGAGGGGATGCTGATGACCGACGTCGGCGGTCTTCTCGAGACCGGGGTGCTCTCGACCCCCGGGATGATCGGAATGATGGAGCGGAACTGTGCCCTTCTGGTCCAGGAGTTCCTGCCCGAAGGATCGGCCACGGTCGGCTTCGAGGTGAACGTCAAGCATGTCTCCGGAGCGGGTGAAGGGGCCGAGTGCACCGCCTGGGGTCGCCTCGACGAGGTAATCGACGAGCGCAAGTTCCGCTTCTCGGTTGAGGTCCGCGAAGGCGACAGGGTTCTCGGGGTTGGAACCCACGAACGTCGCGCGATCACCTTCAATGTCGCCTGAGCGGGGAACCCATGGCCTTCAGCGAAGAGAACTTCCCCAAGGCGGTCAGGATCCGCGAGGTAGGACCGCGTGACGGCTTCCAGAACGAGCCCGAAGTAATCCCGACAGAGGAGAAGATCCGGCTGATCAACATGCTCGGCCAGACTGGCCTGAGGCGGATCGAGGTCACTTCCTTCGTTCGGCCCGACGTGATCCCGCAGCTCTCGGATGGGGTTGAAGTCCTGAACGGCATCGATCGTCCCGAAGGTGTCTCCTACTCGGTACTGATCCCGAACCGTCGTGGGCTCGAGAACGCACTCGATCTTCGCGACCGCTTCGACGAGACCAACTTCTTCCTCTCCGCTTCCGAGACACACAACCGCAAGAACGTCAATCGCAGCGTCGAGGAGTCGATGAGCGGTCTGAAAGAGACGATCCCGGTGGCTGTGGAAGCCGGGCTCCGCTGCGAAGGGGTGATTTCCACTTCCTTCGGTTGTCCCTACGAAGGCGATGTGCCGGTCGAGAACGTGCTCGCGCTGGCCCTGCGGCTGGCCAGGGCGGGCTGCGTGGAAGTTGGGTTCGGGGACACGACCGGCATGGCCAACCCGGTTCAGGTCCGGCGCTTCTTCTCGACGGTCCGCGAGCGCTTCAAGCAGGAGGGGCTGGGGGATACGGAGCTGACCGCGCACTTCCATGACACCCGCGGACAGGGTCTCGCCAATGTCCTCGCAGCGCTGGAGGAAGGCATCGACTCGTTCGAGTCGAGCTTCGGCGAGCTCGGTGGCTGTCCTGTTCCGCCCGGCGCAACCGGGAACATCGCATCGGAAGACCTGATCTCCATGTTGGGCGAGATGGGCATCGAAACCGGGGTGGACCTGCCAAAGCTGATCGAGGTCTCGGCCGAGGTCCAGAAGGTACTCGGCCGACCTCTCGGTTCCCACGTCCTCAAGGCCGGGCCCATTGACTGGAAGGACCTTTCCGAGCGGAATCCTTGACGAGACGGTAGAGCGGCACTTAGAATTTGCGGATCGTCTATCTAGCCGGGAACAGCCGGCCACCAGGGAGAGTGATGAAGGGTTTCAAGCGCAGTCCCGGGGTATCGATCTTGGCCGCGGTTGTCGTGTTGGTCCTGCTTGGGGGCGGCGCGGCGACGGCAGCAAAATGGATTGATGGCAAGCGAATCAAGCCTGGCTCGGTCGCAACCAAGCAACTGAAGAACAAAGCTGTGAACACCGCCAAGCTGAGAAACGCGGCTGTTGGCACACCACAGCTCAAGAACGGTTCGGTGACTGCGGCAAAGCTGGCACCTTCGGCCCTGACGTCTGGGCCAACCGGCCCGACTGGCATCGCGGGAAGCACTGGTGCCACCGGACCCGCCGGGCCTTCGGAAGTGACCTGGAAGCGGGACACACCCAACTTCCTGTTCTCGACAGGAGGCTCTCTGATCTTCAGTGAGGGCTATCCACTGGGGCCAGCTGGTTACCTGATTGACGGATACCTGGTGATCGAACGCGACGATGTTGGAGACGTGAACGCCAGCTGCGAGATTTTCCGGGTCTTCGTGAATTCGTCCGACATCCAGACCGGGACGGCGGAGACGGTGGGGCTGCCCAGAACAACGGTTGCCGGTAACGGATTCGCAACCCTGCCCATCAGCGGAGTACTTGACCTTTCAAGCCCCCCCGGTGACGCCGACGGTGTCGAAATGAGAGTCGTCTGCGAGACAAACACAGATAACGCTATTGCGGCAGAGCGCCAAGTGAACGCGGTACCCACCGACCAGCTGATCCCGGGGTAGCTAACGCGGCACAGAAAGCACGCGTGTTTCAGTCAGCTATATGTTTCGGCATATGAAGAGCGACGGTTTCAGGGCAGCGGCGGAAGCAAAGGATTTCGAGCAGGGCAGGGATCTGTTCACGGAGGATGTTGTCTTCCGCAGCCCCTTCGTTCATACCCCGTATGAGGGCATCGACGCGCTCGGTTTCCTGCTTGGCCATGTGGTCCAGGTCTTCGAGGATTTTCACTACATCGCCCACGTCGAGACCGACGATGTTGCCGTGCTCCAGTTCGAGGCCCGGGTCGGAGACAAGGAACTTCAGGGCGTCGACATCCTCAAGTTCAACGACGAAGGCAAGATCTGCGAAATGACCGTCATGGTCAGGCCTGCTTCCGGTCTCGAGGCCGTCGGCATGGCTATGAAGAGCCGGATCGAAGCGGCGACGGCCTCGTGAACCGCATCCGGACCTTCCTGATAGCCCTGGTGGCGATCGCCCTGGTCGCCGGTCCGATCGGCCTGCCATCACAGGCTGGTGCTTCACCGGACGCCTCAGCTTCGGCTTCGGCCAAGGCGAAGAAGAAGTGCAAGAAGTTCAAGGGCAAGAAGAAGCGACAGTGCCTGAAGAACGCTTCGAAGGGTGGCGGAAAGCCGGGCAATGGCGGAAAGCCGTGGGCCGGCAGTCCCTACAAGCCCGGAATCACCTGCGCGATGAGTCCCGAGATGCAGAAGAAGTACGCCAGGTACGGCCTGACCTGTCTCGATCTGGGCCTCGGCGTCACCACCCTGATCGAGCTTTAGATCGAATAGGCTCCGTGGCCGGTCGCCTCCGCCGTCCCGGGGGCATTCACGAACTTCGCTACAGGAGGAAGGCTCCAGATGGAGATCAAGAAGGTTGGGGTTGTTGGCTGCGGTCTGATGGGCCACGG
>JAIBCJ010000054.1 GCA_019694145.1 Solirubrobacterales bacterium | reverse complement strand
TCGCTCGTCGCGGTGCCGTTCGCACAGGCCGCCAAGGTTCCCGCCGGGGCAGGTTCCGGCGCGGTTGCCCCGATCGCTCACAAAGGCCGCTGGTTCGTGGATGCGACCGGGCGGGTCGTGCAGCTCCGCGGGGTCAACGAGGTCTACAAGACGGCGCCGTATTACCCGGCGGCAGACGGATTCGGAGCCGATGACGTCAACCTGCTGAGCAAGCTCGGACTCAACGTGGTTCGGCTGGGGGTCGACCTGCGTGGCCTCATGCCGACCCCCGGCAAGATCGAGACCGCCTACATCGACAAGCTGGCGCAGACGGTCAACCAGTTGACCAAGGCCGGGATCTACACCCAGGTCGACATCCACCAGGACGGTTACGCCCCCAAATACAACGGCAACGGCTTTCCCGACTGGATGGCAATCGACGACGGCCTGCCGAACCCGGATCTGCCATTCCCCGTCTACTACTTCGGCAACACCGCCATGCAGCGGGCCTGGGATCACTTCTGGGACAACTCGGAGGTCAACGGGAAGGGCCTGCAGGAATACGTGATCCAGAGCCTTACCGCCCTGGTCAAGAAGTTCCGGGGCAACCCCCATGTCGTCGGTTACGACGTCTTCAACGAGCCGTGGCCCGGGACCGACTTCGCGCCCTGCGCCGAAGCAACCGGCTGCCCGCAACTCGAGCGCGAACTGATGATGCCCTTCGCCCGCAAGGCAGTCAAGGCGACCCGCAAGTTGACGAAGACCCAGCCGGTGTTTGTCGAGCCGTTCCTCTTCTTCAACCTCGGCCGTCCGACCGTTTTGCCGGGGTCAACCGGCGCCTGGCTATCGGCCCACAACTATGCGACCGACGAAAACGACGCCCTGATGGTTAAGGAGACGGTCAAGGCGGCCACCCGGGACCAGGTTCCGGCGATCCTGACCGAGTTCGGCGCGACCAGCGATAACGCGACGATCGACCGGCTGACCAGCATCTACGATGCCCGGATCGTCTCCTGGATCTTCTGGGCCTACAACGAGAACGTGGTACCCGACGGATCGGTAACCGCAGGCACCGGCACCGCCACCCAGGACGTAATCCAGGCGCTGGCCCGCCCCTATCCAGTGGCCGTCACCGGCACGCCCACCTCACTGAAGTTCGATCCGGACACCCGGGTGATGGACCTGACCTACGGCACGGCAAAGCGTGGAGGGGGCAAATTCCCCGCCCCGCTTCCCAGCGTTGTCTCGGTACCCCGCTACACCTACCCGACCGGGTACAAGGCCATCGTCAAGGGGGCCAGGGTCACCTCCGCTGCCTGCTCCCCGAAGTTGAGACTGCAGACCAGGCCCGGCGCCCGAAAGGTCAGCCTCACGGTGAAGCCCGCCAGCTCCTGCTGACGGCAAAGCTCAACGGGCTACCTATCCCGGTGCCGGCCCGGGTCAGCCGGCCGGCTGCCAGATCTTCAGGTCCGAGACCCTGGCAAGTTGGTCGAAGTCGCGATCGTTGTGCAGGAGGAAGGCTTCACGACGAATGCAAGGAATGGCGATCAGGAGATCGACCGTGCTGCGGAGGGTTATTCCCGCAGACCGGGCCTTTCGATAGACGCTCGCTGCGGCCAGGTAATCGCCTGGACCCTCCAGGCCCAGAAAGGGGAAGGTGAGCAAGAGGCTTGCGATTTCATCCGCTTCCGCCTCCCTGCGGTAGCCCTGAAGAATCTCAGAGAGAACGTGATCGGTCATGCACACGGTTTCGTCCTCCTCGAGGAGCCGACGGAGCTCTCTCGAACCGGGTGCCCAGACACCGTTCAGATAGTCGACCCAGACGCTCGTGTCAGCGACAATCAATCGAACTTCCGGAAGAAATTCCGACGCATCTCGTTCAGGTCGCCTTCCCACTTGAACTTGCCCGGCAACTCCAGGATCCCTTGCCGGCGGCGGTGGGCCACCATTTCCCGCAGGGCGAGATCGACTGTTTCCTTCTTGGTCTTTGTCCCGGTCAGCTTCTGGGCTTCGGCCATCAGTTCGTCGTCGATGACGATGTTGGTCCTCATACACATCACGATACACATCGCCTGACCCTTTCTCAACGGATCGCTCCATTGAGGAGGTAAGTGCCGGGGGCCGGGGATTCGCCCCCCGGGGGTCAGCGGCCTTCGGTGGCTTTGATCAGGCGGACCAGGATCCGGCCGAAGTAGGGGCTGGTCAAGTAGGACCTGCCGCCCTGGGAGAAGCCGGTGCTGGTCAGACCGTCGACCACTCCTATCGTGCCGCCTCCTTCGGCCTTGTAACGGGAAACCCAGGGGCCGCCGCTGGAGCCGGCCGCCATGTTGCAGCGGGCCAGAAGGCCGGTCGGTCCGTAGAAGAACCGGCCTCCGTACCAGTCCGCCTTGGTGTGGGAACGGCAAGTACGCATCACCCGGGTCCGCATCGCCCCGCCCGGGTACCCGTAGATGTCGGTGACCCCGTATCGGCGGGGAAAGGTTTGGATCGGGATCGCCCCGACGTTCTCTCCGATCCGCGAGCCGTTCCACCGTTTGCGGGTGACCAGCAGTCCGATGTCGAAATTCATGCCCCGGGTCCCGAAGGAATTGTTGAACCAGGCATTGGACACCCAGGTGGCCTTGACCCGGTAGGCCCCGAACGGACGGCGGCCGTTCTTGAAGTTCGGGATGAAGATGTGCCTCCGCGCCCAGACCCCGTCGGCATAGACGCAATGGCCCGCAGTGAGGACGAGCCGCAGGCTGCGGGTGTCGATGATACTGCCGCTGCAGCTGAACTCGCCGATGTTTCGATCCCAGGCGAGGATCTTGCCGACCTCGGGCCGGTACACCGTGACCGGACGGTGATGGGTTGCGACCGGGTGCCGGTCAGGCGAGGAGGCGGCGTTCAGAGCGGAGTCCGGGTCACGCTTGAGCGCGGCAGCCACCCGGGCCGCTGTCCAGAAACCCCGGGATGCCTTCGCCTCCGGCCCGGTCACCTGGTGGCTGACCGCTGCGCCGGCATCGGCGGTGAACAGAAGCATCGAGACAGCGAGAGCTGCGACTCCCGTTTTCAGTTTCATGCCCCCCATGTCGCTTCCATTCTCCCTGATCTGACAAAGGAATTCCGCAAATGCCGGGTTTTTCATCGACCCGGGGTTGACATATCTCACACAGGCCGAAGGACCGGCGCTATGTTCGGCCAATGGCAAGGACGGAGGGACAGATCCCGGACGGACTGCTCACAGGAATGGAGAGGCAAGCCGCGATCCGCGGGGTTGACCGGGACGAAATGTTCCAGTCGGCCGTGCGAAGCGAGCTGGCCACCTACCGGAACCGTGAGCCCGGTCCACTGGTTGATCTGGATGAACTCCGACTGAGCTTCGACTGGCCGGCGTCCGACCCAGATGTTGGGCGCCGCGGGCGGCGGCATCTCTGAAGCTGGCCGGCGCGCCCCTCGCGGGGCGCCCGACCGGGCCGCCGGGGATGCCGCCGCGATTCAGTCGATTGACTGATCGACCAGAACCTCGAATACGCCGCTGGTTCCTGTCGATTCGATGAACGGGGCCACCGCGTTGATCCTGTCTTCGTACTTGTTGTCCTCGGCCTGACTGGCATTCAGCTGGTCGAGGTCACCGTCGAAGAGCCCGAAGGTGATTACCTCGTTCTCGTCGGCCAGGTTGCGGATCGCAAAGAACCGCTTCCAGCCGCCGGGGTATTCGTCGTCGGGCGGGCGGAAGTTCTCGATGAACTCCTCGGCAGTGCCCGGCTTCACCTTGCGGACCGTCAATGCACACAGCATGACTGCTCCTTTCTCTGCCTCCGCACCGAGCCTAACCGCAACTGTGCAACAGAACGAGAAAATCTCTGTGACAGAACCGTGACGATTCGTGGCCCTGAAGCCGATTCCGCTTGCGGGTGTGGCATGTTCGAAAGACAGAAGTGGGTATTGCCAACGGGATATACTCGGAAGGATGGCGAAGGTTATGGTCTCCATACCCGATGAATTGCTCGCCCAGATCGACGCCGAAGCAAGGCGCCAGGGCACGACGAGAAGCGGGCTGCTCCAGCGAGCTGCGAGGGTCGAGGTCGGAGTCCGGCAAGTGAGCCGTGACGAAGTTCGAGCCCAGTTGGACGGGCTTTCCTCGGACTGGATCGACCCCGGGGAGGACATAACCGAAGCGATCCGGCGGGATCGCCGGAACCATTGATGACTCCGGCAAACCTGATCGTCGATGCAAGCATCGCGGTCAAGTGGTTCCGGCCCAGGGAGATCGAACCGGAACGGGAGCTGGCCGAGATCCTCATCGCCGAGGCGTCGATCAGGATCACCTCGCTATGCCTGTACGAGGTCGGGAACGTGCTCGCGACCAAGACGCGTGACAGCGACGAACAGATCGGCCGCAAACTGGAGGCGCTCGTCCACTACTGCGGCCCTCCCCTCGAGCTGACTGTCCCCGACTTCCGCCTCGCCGGCAACCTGGCCCGACGCCACAAGCTCACCTTCTATGACGCTTCGTATGTGGCGATCGCCGAACGGCTGGGACGGAAGGTGGTTTCTGCCGACCAGGACCTGATCGGGCCAGGGCTGGCGGTTGACCTGGCTACTGCGGTCGGGGCTGGCTGAAGAACGCTCCCGGCCCGGGCGCGGGATTACTTGACGGTGACCTTCTTGATCAGGGGCTTGGCGCTGTGGCCGGTTTTGTCGTAGGCGGTGATCTTCAGCTTGTAGCGGTCCGGCATGAGCCGGTGCTTGCCGAGCTTGATCTTCACCTGGCCGGCCTTGAGCTTGCGGGTGATCTTCACCACCTTGCGCTTCGGCTTCCGGTGCGCGGGGACCGGCGTGAAGACCGCCCTCACCTTGGCCGCCAGGGAGAGGAGGAAGCGGAGCGAGCCGCCCTTGCCGGCCCGGAACCTGAACTTCACCTTCGAGACGGTCGGGCAAAGTGCCGGGGCCGTCGCGCAGGTGGGCTGAAACTCGAAAGCTCCTTGATCGTTGATCGAGGTCCGGTTGCCGTCACCGTCCCGGGGGCGGGGGCTGCCGTCGATGTCGGTGGTCAGGGTCGAGGCCGGATTGCCCGCATCAACCGAAGGTGAGCCCGGCTTCAGGCGAAAGTCCTGGGGGCTGACGAAAAGCGGATCCTGGTTGATGTTGGTCGGGCTCCCGACGTTTACGTTTCCGGCCGAGCCCGGGGCGGCGACCGGGGGGAAGTTCGAATAGACGACGTTGAGGTTCGCCGCGGCAAAGCCCGGCCCGATCGGGACGAACAGATCCCAGGTCGCCCCGTAGCCACGGATGATCGAGTCGGTGACTGTCACGAAGGCGTCACCGGCGGTAATCGAATTCGGAATGTCGACTTGAATCCCGGGAGATGTCGAGGTGCCGGTGTTGACCATCGTCGACGAGACCGCGGTCACGATGGTCGGGTCGGATTCGCCGTTCTCCGGGTCCGCCGTCAAAGCGCCTCCCCCGTAGGTCGCGATCAGGGTGTTCTCGAGACTGATTTGCCCTCCCGACCCGGCCCAGGCGCCATAAGCGGTCGGGCCGATCACCCGGCTTGCCTTCACCTCGATCGAGGTATCGGGGTTGTCGGCTACGAACCCGTAGACCGGGTCTTCAACCCTGGCTCCGATGATCGTTGACTTGCCCGGTGCCCCGCCGGTGACGAATGCCCATCGCACCTTCGACCCTTCGGCCGCGTACACATGTGAATCCCTGATCAGGTTGCTCCCGACCATCGAGGCGAAGGCGCTCGAATCGGAGTTCCTGACCTCCACGTCAACCCTGGTCAGCTCCGAATCCCCGATCTGGGCGGCCGAACCGTTTCCAAATTCGTCAGGGAACGAAGCCGGTACGACGATGGTCAGATCGGACATCTTCGTGCCCTTGCGGTTGTTGATCCGCAACACGCTGATGTTCCCGGTCGAGCTCGAGGTGAGGAAGGTCTTGTCCCTGCCCGCCCCGGTCACCTCAAGCGGATCGATGCCGCCGGCGACGATCGAGCCGGTGGAGGTGATCGTCCCCGAGTCGATCATCACCTTGTCCGGGATTCCATCGCTGCCGTCATCGGTCATCGCATCGCCCAGGTCCGTCCGGGCCTGGTTGGTGCCGTTGTCGGGACAGGCATCGAAAAAGCCCGGCACGCAGAAGGTCGTGGCCGAAGCCGGAGCGGAGAAAACGAGCAGCGCGAGCATCACGGTTCCCGCGGCGACTCCAAACCTGACTGGCCTCATGTCTGCCCCTATCCCTTGACCCGGACCTTCCGGGTGATCATTTTCGATTTGTTGCCGGCCTTGTCGGCTGCCTGAAGCGTCAGCCTGTACCGGCCGGGCTTGAGTTTCCTCTTCCCGAGCTTGATCGTCAAGGAGCCCGCCCTGGCCTTGCGGCTGAGCTTGACCTTTCCGCGCTTAGGCCTGCCCCGTTTCGAAAGCGGCGTGAACACGGCCTTGACCGTGGCCGCCTCGGAGATCTTGAGCCGAAGCGAACTGCCGCGGCCCGGCCTGGAGGTAAAGCTCACTTTGCTGATCCTCGGGGCGGTCGCATCGACCGGGCAGAATGCCGGGTCCTCTTCGCAGGTCGGCTGGTACTCGTAGGCCCCGAGGTCACCGACCGGGACCAGGTCGGCGTTGCCGTCAACCGGCCGGGGTTCGCCGTCGAGGTCGTGATCCGGCAGGGTGGCCGCAGGGTCGCCGGCGTCGATCACGACGGAACCGGTCGCCAGGCGGAAATCGTCGGCTGCCGCGAAGATCGCCTCGCCACCGAGAGCGAGGTTGTTCGCCCCGGTCACGAAGGACTCGCCGGCGGTAAGCCCGTCCGAATCGGAGGCCAGGAAACTGGCGTCCAGGCTCACATTGCCCTTCACGGAATCAACCGGTGCTTCCAGTGACCAGGAGTCGGCGAAGCCGCTGATGATCGAGTTGCCGATGCTGATCTCGATGTCCTTGGTCGGACTGGCGACACCGTTCACCTGGGCGCGGATCGCCGGCTGATTGGGGTCGCCGGTAGCGACCATGGTGAGATGGTCGAGGTTGAGCGTGGTCACCTTGTTGGTGGCGCTGAAGGCGCGAATCGGCGCTCCCTCGCCACTTTCCACCAGGGTGTTGGTGACCGAAACGAGGGCGCCGTCGGAAACGCTGATCGCGGCTCCGACCCCGGTGAACCGGGCCCGGTCAACCGTGACCGGATTCGCCTCGGGGCAGTTCCAGATCAGGCCCGACGAAGCGTCGGTGATGTGGATCCGCTCGAAGGAAACCGGGCCGGTGCCGCATTGACTTTGCTGGTAGAAGACCCCGCCAAAGCCGGCCCCGTTTTGGCCAAAGGCGCGGACGTCGGAGAAGCTGCTGCCGCCGGTCGGGTTGAAGACCCCGGAGGAACCGTCGTTCCTGCTGATCAGGTCAACCGATTCAAACCGGTCGGCGGACTCCGAGATCGCCGCGCCGGTCGAGAAGCTGGCCGGAACCACGACGGCCAGGTTCTTCACCGTGACCGCCCGGTTGCTGCCGGAAGTCAGGTCGAGCACGTAGGTGTTGCCGGTTGCGCTGCTGGTCAGGAAGGTCTTGTCGCGGCCCGAGCCGATGATCTCCAGCGGATCGTTGCCGGGCGCCTTGAAGCTGCCGGTGGAAGTCTGCGTGCCGGGAGCGATGATCACCCTGTCGGGGTTGCCATCCGACCCGTAGGCCGAGAGTGCCGCGTTCAGGTCCGGTTCGGCTTCGTTGGTCCCGCTGGCCGGGCAATCCGCCGAGTAGGTGGGGACGCAGAAGTTGTTGGCCGCCGCCGGCCCGGCCAGGGCCAGGCAACAGACAAACGCCGCCGCCCCGAGGGCGGTCCGAATGATCACGCGCATCGTCTACCGCCTCCCGGCTTTCCTGACCTGCACCTTGCGAACCACCACGTTGGATGAGTCGCCCGTCTTGTTGAGAGCGCGGATCGCGAGCCGGTAGCGGCCCGGCTTCAGCAGGCGTTTGCCGAGCTTGATCACGTTGGCGCCCTGCTTTCCCTGCTTGAGGATGCGGACCGTCATACGCTTCGACTTTGCCTTCTTCGGGACCGGCCTGAAGACGGCGATCACCTTCGCCTTGATCGAGACCCGGTACCGCAGGGTCCCGCCCTTGCCGAACCGGTAGCGGAACTTGACCTTCCGGAGTTTCGGGGCGCAGGCGGACGGGTCGACCGGGCAGTTCGGGGGAGGCGGGTTGAGTTCGTAGGCGCCCATGTCCGGGACCGCGACGCTGTCAAAGTCACCGTCGATCGGGCGGCCGTTCCCTTCGAGGTCGAAGAGCGGCCCGGCGGCGGAAGGATCCCCGGCGTCAACGGTCGGCGCGCCGGGGGTCAGGTGGTAGTCGGTGATCCCGGTGAACCCGGGGCTGTCGAAGATGTTGCCGGTCGCGGTGTCAAGGCTTGAATCGCCGGTCACCACGCCGACCGGGGAAAAGTCGGAGTAACTGACCGAAAGGCCGACGTCGCCTTTGGCCGGATCGGTCGGGGCGATCATCTCCCAGGTGTCGTCGAAGCCGAGAATTATCGAGTTGCTCACGTTGACCTGAATCGGGTCCGTGGCGGCAAC
Source organism: Solirubrobacterales bacterium (assembly GCA_019694145.1). Lineage (GTDB taxonomy): Bacteria > Actinomycetota > Thermoleophilia > Solirubrobacterales > 70-9 > 67-14. Next base: position 5,934 of record JAIBCJ010000054.1, on the reverse strand, counting down.
GACATTGGCCACGTTGGCCCGGATCGCCGGCATCGACGCATCCCCCGTTGCGACCACGGTTGCGTGATCGAGGTCGAGCGTAGTCGTGCCGGCGCCCTTGGCGTTGTAGACCATGACCGGGGAGAGGTCGCCACTTTCGATCAGCACGTTCGAGGCGGTGAGCTGCGCACCGTTGGACGGCTGCAGCGCCGAATCCGCCCCGGAGAAGGTGGCCCGGTCGATCGAAACGGGGACCGTGGAGCAGGGAGCCAGGACGCCGTACTGGCTGTCGGAGACCCCGGCGCCGTTGATCGTGACCTGCCCCGGATAGTTGCAGGCGACATTGATCGCGCTGCCGAACCGGGCGCCGTTTCTCCCGAATAGCCGGATGTCGGTGAAGCTGCCCCCGCCCATCACGTTCGCAAATCCGGACGAGAGATAAACCGTTCCGGTGTTGTTCTCGTTGATCACGTCAACTGAATCGAAGTCGTCACCCTTGGACTGGACCGCCGAGCCGGGCCCGTTGTCATTCGGGAAGTCCTCGGGGATCACGATCGCCAGATCCTTCATCGTGATGTGACGGGAGTTGCCGAAGTTGAGGTCAACCACGTAGTAATTGCCGGCGACCGAACTGGTGATGAAGCTCCTGTCGCGGCCGTTGCCGATCACGGTCAAACCGTCGCTGCCGCCAGCCTTCAGGGAATCGGTGTCGACGTAGGTCCCGCTGTCCAGGTAGACCGTGTCCGGACTGCCGTCGCTGCCGTTCTGGGACAACGCATTCTCGAGCTTTTCACCGGCCCCGGCGCCGGAGGGGACCACGTTCGAGCCGTTGTCGGGGCAGCCGTCGAAGTAGCCGGGCACGCAGAAGGTGGTTGCCGATGCCGAACCGGTGAAGACGAAAACCCCGAGCAGGACCGACAGCGCAACTGCGAACTTCCCCGCAACCTTCATTCAGAACTCCCCTTTTCTTGACAGGCCGGCTTCGTTGACTGGCGGAAAAGGCCGGCGCGGAAGCTTACTGCCCGTCGGCGGCCTGATCCAGACGCTCCAACACCTGCAGCCAGATCAGGTTGCGGCGGTTCGCGCCGTAATGGAGGGCGGGGATCGTCAGCATGGCCGAGCCGCGCATCACGTCCGGCTGAGCCTCCCCGCCGTAAACCCCGAGGTGGAGGCCGTCCGGGCCGAGCCCCTGGTTGACCATCCCGGGAGCGACGAGGGCCGAGTGCAGGTCGATCAGCGGAACCTGCTCCGTCGACGCAACCTCGCGAATGATCCGGTTCGCTTCGGCGATCCTCTCCTCGCCGGGCTGGCCGTTCTCGGTCAGGACCGCCATCGGCGGCAGGGTCGAAAGCACCGGCACCGAACCGAGCTCGCGGACCCGGCTGACCATCTTCGTAAGGAGGCCGCGGTAGGTGTCGCCGAGCGGCTTGCCGAGCAGGGCGTCATTGGTGCCGCTCATGATCAGCGCCCAACGGGGCCGGATCAGTTCGATCTCGCAGTCGAGCGGAGTCTGCTCCGGCCGGCACTCGTCGGTCGGAGGGCCGACCTCGGTCGCGTAGAGATCCTCGGTCGGGGTCATCAGCCACTCGGTCCAGACCCCGGAAACCGCGGCCGCCGAACGGCGGGTAAGCGAATTGACCGGTGAGCAGCCGTCCAGCGAGACGAGGCCCGGAAACCTCACCTTCGAGTACTTCTTCACCACCGCTTCGAGCTGGCCGTTCGAGCCGTAACCGACCTCGCGGCAACCGAGCCCGTAAAGGTTCTGCGGCCACTCGGTGTTCGAATCGCCGACCTTGGCGAAGACATCCGGGTTCAGCTTCCGTTCGTCGGCCCGGGCAACCTCCCGGCGCAGGCGGTCACCGGCCGCCCCCGAGAGGTCCGGGAGCACCGAGCCGGACGAAAGGTCGGCCACCGGTTGCGGGGTCCGCGCCGATTCCCCGGCCCGGGCAGGTGCCCGGGAGGGGTCGGGAGCTTGCCCGGAATCCTCACCGGAGGAGCCGCAACCGGCCAGCAGGATCAGCCCGGCCAGGAGGACGGCTGTGAAGCGGCGGCCCATGTCAACCGGTGACCCGGTCGAGCCGGGCCAGGGTCTTCAGCCAGATCAGGTTGCGGCGGTTTGCCCCGTAGCGCAGGCCGGCCGCAGTGAAATCAACCGAGTCGGCGAAGGTCGAAGCTCCCGGCTGGACACCGACCATCTCCCCGCCTGCCCCCGCGACGCTGAGGTGGAGGCCGTCCCCGGCCAGGCCGAGGTCGATCATCGAAGGCTCCTTCAGGGCCCTCCAGAGATTGATCATCGGCAGGTGCCACTTCCGGGCGAGTTCGAAGATGCCGGCGTTGCTCCGGGCCACACCGGCCGTGACCTCGCCTTGCCTGGTGCCGTCCGGCCGGATGATCGGCGGGATCGTGCTCAGCACGGGAACCACTTTCCGGGCGAGCAGGGCCCTGACCACGCCGCCGAGGCGGCTGACGATCCTGCTGCCAGGCTGGATGCCGAAAGCGATGTCCATGCCGATGTCATTCGTGCCCAGCATGACCATGGCGTAGCGGGGCATGGTCGCGTCGATCTCGCAGCTCAGCGGAGTGCCTTTGAGCGGGCAGCCGGGCGGCTTGGCCCAGTAGCTCTCGTCGGGAAGATCCTTGACCGGGGTTAGAGGCCAGGTCGAGTGCACGCCGGCCTGGGCGGCCGAGGAGCGGCGGGAGAACGAGGTCCACGGCCGGCAGCCCGGCAGCGCCCTGGCGTTCGGCAGGCGCACGCGGCTGTAGGTGGCGAGGGTGCCGCGAAGGGCGGCGCTCAGACCGGTCGGCTTCCGGCAGGCGAGGCCGTAGAGGTCGGGGGAGAACTCGGTGTTCGAATCCCCGACCTTGGCGAAGACGCCGCTGCGCAACCCGGTCCGCTCGCCGGCCGCGACCCGGTCCTTCAGCCTGGCCTGATCCCCGTTCGAAAGAGAGGGGATAACCGGGGCCGACTGCCAGGCCGGGACCGCTCCCGAGGCGGCTGGCAGGCAGAAGAGGACAAGGCCGGCAAGCAGCAGGACCCCGATTGCTTTTCGCCTGACGGCGCTCATGGCTTCCAATCCCCCCGAAGTGACAGGCAGTAAACGGTAGACGATCAGGACGGCATCGTCGGCCGAACCTTGAATACGATCCGCCCATGACAGTCAGCGTAGTTACCGGCGGAGCCGGTTTTGTCGGATCCCATCTTTGCGATGCCCTGCTCGAAAAGGGCAACAAGGTGATCTGCATCGACAACCTGGACACAGGATCACTCCAGAACATCGAGCACATCACGAATCCCGATTTCACCTTCCTGCCGCAGGACATCACCGAGGAAGTCCACCTCGACGGCGAGGTTGACTTCGTCTACCACCTGGCCTCCCCGGCCAGCCCGATCGATTATGCGCGGCTGCCGCTTCACACCCTGAAGGTCGGCGCCCAGGGCACCTGGCACATGCTCGGCGTGGCCAAGTTCAAGCGGGCCCGCTTCCTGCTCGCCTCGACCTCCGAGGTTTACGGCGACCCCCAGGTCCACCCCCAGGAAGAGAGCTACTGGGGCCACGTCAACCCGATCGGCCCGCGCGGGGTCTACGACGAAGCGAAGCGGTACGCCGAAGCCCTGACCATGGCCTACCACCGCCAGCAGGGCGTCGACACCTCGATCGTGCGGATCTTCAACACCTACGGCTCACGGATGCGCGCCCATGACGGGCGGGCGATCCCGACCTTCATGCGGCAGGCCCTGCAGAACCAGCCGCTGACCGTTTTCGGCGATGGTTCGCAGACCCGGTCGTTCTGTTTCGTCGATGACCTGGTCCGCGGCCTGATCGCGCTGGCCGAATCGGGCGAGCACCTGCCGGTCAACATCGGCAACCCCGACGAGTACACGCTGCTGCAGCTCGCGAACGCGGTGATCGAGGCTTCCGGGGCCGAATCGACGATCACCTTCGAGCCGCTTCCGACCGATGACCCGCAGGTCCGCCAGCCCAACATCGACCGGGCGAAGGAGCTGCTCGGCTGGGAGCCGACCGTGCCCCTGTCCGAGGGCCTCAAGAAGACGATCGAACAGTCGGGCCGCGACCGGCTGATCGGCAAGACCGGCTGAATTCCAGGACCGTGACCGGGCCCGGGAGAGTTCTCGTGCTCGGGGCTTCCGGCTTTTTCGGGAGCCGGATTGCGGCCGAACTCGCCGCGGCCGGAATCGAGGTGCTCGGTCCGGAGCGGAGCGAATCCGAGCTGCTCGATCCCGCCGGCCTCAGCGAGCTGATCGCTGCCGCCGCACCGGCGGCCGTGGTCAACGCCGCGGGGATGACCTCACCGGCATCGGCCCGGGCAAACCCTTCCGCCTGCTTCGCGGTCAATGCGGGCGGGGCGCTGAACCTGCTTGAAGCGCTGCGGCAACGGGCCCCCGGGGCGCAGCTCGTGTCCCTTTCCTCGGCCGCGGTCTACGCCGGGTCAGCGCCCTTCGACGAATCTTCAGCGACCGCGGCGACCACGCCCTACGCCGCTTCGAAGCTGGCCATGGAGACGATCTGCGGCCAGTACCGACGCGGCTACGGGATACCGGTGACGGTGCTGCGCTGCTTCAACCTGATCGGCCCCGGCGAGCCTTCAACCCAGGCGAGTTCAGAGTTCGTCCGGGCCGCCCTGGCCGCCGGGACTGGCGGACGGGCCGAGGTGGAGGTCGGGGAGCCGGCCACCGCCAGGGACTTCACCGACGTGCGCGACGCCGCCCGGGCGGTCCGCCGGGTTCTCGAGGAAGGAGCAACCGGCACCCTCAACCTCTGCTCGGGAAAGGCGACGAGCCTGGCGGAACTGGCCGCCCTGACCGGCGAGCTGACCGGGGTTGACCTGACCCTGCGCGGCTCCGGAACCGGACGGCCCGCGTCCGGGCTGCTTTCGATCCGCGGGGACTTCTCGAAGCTTCGCGAGCTGACCGGCTGGCGCCCCGGGATCACGCTTGAGCACAGCCTCACGGACCTCATCGAGAGCCTCCGCCCATAGGATCACCCGCCATGGCAGCGAACAGCACCGAAACCGTCGACACCACCAACTACGAGAAGTTCCAGACCGGGAACCCGGTGGTGAAGCGGCTGATCGGCGGCTTCTACGACACGGTCGAGGAAGTCGTGAAGCCGCTGAAGCCGGCCACCGTGCTCGATGCCGGATGCGGCGAAGGGGAAACCCTGGATCGCCTGAGCGAGGTTCTGCCGCCCGCCCCCACCGGGATCGACCTCAACCCCGAGTCGGTCGAGTTCGCCGCCCGGCGACTCCCCGGCGCGACCATCCGGCAGGCCGACCTGCTCAACCTGCCGTTCGAGGACGGCAGCTTCGACCTCGTCTTCTGCCTCGAGGTGCTCGAACACCTGCCCGACCCGGCTGCCGGCCTGGCCGAACTGGCGCGGGTTTCCGGCCGGGACATCGTCGTTTCGGTGCCACATGAGCCCTGGTTCCGGCTCGGCAGCTTCGCCCGCGGCAAGTACCTCAAGACCTGGGGCAACCATCCCGAGCACGTGAACCACTGGAATCCGAAGAGCTTCCGGACCTTCCTCTCGACCCGGACCGAAGTGGTCGAGGTTCAGACCTCGATGCCCTGGATCATCGCCCGCTGCCGACCGCTTCCAGCCGGCTGAGACCGAGTTCCGGATCGCTTTCGGGGCTGAGCACCTTCTCGATCAGCACCTTCTCCTCGGAGACACCGGCCCGCCGGCCGACCACCATCATCTGGCCGAGCAGGCCCAGTGAGAACAGCTGGACCCCGACCACGATCAGCAGCACCCCGAGGAAGAGCAGCGGTCGCTCGCCGATCGCCTCGCCACCGATCCAGATGATCGAGAGGTAGAGGCAGATCAGAAAACCAAGCGAGCCGAGGACGAGCCCGAGCAGGCCGAAAAGGTGCAGGGGACGGTTCTGGTAGCGGCCGAGAAAGGCGACGGTCAGCAGGTCGAGGGCGCCGCGCCG
>JAIBCJ010000053.1 GCA_019694145.1 Solirubrobacterales bacterium | reverse complement strand
GGCCCTTGATCGCGCCGGCTGCTTCCCGCAGGTCCGAGATTCGCGAGTTGGTGCAGGAGCCGATGAAGACCCGCTCCGGGCGAATTTCCTCCATCGGAGTTCCGGCTTCGAGGCCCATGTACTGCAGGGCGCGCTCGGCCGCTTCCTTGTCTGCGGGCGAATCCATCTTCTCGGGGTCCGGCACCGTGTCGGTGACCTGGATCACCATGCCCGGGGTCGTGCCCCAGGTGACCATCGGCGAGATTTCGGTCGCGTCGATGTTGATCTCGGAATCGAAGGTCGCTCCCTCGTCGGTCGGCAGCTGCTTCCAGCGCTCGACCGCCGCATCGAAGTCCCCGGGCACGCCCGGCTTGCCCCGCATGTACTCGAAGGTCGTCTCGTCAGGGGCGATCATGCCGGCCTTGCCGCCGCCCTCGATCGTCATGTTGCAGACGGTCATCCGCTGCTCCATGGTCAGGGCCTCGATCGCCTCGCCGGCGTACTCGACCACGTAACCGGTCATCCCGGAAGTGCTGAGCTTGCCGATCGTGGCGAGGATCAGGTCCTTGGAAGTCACGCCTTCGCCGAGCTTGCCGTGGTAATTGATCCGCATCGTCTTCGGCTTGTTCTGGACCAGGGTCTGGGTGGCCATCACGTGCTCCACCTCAGAGGTGCCGATGCCGAAGGCCAACGCCCCGAACGCCCCGTGGGTGGAGGTGTGGGAGTCGCCACAGACGATGGTCATGCCGGGCTGGGTCAGGCCCAGTTCCGGGCCGATCACGTGGACGATGCCCTGGGTTTCGGAACCGAGGCTGTAAACCGGCACGCCGAAGTCGGCGGCGTTCTGCTCCAGGGTTTCGACCTGCTTGCGCGAGAGCGCATCCTTGATCATCGCCGCGGCCGGGGTGCCGTCGGTCGGCACGTTGTGGTCGGCGGTGGCGACCGTCTTGTCGGGACGGCGCAGCTTGCGGCCCGACATGCGCAGACCCTCGAAGGCCTGCGGAGAAGTCACCTCGTGGACGAGGTGGAGATCAATGTAGAGCAGGTTCTCCCGGACCTCGTGGGCTTCCCAGATCTTTTCGAACATCGTCTTTGGCATCTGATCTCCTTCCCGATCAGCCCCGGCGCAGACCGGCGGCAATTACAGCGACGAACTCGACGGGTTCATCGCTTTCGTTTTCAAAATGGTGTGGCAAATCGGCATCGAAGGTGACGCTGTCACCTTCGGTCAGCTGGTGGCGGTCGCCTTCGAATACGAGGACGACCTTTCCCCTCAGGACGACCGCGGTCTCCCGGCTGCCGGGCTCATGCATCGGCGCGTCACCCGCCCCGCCGGTGCTGGCCCCCGGCTCGAGCCGATGCGAGGAAACGTCAGCCCGCTGCCCGGGCAGGGGGGGCGTCATCTCCTCGATGCGGTGACCCTTGCGGTTGCGGACCAGGTGGTCGGTCGAGCGGCTGATCACGACATGCTGGACCTCGTCCAGACGCAACAACTGCGAAAGGCTCAGGTCGAGCCCGGCGGCGATCTTCTCGGCCACCGCCAGGGTCGGGCTGGTGCTGCCCCGCTCGACCTGGGAGAGCATGGTCGGGCTGACTCCGCTCCGCTCCGACAGGTCCCTCAGCGAAAGATCCATCGCTTCCCGCAGGGCCTTGACCCGGGCGCCCACGGCATTCTCGGCCGCACCGGAGGAATCCGGAGCCGCTTCCGAAGCCGCATCTGTGACCGTAGCCTGACTCATTACGTTTGTACGTTATCACGCACACCCGTCCTGTCAAGTCCATTCCCCGGCCGGCCCGGACCGGCCCTGCGGCGCAGTCGGATCAGCCCCTTGGCAAAGTCAGACCAACCCCGCGGCGCCGTCAGATCAACCTGCGGCGCAGTCAGATCGACCTCTCCAACAGGAAAGCCCCGCCGTGTGGCGGGGCTTTCTAAGCGTTCGGGGATCCTGGATCCCTTTGCGTCTACCGGTCGTCCCGGGGCTGCTTCGGCTTGTTGTGGTCGACCGGAGCGTTGACGCTGAGCAGGCTGAAAATAGCTTTGCCCATCATGGGTATCACTTCTCACTTATGTTGCGGTTCAGGTCGCAGGAAAACCCTGCCAAGTCAAGGTACAGACCCGATCAATCCGGGTCTGTGACCCCAGTCACCCATTAACAAACCTTTACCTCACCACCCTCGACCACGGTCCGTGCCTGTCGCCCCGATCCTCGGGGATTGCCTCTCCCCCCGGCCAGAAGGTGCCGCACGTTCAGACCCGTGATGGCGCTGAATATGCGGCACCTCCGGGCCTGAAAGTGCGGCACCTCGGAGTCTGAAAGGGCAGGGGAGAAGCGACCGGGATCCCGGGAGATCGAGGAGGGAGTTAAGGCCACATAACGCACCCAACTCCGACTTCGATCCAGGCCACCAGGCCGAGATCGGACTTGAGTGCGCTATGTGGCAAAAACTGGACCCTCGCGAATCAGGCCACCCCCAGGCCCACGCAACCCACAGACCAGCACCGCCCCCGTAGCAGCAGGCCAGCACCGGCCCCGTGCAACCGTTGCCCGCACCGGCCCCGCGGAACCTTGGGCCAGCACCGGCCCCACGTAGCCGTGGGGTCGGGTGAGGGTTGTCCGGGACACTCCAGGACCAGCGCGGCTGAATGCCGCGCGTGCGTCCGTCCCGGCGATCCTCACCCGACCCCGCGGCGTAACCACCGGTCCCCTGAAACCGCGGGGACGGGTGGCCCTCCCAAAGTGGCTTCCCGATTACTGCTCCGGTCAGCGAGCAGCTGGGGACAAGCGCGACGGTGGCGCCATCTTTTGGAGGGCTGCCCGACCCCGCGGCGCAACCACCGACCCCGCGGCGAAACCACGGGGCACGGACTAGGGGGCGTGGTCCTTGACGGCTTCCGAAGTGGCTTCCTCGGCCTGGCGGATGGCGCTGCCCTCCAGCAGGTTGCCGAGCGCGCGGACATAGGCCCGGGCCGAGGCTTCGATGATGTCGGTTGAAACCCCCTGCCCGGATGTGGTGCCGTTCTCGTTCTTGAGCACCACGGTCACCTGGCCCAGAGCGTCTTCGCCACCGGTCACCGCACCGACGTGGTACTCGCGCAACTCCGCTTCGGCGCCGGTGGCAGCCAGGATCGCCGCGAAGACCGCCTCGACCGGACCGTCACCGGTGCTTTCGCCCGAGGTGACCTCGCCCGAGGGATGCTTGATCCGCACCCGGCCGACCGGCTTGCGTTCGCTGCCGGCCTCGGCTTCGAACCATTCCAGCTCATGGGACTGGGGCCGTTCGCGCATCTCGTCGGAAACGATCGCCTCCAGATCCAGCGCTGTGACCTGCTTCTTCTTGTCGGCCACGTCCTTGAACCGCTTGAAAGCCTGGTTCAGGGCCTCGCCGTCAACCACGAAACCCAGCTGTTCCAGCGCGTCCTTCAGCGCATGCCGGCCGGAATGCTTGCCCAGCACCAGCTGGTTCGAGTCGAAACCGACCTCGGTCGCGTCCATGATCTCGAAGGTTTCGCGTTCCTTCAGCACGCCGTCCTGATGGATGCCGGACTCATGGGCGAAGGCGTTCCTGCCAACCACGGCCTTGTTCGGCTGCACCACGTAGCCGGTCAGGCGGGAAACCATCCGGCTGGCCCGGGCCAGTTCTTTCGAGTTGATGTTGGTGTGCAGGCCGTGAACGTCCTCGCGCACCTTGATCAGCATCGCGATCTCTTCCAGCGAGCAGTTGCCGGCTCGCTCGCCGATCCCGTTGATCGCACATTCAACCTGGCGGGCGCCGGCCAGCACGCCGGCATACGAGTTGGCGACCGCGAGGCCCAGATCGTCGTGGCAGTGGACCGACAGCCTCACTTCCTTCAGCGAAGGGGCGAAGCGGTAGAGGTCCTCGAAGAACTTCGTGTACTCGGCGGGAGTGGTGTAACCGACCGTGTCGGGAATGTTGACCACGGTGGCACCCTCCTCGACCGCGATCGCACAGACCTCGGCCGTGAATTCGACATCACTGCGGGTCGCATCCATCGGCGAGAATTCGACATCCTCACAGTAGGACCTGGCCTGGGCGACGGCGGCCCGGGCTCCCTTCAGCACGTCCTCCCTGGTGTTCCGCATCTGATGCTGGATGTGGATGTCAGAGGTGGAAATGAAGGTGTGGATCCGGGGCTGCTCGGAATCGCGGATCGCGTTCCAGGCGGCGTCGATGTCCGGGGCCTGGGCGCGAGCCAGGCCACAGATGGTCGGGCCGTGAACCTCACGGGCGATCCGCTGGACCGCCTCGAAGTCACCGGGCGAAGCGATCGGGAAGCCGGCTTCGATCACGTCTACGCCGAGCCGCGCCAGCTGCTGGGCGATCTCGATCTTCTCGTTCGCGTTCAACGAGATTCCCGGAGACTGCTCCCCGTCTCTCAGGGTCGTGTCAAATATCTGAACGCGGTTTACGTCTGTGTCCTGACTGGACATGTGCTTCTCCTTCTAGCTAAGTAACTCGAATCTTGCTTTCAGCTCGCGGCTATCGCGCCGCCCGGCGATCAGTCCCCCCAGAGGGGGAGAAGGAGAAGAAGGGCCGGGCTGTTGAAACGGTGATTCATACCGAGGGTCAAGCGTAGCGCAAGGAGCGGGGCGACTTCAAGGAACCGGCCCTGGCAAGGAAACTGGCAGGTTTCAAGGCTCGAGCAGAACCTTGCCGACGTTCTGGCGGTCGGCGATGAAGCGGTGAGCATCACCGGCTTCCTCAAAACCGAAGGAGCGGTCGACCACCGGGGTGAAGTCTCCCCGCTCCAGTCCAGCCTCGAGCAGGGCCCCCAGCCTGACCAGGCCCTCGTCCTTCCACCAGTCGAGCAGGTTGAGACCGAAGACGCCCTTGTTCTCGTTCATCACCCCGAAGCTCTTCCACCAGGGCGTGGCCACGAGCGGCATCCTGACCAGAGCCGAGAGCGACTGCCGGCTGATCATCCCCTTGCCGGAGGTCACTTCGGAGGCCCCGTACATCACCATCTTGCCGCCGGGCCGCAGCAGCCGGTAATCCTTGCGGAAGTTGGTCGGGCCGGTGGCGTCGATGATCAGATCGACGCCCTCTCCCCCGGTCAGCCGCCGGACCTCCTGTTCGAAGTCGAGGTTGCGGTAATCAATCGGATGCTCCACTCCCTGGTCCCGGATCACCTCGTGTTTGGCGGCAGAGGCGGTGCCGAAGATCTCGGCTCCGGCCTGGCGGGCGATCTGGGTCGCGGCGATCCCGACGCCTCCGGCCGCCGCGTGAATCAGCACCCGCTGGCCCTCGCTCAGGCCGCCCATCACGACGAGAGCGGCGAGGGCGGTCGCGTAGTTGACCGGCAGCGCCGCCGCCTGCTCCAGCGACAAACCGTCGGGAATCGGAAAGACGTCATCGGACGGGACGGTGACCAGTTCTGCGTATCCGCCGAACATGGTCATGCCGAATACCTGGTCTCCGGTTGCGACCCCTTCAACGCCGGGCCCGACCGATTCGACCTCCCCGGCGAACTCGTATCCGATCACGCAGGGCGGCTTGGGCGCGTCCGGGTAAAGACCCCGGGTTGCCATCACGTCCGCGAAGTTGACTCCGGCCGCCTTGACCGCGACCCGCACCTCGCCCGGACCGGCCGGCGGGTCCGGACGCTCCTGAACCTTCAGGTCATCCGGTCCCCCGTGTCCGGTCAGGACGACAGCTCTCATGGCTCCAGCCTATCCGCGGAAGCCGGGTTGATCAGAGCTCGATCGCGTATCCGGCCGAGAAACCGTCGACTGCCTTGATCGTTTCGATCGTTTGCGCCGAAACCGGGGCATCGGAGGTCACGACCATCACCGCGTTGTCGCTGTCTGCCTCCGCACCGACCGCGGCCGAACCGATGTTGACGCCTTCTTCGCCGAACAGTGATCCGACCTTCCCGATCATCCCCGGCTGGTCGGCGTAGCGGAAGACGGCCATGTGCTCGGCGAACGGCAGGTAGAAGCCCTGACCCCAGATCGAAACGAGATAAGGCGCGTTCTTCGGGCCCACCGTGGTTCCTCCGACGGTTACGACATCGGCTCCCGACTGGATCGTCACCCGGACCAGGTCCGTGAACTCGTCGGCCGTGGTGTCCTTGATCTCGATCACCTCGATGCCGCGTTCCTCGGCCATCTGCGGAGCGTTGACCAGGTTCACTGCCTCCTCGGTGTGGCCGGAAAGAAGACCGGCCTGAACCGCGATCCCGAGCAGCCGGGTGTCGTTCTCGGCGATGCCGCCGCGGAACTCGACCTCGACCCGGTCAATCGAACCCGGGGTCAGGCCGACCGCGACCTTTCCGAGCGTCTCGCAGAGCGGCACATAGGGCGCAACCGCTTCCATCGCGGCCGGACTCACAGCCGGAATGTTGACCGCGTTGGTCACCACCCCGCCGGTCAGGGCGGCGGTCACCTGCTCGGCCGTGTCGGTACCGGCCCGGTCCTGGGCCTCGGCGGTCGAAGCGCCGAGATGCGGCGTCACGACCACGTCATCCCGCTCGAAGATCGGATGCTCGGTGAACGGCTCCTCCGGGAACACGTCCAGGGCGGCCCCGGCCAGCTGACCCGATTCGAGGCCGTCGATCAGCGCGTCGAGATTGACCAGCTCACCGCGGGCACAATTGACGATCCGCATGCCGGGCTTGAACCTGGCGATCGCCTCGGCGTCAATCCAGTCGACGGTCTCCGGGGTCTTCGGCAGATGGATCGTGATCAGGTCCGCACGCCGGTAGATCTCCTCCGCCGAGTCGACCCCCTCGACGCCGAGATCGCGAAACCGCTCGTGGGAGACGAACTTGTCGAAGGCGAGAACCTCCATCTCGAATCCCTGCGCGAACTTGGCGACCAACTGGCCGATCCGGCCGAAGCCGATCACCCCCAGGGTCTTGCCGTAGAGCTCGGCGCCCTTGTACTTTGCCCGGTCCCAGCGGCCGTCAACGAGGGCGGAATGGGCCTGCGGCACGTTGCGGAACAGGGCCAGGGCGAGAGCCATCGTGTGCTCGGCCGCCGCGACCGAATTCGATTCGGGGGCGTTGGCAACGATGATGCCCCGCTTGGTCGCGGCCGGGATGTCGACGTTGTCGACCCCGGTGCCGGCCCGGCCGATCACCTTCATGTTGTCGGCCTTCTCGATCAACTCGGGAGTGAGCTTGGTGGCCGACCTGATCAGGATCGCGTCGAACTCGCCGATCCGTTCGGCCAGTTCCGCGTCATCCATGTCGACGCCGATCTCGACGTCGAAGTTCTCCTTCAGCTGCTCGACGCCGCTGTCGGCGATCTTCTCCTTGACGAGTACCTTGGCTCGCTCGCTCAAATCAATCCTCCTGGTTGGCCGGTCCGGGAGAACCGGTGTGGGTCAAGTCTCTTCACGCGGTGACCCCGGCGTTCCCGATCACCCAGTCGACGCAGGCGGTGAGCGCCTCGACGTCAGCGGGGTCGACCGCCGGGAACATCGCGATCCGCAACTGGTTCCGGCCGAGCTTGCGGTAGGGCTCGACGTCAACGATGCCGTTGGCCCGCAGCGTCGCCGCGACCGCGGCCGCGTCGATCGAGTCGTCGAAATCGATCGTTCCGACGACCATTGAACGCAGCGCCGGGTCGGTCACGAAGGGAGTCGCGAAATCACTTGCCTCGGCCCACCCGTAAAGGTGCGAGGACGAAGCGCGGGTCCGCCCGACGCAGAATTCGAGGCCCCCGCCCGCGAGCATCCAGTCGAGCTGCTCGGCCAGCAGGTAAAGGGTGGCAAGCGCGGGGGTGTTGTAAGTCTGATCCTTGCGGGAGTTATCGAGCGCCGTCTTCAGCGACAGGAAGGGCGGCTGCCAGCGGCCGGATGTACCGTCCAGCTCCTCGATCCGGGCAATGGCGGCAGGGCTCAGCGCGGCCAGCCAGAGACCGCCGTCGGAACCGAACGCCTTCTGGGGGGCGAAGTAGTAGACGTCGGTCTCCTCGAGGGCGACCGGAAGGCCACCGGCACCGGAGGTCGCGTCGATCAGAACCAGGGCGTCGTCGGCGCCGGCGGGACGCTCGACGGGAACCATGACTCCGGTCGAGGTCTCGTTCTGGGCCCAGCCGATCACGTCGACGCCGTCACGGCTTTCGGGCGCGGGGGCGCTGCCCGGCTCGGCTTCGATCAGGACGGGGTCGGACAAAAACGGGGCCCCGGCCGTGACCTGCGAGAACTTGCGGGAAAACTCGCCATAGACCAGGTGGAGCGCCCGGTCCCGGACCAGCCACGCCGCCGCGGCATCCCAGAATGCGGTTGCCCCGCCGTTTCCGAGGGCGATTTCATAACCATCGGGAATCGAAAAGAGCTCTCCGAGGCCGCTGCGGACGCGCCCGACCAGATCCTTGACCGGCTTCTGCCGATGGGAGGTACCCATCAGGTCCGATCGCTCGGCCAGCGACTCAAGGGCTTCGGGTCGCACCTTCGAGGGGCCACAGCCGAAGCGGCCGTCGGCGGGCTTCAGGTCATCCGGGATCTTGGCGAAATCAGTCATCTCGGGTGAGGATATTGAGTCGCCGAGCTCGACAGATTCCCGCCCCTGGACGGCCTGTCGCAAATGCATCTTCACGAGGTCCGGGAGGACGGATAGTCTGAATGAAAGTTCGACCAGTCCCCCCGAACCCAAGGAGAGAATCTTGTATCCCGTCACATATGAAGCCGACTATCTGCGAGAACGGAACCGGCTCACCACCTTCTTCCGCCTGATCGTCGCGATTCCGTGGCTGATCGTGGCCTACATCTACGTGATCGCCCAGATGGTGGTGGTTTTCATCGCCTGGTTCGCGATCCTCTTCGTCGGGCGGTTCCCGGAGGGGATGTACAACTTCGTGGGCGGGATTCTCCGCTTCACGCAACGGGTCAACGGCTTCATGTACCTGCAGACCGACGCCTGGCCGCCCTTCGGCATCGGCGACGACGACTCGTACCCGATCCGGGTCAAGTTCCATCCCCCCGCCGCAAGGCAAAGCCGCATGAAGGACCTGTTCCGGCTCATCCTGGCGATCCCGCTGCTCGTTCTCTCCTACGCCATGAGCTACGCCCTGATGGCCGTCGCGCTGATCTCCTGGTTGACCATCGTTTTCCGCGGTTACCAGCCGGCGGCGATCCACAACGCGATTGCCTACCTGATGGGCTGGTCAACCCGGGCTTCCGCGTACATCTACCTGATGCGCGACGAGTACCCGCCGGTCGGTGACGAGACCCCGGTCGAGGTCGATCCGCCCGCCGGCGCTCTTCCCGCCAGCGACGCCGCCCCGCTCGATCCCGCCCCGGTGTCCGAGGAGCAGCCCCCGCCTCCTCCCCCGGCCCAGTAACACGGGCCGAGAGGCGACAGAAATCCGAAAACGGGCGGCCTCAGAGCCGCCCGTTTTCTTTGCACCACCCTGGTTTGGAGGACGCGGGGTCGGATTTCCGGCCCGACTGCCGAGATTCCGACCCAGTTGGTGGAACAGGGCAGGTGACGGGGAAATCGCGGGGCTTCCCTCGTCCCGTGGCACCTCCAGGGCCGGTTTCAGGCCCCGGTTTCGGGAGGCGGGTATGGATTTCGTCTATATGAACGAAATCCATAGGCACCAGCCCCGGAACGGGGTCGGGAAGACGGCGAGAGGCAAGTTTCTGCCGGTATACGGCAGAAAACTGCCTTTCGCGACATGCCAACGCCACCCAACTTCAGCGGGTGGATGCCAGGGGCCTCCAGGGCGGGGCTGCTGAGGAATAAGGCCGCAAATGGCCGCGATCGTACGTGGGTACTTGAGCTGCCGTTTCCGGCCGTTGACGAAGGTCAGCGTCGTCCTGGTGGTTCCGGGCGCCGCCCGGGCCAGACCCTTCAACCACAAGAAAGGGCGGCCCGGAGGCCGCCCTTTCGGTGTAACTGATTACCGCTGGAGCGGCGAGGGTCAGTCCTCGTCCCACTCGAAGGGCGGGTACTCCGTGGACATCCAGTAGGAGTAGAAGCCGGCCCGGAGATTCCAGGTGAATCCGTTGCGGATCACGTTGAAGAGGCCAGCGGGGATCTTCTTGGTGAAGAGGATCGTGAAGAAAGCGAAGAAGGAGCAGATGCTCGCAACCATGTAGATCAGCGAGGCGACGATCGCGTACGGAATGCAGATCAGCCCGGCGAAGAAGGGACGCCAGCGCGAGACCCGCTCCGGGTATTCGGCCACAAGCTGAATCGTGTCCTCGTCGGTTTCCTGGAGCGTGAACGGCGGGTAGTTGTCGGTGATCAGGAAGTTGTAGGCCATCACTCGCAGGGCCCAACGGTGAACGCCGACCATGTAGTTCCACATGCCTTCCGGGTACTTCGCCGTAAACAGGGTGGCGAAGAAGGCGATGAAGGCCACGAACATGGCGCCGATCCCGAGGAAGAAGAGCACGATGTAGTGGGGCAGCAGGATCAGCCACTTGATCAGCGGCATGAACCGCGAGTACTCGGGCAGAAGCTGGGCGTCCACGTCCACCGGGTAGCCACCCGGGACGACGACGGACTCGCTCACCTCTGAAACGACGATCTCTTCTTCGCCGCCAGGTGTGGGGGTTGGTGTATCAGTCATCACGACTCCTTCTAAAGGTCTTCCCCCGGGACCGGGGCCACGGGAAACCTACTCGCTGAAGCGGCGTTCTCCTGTAAACGCCCCGAAAATCCCAACGAATCCGGGCACGAAGCCCCAGGGACGCGGAGGTCAGAGCCCTCCAGCCGTTCGCTGGCGAGAACGAGACTTTGAAAGCGCAAAGTTCAGGGGCCGCCAGCCGTTCGCTGCCAAGAAGGAAAGCCGGGACGCGGAGGTCAGAGCCCTCCAGCCGTTTGCTGGCGAGGAGACAGGCCGGGAATGACCGCGATAGTGCGCGGGCACGTGAGCTGTCATTCCCCGGCCGCCGACGAAGCCAGCGGGCGGCTGGTGGGCTCTGGGCCCGCGTGCTCAGAACTCCTGGTTGATCCAGGGCATCATGTCGCGGAGCTCCTTGCCCACGATCTCGACCTTGTGATCCTTGCCTTCCTGGCGCATGCGGTCGAAGTTCGCGTTGCCGGCCTGGTTTTCGCCGATGAACTCCTTGGCGAACTCGCCGGACTGGATCTCGCCGAGGATCTCCTTCATCGCGGCGCGTGAATCCTCGCCGATCACCCGCTTGCCGCGGGTCAGGTCACCGTACTCGGCGGTGTTGGAGATCGAGTAGCGCATGCCCTGGATCCCCTTCTCGTACATCAGGTCGACGATCAGCTTCAACTCGTGCAGGCACTCGAAGTAGGCCAGGCGCGGGTCGTAACCGGCTTCGACCAGCGTGTCGAAACCGGCCCGGACCAGTTCGGTGGCGCCGCCGCAGAGCACGGCCTGCTCACCGAAGAGATCGGTTTCGCATTCGTCCTTGAAGGTGGTTTCGATGATCCCGGCGCGACCGCCACCGACGCCGATCGCATAGGCGAGCACGAGGTCGTGGGCGTTTCCGGTTGCGTCCTGCTCAACCGCCATCAGGCAGGGAACACCCGAGCCTTCTTCAAACTGACGGCGGACCATGTGACCGGGGCCCTTGGGGGCGACCATGCCGACGTCAACGCCGGCCGGCGGCACGATCTGATCAAAGCGGATCGCGAAACCGTGGGCGAACATCAGCAGGTTGCCTTCGGCAATCCCGTCTTTGATCTCGTTCTCCCAGATTTCGGCCTGCTTCTCATCCGGCAGGAGGATCATCACGATGTCGCCCTTGCTCGAGGCGTCGGCGACAGAAAGGACTTCGAGGCCGGCCGCGGCGGCCTGCTCGCGACTGGCGGAACCTTCGCGAAGGCCGACTACGACGTTCACACCCGAATCCTTCAGGTTCAGGGCATGGGCGTGGCCCTGGGAGCCGAATCCGAGGATCGCGACGGTCTTGCCCTCGAGCTTCGAGAGGTCGCCGTCCTTGTCGTAGAAGATGTCTTGGGTGCTCATGACCCTGATGCTATGGGTTACCCGCCCGGAGCGGCTCCATGACTTGAGCGGGGCGGCTCTATGACTTGAGCAGGGCTGCCCGGTGAAGCTTGCCGGAGGGGGTCTTCGGCAACTCCTGAACCAGTTCGATTGCCTTCGGGATCTTGTACGGGGCGAGCTTGCCTTCACAGTGGCTCCGCACGCCGTCGAGGTCGACCACGACCCCGTCCCGGGCGACCACGACCGCCGTTACGGCCTGTTGCCATTCCGGGTCGGGCCGGCCGATGACGGCTGCTTCGAGGATCTCCGGGTGCTGGACCAGCACGTCCTCGACCTCGGCCGGAATGACGTTTTCACCGCCGGTGATGATCATCTCGTCGGTCCGGCCCTGAACGTAGAGGAAGCCGTCCTCGTCGATCCAGCCGACGTCACCAGTGTGAAGCCAGCCGTCGGCGTCGAGGGCGCCGGCCGAAACGGTCGGGCCCTGAACCAGGATCTCGCCACCCTGGATCCGCAGGTGCGAAGTGAGCAGGGGGCGGCCGACCGAACCGACCTTGCGCCGCGCTTCGGCCACTTCGAGGGTGGTCACCTGGGAGCAGGTCTCGGTCAGCCCGTAGGTCTGAATCACCCGGGCACCGCGGTCGAGAGCTTCCGACAGGGCGCTGGCCGGCACCGGTCCGCCTCCGACCAGGATTGCGCGAGGAGCGGTGAGGTCGACCCCCTCGTCGAGCAACCTGAGCAGCATCGTCGACACGAGCGAGATCACGGTCGCCCCGTCGCGCTCGATCGCGTCGGTGATCGCCTCCGGTTCGAAGTGGTCCTGGAGCACCATCGCGGTGCCGTAGATCACAGAGCGCATCACGATCGAGAGCCCGGAGATGTGGCTGGTCGGCAGCGCACACAGCCAGCGGTCGGAGGGGTCGACGCCGATGTTGAAGGCGGAGCCCATCGCGCTGAAGAGATGGTTGCCGTAGGAAAGGGAAACGGTGTGGGGCCTGCCGGTCGACCCGCTGGTCAGGATGCGGCAATGCGGGTCGGACATGTCGTGCTCACCGAGCAGCGGCATGTCGGCTTCGGTATGGGTGAGCTTTCCGGGGTCATCGAGGTCGACGGAGACGTCACAGGACTCGATTGCCTTGGCCCGTTCCTCCGGTGAAAGCTTCGGGCTGATCGGCAGAAGCACGGCGCCGGTCTTCATCAGAGCATGGACGAGGATGATCTTGTCCCGGCCCGGCCGCATGTTCATCGCAACGGTCGCCCCGCGGCGCACTCCCCAGGCGGCAAGGCGCCGGGCCGCATGGACCGCTTCCTCTTCGAGCTGGGCGTAGGTCATTGACTCGCCGTCCGCGATCAGGGCGATCCGGTCGGGGCAGCTCTGCGATCTCTGGGCCAGCCAGTTGTCGAGTTTCAATTGACCTCGTTTATCGTGGTGCTCTCAAATCTTGCTTGCCGCGAGCCATCCTGGCTCCGGCCTGACGAACGGAGTACCGGACTTGCCCGAAAGACACCGCAACGCACCCCCGGAAGAGACGCTTTACGAGCCGATCGAATGGCGGTCGGCCGGAGAATACTCCGACATCCTCTACGAGAAGGCCGAAGGTATCGCGAAGATCACCATCAACCGGCCCGAGGTCCGGAACGCGTTCCGGCCCCAGTGCCTCGCGGAGCTGCGTGACGCCTTCGAGAAAGCCCGGGACGACACCGAAGTCGGGGCGATCATCTTCACCGGGGCCGGCAAGGAAGCCTTCTGTTCCGGCGGGGACCAGCGCATTCGCGGCGATGACGGCTACATCGGCGATGACGAAGTCGCCCAGCAAGGCGTCGGCCGGCTCGATGTCGGTGACCTCCACGTCCAGATCCGGCGCACCCCGAAACCGGTCATCGCGATGGTCGCCGGATACGCGATCGGCGGCGGCCACATCCTTCATCTGGTCTGCGACCTGACGATCGCCGGCGACAACGCCCGTTTCGGCCAGACCGGGCCCCGGGTCGGGTCCTTCGACGGCGGTTTCGGTGCCAGCCTGCTGGCCCGGAACATCGGGGTCAAGCGGGCCAAGGAAGTCTGGTTCCTCTGCCGCCACTACACCGCCGAAGAGGCCCTCGACATGGGACTGGTGAACGCGGTCGTGCCGGTCGATGACCTCGAGAAGGAAACCGTGGCCTGGTGCCGGGAGATGCTCCACCTCTCCCCCCTCTCCCTGCGGCTTCTCAAGTCCAGCTTCAACGCCGAAGAGGACGGCCTGACCGGCCTCCAGCAGCTCTCCCATGATGCGACGCTGCTCTTCTACATGTCCGAAGAGGGCCAGGAGGGCCGAAACGCCTTCCAGGAGGGACGCAAGCCGGACTTCAACAAGTTCCCCAGGCGTCCGTGAGGATCTGGCTGAACGCGGCCCGGCCGCGCACCCTTCCCGCCGCGATCGCGCCGGTTCTGGTCGGTACCGCCGCGGCGATATACGTGGCCGGCGACCTGCCGCGGCTCGGGGTCTTCCTGGCGGCTCTGGCGGCCAGCGTGATGATCCAGATCGGCACCAACCTGGCCAACGACTATTCGGACGCCCGGCGCGGCGCCGACTCGGCTGATCGACTCGGCCCGGTGCGGGTCACATCGGCCGGGTTGATCACTCC
>JAIBCJ010000052.1 GCA_019694145.1 Solirubrobacterales bacterium | reverse complement strand
GCCTTCGCCCGGCGCAGCAGCTCGGCCCGCGGGTCGTCGCCGTTCATCGATTCGGCGAGCTGATCAACCGCCCGGCGCTGATCATCTGTCAGTTCCTTCGGGATCACCACATTCAACCGGTAGCGGATGTCGCCACGACCCTTGCCGCCGGCTTTCGGCGGTCCCTCGCCGCGCAGGCGCTGGATCGCGCCGTTCTGGGTGCCAGCCTGAACCCGGATCCGCTTGGTCCCGGAAAGGGTCGGCACCTCGATCGTCCCGCCCCGCATCGCCTCGGTGACCGAGACCGGAACCTCGACCTCGAGGTTGCCGTCATCGAGCCGCTTGAAGACCGGGGAGGGAGAAACCTGGATGGTTACGAAAAGATCGCCTGAAGGCGCGCCGCGCACCCCCGCCTCGCCCTTGCCGGCGACGCGGATGCGGGTGCCGTCCTTGACTCCGGCCGGGATGTTCACCTTGTAGCGCTTGGTCTGATGGGTAAGGCCCGAGCCGCCGCAGGTGTGGCATGGACTGGGGATGATCTGGCCGGTGCCCTGGCACTGCGGGCAGGGCTGGCTGATTGAAAAGAACCCCTGGCCCTGGGCCTCGACTCCGCGACCGCCGCAGCGCGGGCAGGTCTCCGGGCTGGTACCCGGTTCGGCGCCGGAACCCGAGCAGGTCGGGCAGCGTTCCGACTTCGGGATCGTGACCGTGAGCTGGGTACCGGCCATCGCATCGTCGAAGGAGATGCGGGCGTCGGTTTCAAGATCGCGACCGCGTTCCGGCCCGGCGGGGCCGCCCCCGCCGCGGCTGAAAATGGTCGAGAAGATGTCACCGATCCCGCCGGGAGCTCCCTGGCCGAAGGGATTGCCCTGGGCGCCGCTCTGGCCGAACGGGTTGCCGCCGCCCTGGCCGAAGCCGCCGAAGATCCCGCCGCCGGAGTCGTACTGCTTTCGCTTCTCCTCGTCACCGAGGATGTCGTAGGCCGCCTGGATCTCCTTGAACTTGTCCTCGGCCGCCTTGTCATCCGGATTGCGGTCCGGGTGATACTGCCGCACCAGCTTGCGGTGGGCTTTCTTTATCTCTTCCTGTGAAGCCTTCTTGCCTACGCCGAGGACTTCGTAAAGGTCTTTCGCCATACGGCGTTCACTTTCTCTTCATCACTGGCTGACCACTACGCGGGCGTGTCTGATCACACTTTCCCCGGCGCGGTAGCCCTTCTGCATCTCTTCGATTACGACGCCTGACTCGACGCCTTCGGCCGGCAGCGCCTGCAGCGCCTCGTGGAGGTTGGGGTCGAATGCCTCGCCCTTCGAGTCGAAGGCTTCGACCCCGGCCTTGCGCAGGACCGATTGAAGGTCGCGGTAGGCGACGATCACGCCCTGCCGGGTGACCGGGGCGTCCTCCGGCAGGGATCCGCCGAGTGCGGCTTCCTGCTCGATTCCGGCCGCTTCGAGTACCCGCTCGAGGTTGTCGATCGCCTCGATCAGGCCGGAGACGACTTCCAGCCGGCCCCGTTCGATCTGGGCCTGGCTTTCGGCCGCGACGCGCTTGCGGTAGTTGTCGAAGTCGGCCTTGGTCCGCTGGGCCAGGTCGAGGTATTCGTCCCGCTGGCTGCGGGCCTCCTCGACCAGCGCCGCCAGGTCGCTTTCCACGGTCGCTTCGGCGGCCGCCTCTTCGGCGATCGCGTCTTCAACGACCACGGCGTCCTCGACAGCCGGATCGGCCGCCGACACCACTTCGGCGTCGACGACCTCTTCCACCTCGGGCTGGCCCGTGGTCTCTTCCGGCTCCTGGATCACTTGTTCTCGTCCTCGTCAACCACTTCGGCGTCGATCACTTCCTCTTCATCCGGGGAAGCGGCTCCGGCATCAGCGCCACCTTCGGCGCCCGCAGCCTGCTCGGCCTGGGCGGCCTGGTAGACCTGCTCGGACACCTTGTGGAAGGCGGCCTGGAGCTCTTCGGTCTTCGCCTTGATGTCCTCGGCGTCCTCCGAATCAAGCGATCCCCGCAGGGCCGCGATCTTGTCTTCGATCTCGGTCTTCGAGGCACCGTCGATCTTGTCGCCGAGCTCGGTCAGCTGCTTCTCCGAGGTATAGGCGGCGTTCTCGCCGATGTTCTTGGCTTCGGCCAGCTCGCGCTGCTTCTTGTCCTCGTCGGCATGCGCTTCGGCGTCGGAGACCATGCTGTTGATCTCGTCGTCCGAGAGTCCGGAACCGGACTTGATCTCGATCTTCTGCTCCTTGCCGGTGCCGAGATCCTTCGCGGTCACGTTGATGATGCCGTTGGCGTCGATGTCGAAGGTGACCTCGATCTGCGGCATGCCACGCGGAGCCGGCGGGATGCCGGTCAGCTGGAACTTGCCGAGGCTCTTGTTGTAGGTAGCCATCTCGCGCTCGCCCTGGAGGACGTGGATCTCGACCGAGGGCTGGTTGTCCTCGGCGGTCGAGAAGACCTCCGACTTGCGGGACGGAATGGTCGTGTTGCGCTCGATCAGCTTGGTCATCACGCCGCCCTTGGTTTCGATACCGAGGGTGAGCGGGGTGACGTCGAGCAGCAGCACGTCCTTGACGTCACCGGCCAGCACGCCGGCCTGGATCGCGGCACCGACCGCCACGGCCTCATCCGGGTTGACACCCTGATGCGGCTCCTTGCCGGTCAGCTCGGTGACCTTCTCGCGGACCGCGGGCATACGGGTCATGCCGCCGACCAGGACCACGTGGTCCACGCTGGCGTCGGCGTCGGAGAGCGCCTGCTTGACCGGCCCGACCACGCGGTCGAGCAGGTCGGCGGTCAGCTCGTTCAGCTTGGAGCGGGTCAGCTTGATGTCGAGGTGCTTGGGCTGGCCTTCAACCGCGGTGATGAAGGGGATGTTGATCTGCGTCTCCTGGGCGGAGGACAGCTCGATCTTCGCCTTCTCCGCCGCCTCGTAGAGGCGCTGCAGCGAGTTCTTGTCGGCGGCCAGGTCGACTCCCTGGTCCTTCTTGAACTCGGCGACCAGCCAGTCCACGACTGCCTTGTCGAAGTTGTCGCCGCCGAGGTGGTTGTCACCGGCGGTTGACTTCACGTCGAAGACGCCGTCACCGATCTCGAGCACGGACACGTCGAAGGTGCCGCCGCCGAGGTCGAAGACCAGGATCGTCTGGTCGGTGTCTTCCTTGTCGAGGCCGTAGGCCAGCGAGGCCGCGGTCGGCTCGTTGATGATGCGCTTGACGTCGAGTCCGGCGATCTTGCCGGCGTCCTTTGTCGCCTGGCGCTGATCGTCGTTGAAGTAGGCCGGGACGGTGATCACGGCCGAGTCGACCGTCTCGCCGAGCTTGGCTTCGGCGTCCGCCTTCAGCTTGCCGAGGATCATCGCGCTGATCTCGGGCGGCGAGTACTGCTTGCCGCGCACGTCCACGCGGACATCCCCGTTCGGGCCGGCTTCGACCTTGTACGGGATCATCGTCTCCTCTTCCTTGACCTCGGCCTCCTTGCGGCCCATGAAGCGCTTGATCGAGAAGATCGTGTTTTCCGGGTTCATCACGGCCTGGCGCTTGGCTACGGTGCCGACCAGCCGCTCGTCCTTGTCATTGAAGGCGACCACCGACGGGGTGGTGCGCCCGCCCTCGGAGTTCTCGAGAACGGTCGGTTCGCCGCCTTCGAGAACCGCTACGCACGAGTTCGTCGTGCCGAGGTCGATTCCAATCGTCTTTCCCACTGTGTTTCTCCTGTTTGGATGTGTCAGAGACCGCATGAGGGTGCGGTCATGGTCAAAAATCTAAGTGGGACTGTATAAGATTTTGTACAGAACGTCAAATTAACGAAGAAAGGCCCGCAAATGCGGGCCTTTCCGGCAATTCGGTTTGTCTCGTTGCGCTACGGAATGCGCAGGTTCGACCAGACTCCGCGGTGGTCGGAATCCCAGTAGCCGTTGAGCGGCTTGGTTCCGGTCACCCCGGAGGCGAGCAGCTTGACCGACTTCGGACGATTGGTCATCACGTGATCGATCGTCTGGTTGAAGTTGGTCGGGGCATCGTCGGTGATGATGCCGCTGTCCACGCCGAAGGTCATCTTCTGCGTGCCGCGATCGACCATGCCGCCCTTGGTCAGGGCGTCGTAGGCGAGCGCGTCATCCTCGGAGACGGTGTCGTCATCCGAATTCAGGTCACCGACCAGAACCGCGGGCTTTGTACCGCTCTTGAGCGGTCCGGCCAGCAGCTCTTTGGCCTGCTGCTCGCGGATCTGCGGTTCGCCGAAGGCCTCGAAGTGCGTATTTACGAAGCGGAACCACTTGCTCTTGCGGACCTTCACGTCAGCGGAAAGCCAGCCGCGCTTCACCTTGACCGGGATTCCGGAGATGACCGGCTGGAAGATGTGCTCGTAGTTGCCGGACTTGATGTTGCGGGTGCGGATGCCGGCACCGACCTTGGCCAGGACCGCGTCACGCATGGTCAGGCGACCGTTGATCTCGCCCCCGAGAGTGACTGCGCCGGTGGCGGGATCATTGTCGTAGTCGGCGGGTGCCTCGAAGTCGAATTCGTTCTGGACCTTGACCACCCGGTAGCGCTTGACTCCACCCTTGTTGAGCTGCGCGAGCAGGTCGGCGAGGAAGTCCACCTTGACGGTAGAGGCCGTGTACTCACCGGTGATCGAGGGCGTGAAGCTGGCGTCGCCGGTGCGCCAGAGAGCGACTTCCTGAAGGCCGACGAGGTCCGGGCTTACCTTCCTGATTTCGCCGGCGAGGCCCCTGGCCCGGACCGGGAAGTTGTTGGTGTCCACGTCCCTCAGGATCTGGCCGTTCTTGCTGATGAAGTCGGCGGCGTCGGACGAGTTGATCGCCGGGCCGAGGTCGGCTCCCAGATACAGGTTGCGGGACATCACCTTGACGGTGTTCGGCTTCTTCGGCTTGTGCTTGCGCTTGGCCTGGGCCGGGCCGGCCAGCAGCGCGGAAAGCGTGAAGATCGCCAGCAGGGCGAAGACCACGCGGTTCTTGGTGTTGAACATCAAGTTCTCTCCTTTTGGTCTGGGGCGAGGCGCGGCAACGCGCCTTCTGCGGTTCCCCAACCGCTGTCAGGAGGATAAACCCGGCAAGGGCCCGAACGATGCGGAGACTGATCAATCGGAGCCGGCCCGACCATCAGCGAATCAAGCGGGCCGGCGGGTTCCCGTTGTCATCCGGCGAAGACCGGATGACGACTTGTTGTCCCTAACCTTCGCCGGCGTAATGCGCGACGAAGTCGGCGATCTCGTCGGCGACCGTGCCGGTGACGATGCCGGCGGGCATGCGGCCGGGAACGTCGGGGCTGTCGGCGCCTTCTTCGATGGCCGCCATGACCTGGGTCTTGATTCCCTTGACTGCGGTCTCGTCGGCGGGCGGGCCGGCCGGAGCGAGCTTGGCGTCGAGGTTCGGACCGAAGTCACCGTCGGTGCCGGCCGCGTAGAGCGTGTGGCAGTTGCCGCAGTTGGTCTGGAAGAGCTGCTTGCCCGGCGTGCTCTCGGAGGGAATCCCCTCGTTGTTGGCGGTGTTGCCGTCCTTCTCGAATGCCCAGAACGGGATCACCACTGCCAGCAGGATCAGGAGGAGACCAAATATGACGAAGGGCTTCTTGTTCATGGACGGGCGGCGCAAAAGTGGACGGTGCGCCGAACGCCGGGAATATTACCCTTCGGACCCCGATCCGCGTCCTACCGTTCCGACCCCGCTCTGCGGGCCGCCTTCCCGGGTGCGCCCCGCGGGCTGCCGTTCCGACCCCGGTCCGCGGCCGTAGGGACACATCCGGCGCAGGTCGCACTCGCGGCAGAGCGGCGTCGGTCGGCAAAGAGTGCGCCCGTGACGGATCAGGTTCATGTGGAATTCGTATGAATCGGCCGGGTCGACCAGCGCCAGCAGTTCATCGTGGGCTTCCTCGAAGGAAGCGTTCGGCCGGAACAGCCCCAGCCTTCCGCCGATCCGAAACACATGAACGTCGACCGGGATCTCCGGCCGGTTCCAGGTGAAGACCTGAACGCAGGCCGCCGTCTTGCGCCCTACCCCGGGCAGTCCGGTCAGGAACTCCATCGCAAGGGCGCGGTCGGCGTGTTCGAGCCAGCCGAGGTCGAGGTCCTCGATCTCCCTGAGGACGGCCTGGATCCGCGGCGCCTTCTGACGGCTGAGGCCCCCGGGCCGGATCGCCGCCTCGACCTCGGACTCGGGGGCGTCGCGAACCGCCTCCCAGTCATCAAAGCGGTCCCTCAGACCGGCAAAGGCCCGGTCGCGATTGGCGTCACTGGTCGCCTGGGAGAGGATGGTCCGGACCAGCTCGTCGATCGGCTGGCGGTGCGGCAGGTTGACCGGGCGCCCGTACATCTCCCGCAGCCGGTCGCGGATCGCCCGCACCCGGGCCCGGGTGGGCCGTTTCCATTCCTTCTTCGCGACTTTCGCCCGCCAGGCAGCCACCGGTTACTGGGCTCCCCAGTGCCCGCAGACCGCGGCCGCCGCGAGGGCCGCCCCGGGGAGCACCTCGGCGGCGCGGGAAAGGTCCCAGTCGAGCCCGGCGAGACCGGCCGCAAGGCCGCCCATGAAAGCGTCACCCGCTCCGAGCGGACTTACCGTTTCGACCGGCTCGGGACGATGCCGCGCCTCGACCGCACCGGCGGTGACGATTTCCCCCTCACCGTTGGTGACCACGACCAGCTCCGGGCCGAGCTTGAGGAGATCCCGGGCCGCGGCGAGCGGCTCCCCGATCCCGGTGATCATTTCCGCTTCCCCCTGGTTCAGCTTGACCACCGTTGCCGACCCGCTCAATTCCCGGCAGAAATCGCGGGCCGGTTCTTCGCTGGTCCAGCGGTTGGGCCGGTAGTTCGGGTCGAGCAGCACCGGCAGCCCGGCCGCGGCAGCCAGCTCGACCGCGCGCCGGGTCACATTCCGCTCGACTTCGCCGACCATCGTGTTCGAACCGATGACCACCGCCCGGGAACCGGTGATCGCCTCTTCAAGGAAGTCGCCGGTGGCGGCCATGGTCGGCCCGATGTGTTCGCCGTAGACCTGGAAAGCGGGCTCGTTTCCGGAATCGAACTCGATCAGGGCGACCGGAGTGTCTGCCCCGTCGAGTGTGGCCAGCCATCTGGTTGAGACGCCTTCGGATTCCAGCCCGTCGGCGAGCCAGCGCCCCCAGCCGTCACCGCCAACCCCGCCGACCAGGGCGGCCGGGGCGCCGCTTCGGGCGATCGCCACGGCTACGTTAGCCAGCGCCCCTCCCGGCCACGGAACGAAGGGCCCGGGTGCTTCCCCCTTGGCCAGGTTCCGCTCGCAGATCAGATCCGCGATCGCCTCGCCGAGACAGGCGATCGGGGGTCGCTGATCACTGTGGGGTCGGGCTGGCCGTTCTCGCTCCATGACTGGAAAGCCGGAGCCTACCCGAGGCTTCCTGAGAGAAATCTGCGCGCGCCATTAGACTGAGCAGTCATGCCCGCGCTGATCGTCCGGATCGGGGAGTGGCTCCCCCGCGGCTGGCCTGACCTCTTTCGCCAGCTCCTGCTCTATGTGCTCGCCGACACCTTCTACGAGATGGCGCGCGGAATGGCCGATGGCCGGGCCAATGTCGCCTTCGCCAACGGCGAACGGGTGATCGACACCGAACGCACCCTCGGGATGTTCTTCGAACCTGGTGTGCAGAGCGCCCTTCACGGCTTCACCTGGCTGATCGACATCGCCAACACGATCTACCTCAACAGCCAGTTCACGGTGGCGCTCGGCTTCCTGATCTGGATGTACCTGTTCCGCAACGACTACTACTACTTCTTCCGCAACATGCTCTTCGTCTCGATGGGCATCGCACTGGTGGGCTACATCGGCTTCCCGACCGCCCCGCCGCGGATGTACCCCGAGTACGGATTCATTGACACGGTCAACGCCCAGTCCAGCGTCAACCACGACTCCGCCCTGGCCAAGCTCTTCATCAACCCCTTCGCCGCGGTGCCTTCGATGCATTGCGCGGTCGCCCTGATGATCGGCGTCACCGGTTTCCAGGTCTGCAGGAACTGGTTCGCCAAGACCTTCTGGGCGGGCTGGCCGCTGGTGGTCGCCTGGGTCACCGTGGTCACCGCGAACCACTACTGGATCGATGCCGTGCTCGGCTGGGGCGTCGCCGGGCTCTCCTTCCTGATCGCTTCGAGAGTGCTGGCCGAGATCAAACCCGAGACCTGGGCCTGGAGCCGCGAGGCGGAGCGCCAACGGGCCGAGGCCTGAGCGGAGGCCCGGCGGTGCGACTCCGTTCCCTGACCAGCCCGGCCGCGTGGGGATTCCTGGCCGCGCCGCTGCTCGTCGTGGTCGGGCTCGCGGTGATCTACCTGATCATGGCGCCCCACAGCGCCGATCACGCCGCCCAGACCTTCCGCACCGAGCTGTTCGAACTCTCCGGGCCGACGGTCTGGAACAACTACTGGTTCGCCGGCCACTACCTGCCGTCCTATTCCCTGCTTTCGCCGCCGCTCGGGGCCTGGCTCGGCTTCCGGGTGATGGGTTCACTGGCGGTGATCGGAACGGTGATCCTCTTCACCCTGATCGTCCGGCGCGAGTGGGGCGAGCGGGCCCAGGCCGGGGCGATCTGGTTCGCCTTCGCGGCCACGATCAGCCTGTTTTCGGGGCGGCTCACCTTCGCCCTCGGTTGCCTGCTGGCCATGGCGGCGGTCTTCGCCTCGCAGCGCGGCCTGCGTATCCCGGCGCTGCTTCTGGCCGGCTCGGTCGGTCTGGCCAGCCCGGTCGCCGCCCTTTTCCTGGCCTGTCTCGGCTTCGCGCATTTCCTTGCCGAGCGACCCGACCGCCGCGGTCTGGAGCTGGCCGGAGTCTCCTTCCTGGTCGCCGCGATCGTCGCGCTGCTCTTTCCCGGCGGAGGCGACGAGCCGTATGTCACTTCGAGCTTCATACCGGCGATCGGCCTGACCCTGGTCAGCGCCTGGATGGTCCCTCCGGGCCAGCGCCTGGTCCGCACCGGGATGCTCGTCTACGCCGGCGCCCTGGTCGCCTCCTATGTGCTCAGCACGCCGATGGGAGGCAACGTCAACCGGCTCGGGGCCCTGCTGCTCGGGCCGGTCCTGCTCTGCGTGCTGGCGGCCGAGCCGCTGACCCCGAAACTGTGGCGCCGCGGCGTGCTGATCATCCTGCTGCCGATGATCGTCTGGTGGCAGACCGGGCCGGTGATCCGGGATCTCAAGCTGACCGATGACGATCCGGCGGTGACCCAGGCCTTCTACCAGCCTCTGGCCGACGCCCTCGAGCCACGCCTCGTACGCGAGCCGGCCAGGGTCGAGGTGGTGCCGATCGCCTCCCATTGGGAAGCTGCCCGGGCGGCCCCGGAATTCCCGCTCGCGCGCGGCTGGGAGCGGCAGACCGACCGCAACTTCAACCCGCTCTTCTATGCCGACCGGCTCGGCCCGAACCGGTACCGACAGTGGCTCGACCGGCTCGCGGTCGGGTATGTGGCCCTGCCGGCCGACACCGAACTCGACTACGCCGGGGAGAAGGAGGCGGCCCTGATCCGCTCCGGGCTTCCGTTCCTCAGGGAGATCCCGGTCGGCGGCGACTGGCGACTGTTCAAGGTGATCGGCGCGCAGCCGATGGTCGCCCGTCCGGCCCGCCTGACCGAACTTGACACCGACGGCTTCGCGGTCGCGGCGCCGATCGCCGGCAGCTTCGAGGTGAGAATCAGGTCGACCCCCTACTGGAAGGTCAAGAGCGGATTTGGTTGTGTCGAGCCGGGCCGGGGTGACTGGACCCGGGTCACGCTCGATCGCCCCGGATCGCTCAAGGTCGCCGCCGACTTCAGCCCCGGGGCCCGGTTCGGCTCCGACCGGGACTGTCGCCCCGACCGGTGAGCCACGGCTCCAACCTCTAGAGTTCCCCGCATGGAGTCTTCGTCCGGCCCGGGAGGCGGCCAGAACGGTTCGCGCAGGCCAGCCCAGGAATTCCGGGAGCAGGCCCGCAACGCTCTCATCCAGTCCCGGCTGACCCCGAACGCGATTTCGATGATGGGGCTGGTCGGAAACCTGATCGCCGCCGGTCTCGTGCTTCACGGCGATTTCTTCTTCGCCGGCATCGCTTTCATCATCGGTTCGGTGATGGACACCCTCGACGGCCGTTACTCGCGGATGTCGGGCAAGGGCACGCTGTTCGGCGCCTTCCTCGATTCCACCCTCGACCGGATCGAAGAGGGCATCGTGCTCGCCGCGGTCGCCTGGCAGTTCGCCGACAGTGGTGACAGCGTGGCCGCCGCGATGTGCGTGGTGGTCGTGCTCGGATCGCTGATGGTCAGCTACACCCGGGCCCGAGCCGAGGCGCTCGGAGTCGAATGCAAGGTCGGTATCGCCACCCGGCCGGTTCGCGTCGTGATCCTTTCGGCCGGGCTGGTCCTCGGCGGGGAGGAAGTGATCTCGGGCTTTGACCTGCTGCCGATCGCCATTTACGTGATGGCGGGATTGACCGCGATCACCACCCTCCAGCGGGTCTGGCATGTCCGGACCGAGCTGAAGAAGCTCGACGCGGCCGCGACTGAATAGGCGGACAGGCCCGAAATTAATGCCCGGCAGCCTGTAACCGGGGCCGTTTTGTGGTGTCATTAGGGGTCTACCCGGCCCCGCGCCCGGATCAGGCGTGGCTTTTTGCCCCTGATCAGCGTGCGGACCGGTGCCCAACCGGCAAGAGATGCCACCCCACCCACAGGAGACTTTCGCTTACCCATGACTGAGAACGGACTTAACGGAAACGGCAACGGCGCCAGCCGTGGCGGTGACGACAAGGTACGAGTTGCCATTGTCGGCGTCGGCAACTGCGCCAACTCCTTCATCCAGGGAGTCCAGTACTACAAGGACGCCGATCCGGCGGATCAGGTTCCCGGACTTATGCATGTCGACCTCGGCGGCTACCACGTCAAGGACATCGAGTTCGTGGCTGCCTTCGACATCGATCAGGAGAAGGTCGGCAAGGACCTTTCCGAAGCGATCTGGTCGGGCCAGAACGACACGATCAAGTTCGCCGACGTTCCCAACCTCGGCGTCACGGTCGAGCGCGGCATGACCCTCGACGGCCTCGGCAAGTACCTCAAGCAGGTCATCACCAAGGCCCCCGGCCCGACCGCCGACATCGTCCAGATCCTCAAGGACACCAAGACCGACGTTCTGGTCTGCTACCTGCCGGTCGGCTCCGAAGACGCCGTCAAGTGGTACGTCGAGCAGGCGATCGCCGCCGGCGTCGGCTTCGTCAACTGCCTGCCGGTCTTCATCGCCAGCCAGGATTACTGGGACGGCCGCTTCAAGGAAGCCGGCCTGCCGATCATCGGTGACGACATCAAGTCCCAGGTCGGCGCGACCATCGTCCACCGCCAGCTCGCCCGCCTCTTCCACGAGCGCGGCGTCGAGATGCAGCACACCTCGCAGCTCAACGTCGGCGGCAACATGGACTTCTTCAACATGCTCGAGCGCGAGCGCCTCGACTCGAAGAAGATCTCGAAGACCAACGCCGTCACCTCGATCATGGGCACCGAGCTCGAGGACCGCGACGTCCACGTCGGCCCCTCGGACTACGTGCCGTGGCTGACCGACCGCAAGTGGGCCCACATCCGCCTCGAGGGCAAGTCCTTCGGCGACGTACCGCTCAACGTCGAGCTGAAGCTCGAGGTCTGGGACTCGCCGAACTCGGCCGGGGTCGTGATCGACGCCGTGCGCCTGATCAAGCTCGCCCTGAACAACGGCATCGCCGGGCAGCTCGATGGCCCCTCCTCGTACCTCATGAAGTCCCCGCACAATCAGCGGCCGGACGCCGAGGCCCGTCAGCAGACGGAGGACTTCATCGTCGAGAACGCTCGCGGCAAGTCGGCTCTCCCGGGCACCAAGCCGGTCGCCGAATCGGCCGAGGACGCGAAGTCCGAAGCCTGATTTGACCACGGGTTCTGCCCTTTCGATAGTTCAGTTCACCCCGTTCCCCTGGAGCGAGCGGGGTGGCATCAACGAGTACACGCGCCGGGTTAGCGAAGAGCTGGCCCGGCGCGGTCATTCGGTGCTGATCGCTGCCCCTTCCGGGGGCCGCGGCGGCGTCACCGAGACCAGGGCGGCACTGGCCGAGCTCGCCGACGACCCCGACGCCCTCTACCGCCCCGGGGAGGAACCCAGGGTCCTTTCGATGGGGGGCGGGGTGAAGATCCCGCGCACCGGGAAGCGTCAGGCCCCGGTTTCGGTTGACGTGGGCAACCGGGTCGAAGCCCTGCTCGGGACCGGTCGCTTTGACATCGTCCACGTCCACGACCCCTTCGTGCCCGGCTTCTCCTCGACCGCCCTGCGCCATTCCTTCTCGCTCAACGTCGGCACCTTTCACGAGACCGAGGAGCGGCCCTTCGCGACCCAGTTCGCCCGGCCCCTGCTCGAGATCTTTTTCGGCCGCCTCGATGCGAGGACCACATCCTCGAAGACCTCGGCCAAGCTGCTCAACCGTTACTTCCCCGGTTCATACGAGATCACCCACCCCGGGGTCGACCCGGCCGAGCCGGCCCGGGTCGAGGTGCCACCGCTCAAGATCGCCTTCTCCGAGCGTGAGGAACCGGGGGCGCTCCGCCTCTTCCTGCGGGCCCTGCGGCGCCTGCCGGCCGACCTCGACTGGACCGCCAGCATCTACGCGGACGATCCCGGCGAAGTCCAGCTTCGTGTGGCCAGCGCCATTCGCGACCGGATCAAGGTGATCGGTCCCGAACAGGTTTCGCTCGCAGACCTGCTCTCCCATTCCGATGTCTTCGTGGCTGCCTCCAACGGTCCGCGGCCGGACCCGGCGGCCGTTCGCCAGGCGATCGCTTCCGGCGCGGTGCCGGTCACGACCACGATCGGCCGCTATGTCGAACTGGTCGGGGACGGCCAGCGCGGCCTGCTCTTCCCGGCCGGGGACCCGGTCACGCTGGCCGGCCAGATCCAGCGGCTGGGCGAGGATTCCCGGCTGCGTGAAGGCTTCCGGGCGCAGTGCGGCAAGTTCGAGGTTGAAAGCTGGTCCGGGGTGGCCGGGCGATTCGAGGCGATCTACGAGCGGCTGGTCTCCCGCCGCCATGATCCGGCCGGCAACGAAGAACTGAGGAAGAAGCTGCGCGACCGGCCGCTGATCGAGGTCGACCTCCACATGCACACCGACCATTCGAGTGACTGCGCGACCCCGGTCAAGGTGCTGATCGAAACCGCCCGCGACCGCGGCTTCGGAGCAATCGCGATCACCGACCACAACGAGGTTTCCGGGGCCATGGAAGCCGCGGAGGTCGCGGCGGAGATGGATGACTTCAAGATCATCGTCGCGGAGGAAGTGATGACCGGTGACGCCGGCGAGGTGATCGGCCTCTTCCTCAAGGAGAAGATCCCGAAGGGAACCTCGATGTCGGACACGATCAGGGAGATCAAGCGCCAGGGCGGCCTCGTCTATGTGCCGCATCCCTTCGACCGCCTCCACTCGGTCCCCGATTACGAGAACCTGCTCGACATCGTCGAGGACATCGACCTGATGGAGGTCTTCAACCCCCGCGTCGCGATCTCCGTCTTCAACGAGGAAGCCGAACGGTTTGCCCGCAAGTACAACATCATCCCGGCGGCCGGCTCCGACAGCCATGTCGCCCAGGGTCTGGGGGCGGTTCGCAACCGCCTCCATGATTTCGACGGGCCCGAGGAGTTCCTCGAAGCAATGCGCGAGGCGGAGATCACCCGCCGCCACAAGAACCTCGTTTACGTTCAGGCGCTGAAGTTCATTCAGACCACCGGGCGGCCCAAGGCGGCCAAGCGTCAGGTCGATGACCCGCAGGCCGTCAGAGGCGGCCGGCGCAAGGCCCGTGGCTCGAAGCAGGCGCGTGGGCCAAAACGTGCAGCAGGCAAGAGCTGATGCACGGACCCGGTGACAGCCGGGATCCGGCAGGAGCCCCGCCGGGGGCGTCTAATAAGGCATCAGCGATGCCTGCGACCGAAAACGAGATCAAAGAGAAGTATCTGGAACGCGCGATCCGGGAGCTGAATCAGCTGAACCGGGATCTGCAGGGCTGTGACGCCTGTCTGACCACGAAGGTGATGCCGGTGCTCGGCTCCGGTCACCCGCAGGCTGACGTGATGCTGGTCAAGTTCGCCCCGACCACCGCCGAGGTGGAGGAGGGCGTGGCGTTCTACGGCCGGGCCGGCAACGCCCTGATGAAGTCCTTCAAGCGACTGAACATCGACCCGACCGTTATCTACGGCACGGTCTGCGCCAAGTGCCCGGTCGAGGATCCGACCCGGGCCGACCCGGAATGCGTGGCCCGCCTGGCTGACGAGATGGGCATCGTCCAACCCCGCATCGTCGTCGTGATGGGTGAGCCCGCCCTGGAGACGATCAACAGTCTCGCCCTGCCGCTGGCCCGTCCGCTCGAGCCCCGCGAAGGCGAGATCCAGGCCTTCAGCCCCGCCTGCGACGCCCTCTTTACCCCGGACATCGACGGTGCCCTCGACGAAGAAACCGCCAAGCGCCGCTTCTGGCGAGCCTTCCGCACCCTCGGCCGCTGGCACGACGACCTCCCCCCGTACTAACCCGCCCGGCACCAGCACCTGCCGGAAACCGCCCCGCCTTCACCGCCCCGCCGGCCCGCTCCGGCCCCGCGAGATTCCACTTTGCGCCACATACCGGCACAAACCGGGCACTCGGTGACTTCTTTAGGGGATGTCGGACTAAAATTCCGGCATGGGAACCGTCGAACAAACGG
>JAIBCJ010000158.1 GCA_019694145.1 Solirubrobacterales bacterium | reverse complement strand
CCAAGCCGGGACGGGTATCGGGGCGGAAACGGGGGCGCGCTGCGATAATCAGCCGCGCTATGCCGATTTACGAATACCGCTGTGAAAACGGGCACCTCTTCGAGGTCATGCAGTCGATGAGCGAGGATGCCCTGACCGAATGCATCGAATGCGGCGCCCCCGTCCAGAAGGTGCTGCATTCACCGGCGATCCACTTCAAGGGCTCCGGTTTCCACAACACCGACTACGGCACCCGCAAGACGAACAAGGCGAAGGCCGCCGCCGAGGCCGCGAGGAAAGATTCCGGATCTTCGGATTCCGGCTCGTCGTCGGGCAACTCCGATTCCGGCTCTTCTGATTCCTCCGGCAGTTCCGGCTCGGACT
Source organism: Solirubrobacterales bacterium (assembly GCA_019694145.1). Taxonomy (GTDB): domain Bacteria; phylum Actinomycetota; class Thermoleophilia; order Solirubrobacterales; family 70-9; genus 67-14. The sequence continues at coordinate 4,146 of JAIBCJ010000158.1, read as the reverse complement.
CGGGCTCTTCCGGCTCCTCGGACTCAGGCTCGAAGGCCCCTTCGGGTACTTCCAGCTCCGACTAATTCAATCCGGGCCATGGTGTACCGTGTGTACACTAGGGCAATGATCGAGATCGGCATCAGGGAACTCAGGAGTGACCTGAGCAACCACGTGAAGAAGGCCGCCCGCGGCGAGACGGTCGTGATCACGGTCGGCGGCAAGCGGACCGCCAAGCTTGTACCGCTTCCTACTGGTCCTGTACGGCAAACCATGGAAGAGGCCTACGAATCCGGACGGATCATCCGGGCGCCTCGACGAGGGGAGACACCACCGCCTCCTCCGCCCAGAATCGAGACAGATCGGCCGAGCAAGGAGATTCTCGACGAGATACGCGAGGACCGGTTCTGATGCTCGTCTTCGATTCGTCGGCATTGCTCAAGCGCTACTTGAACGAGGAGCACTCCGACTGGGTTGCCAATCTGATGGGCGAGGATTCGTTTTGGGCTGGGTCGGCGCTCCTGGCGACCGAGACTGCGATCGCAGTGGGTCGCGGTGTAGGCGACTCGGCGGATCTTGCGCTGATTGACACCAGGCTTAACCGCGATCTTGAATTCTTCGACCTCGTTCCGATCGATGCCGACTGTCTGGTCAGGGCGGTGCGCATCGGACGGGGCTACGGCGTCAAGACTCTCGACGCCATCCATCTCGCCGCGGCTTCGGCCCTTCCCGGTGAGTTCAGCTTCGTCACCTTCGACGACCGCCAGCGAGAAGCAGCCGAAGACCTGGGCCTCAAGGTCCTCACCCCGCCGGTCTAGCCAGCGCGGCTACCGCGCTTCAGGGATCTGGCAGGTTCAGCGATTTCGGACGGTATGGCGGGGTCTGGCGTCGAATGCCCACTTTGTGCCGGTATGTGGCACAAAGTGGGCACTCGGTGACATCGGGCCGCCTCGCGGCGGGTTCTAGCCCTCGAGTTCGGCGGCGGCGCGCTGGCGCTCTGACTCGGGGATTTCGAGGCTGCCGCCCGGGCCGGGGCCGGAGGGAACCAGCACGTCGGGCTTTGAGGAGCCGGCGAAGACGGTGGAGAGGGCGAGCTGGGGGAGGGTGAAGAAGCCCATGTCGGAGACGAATGCCTTGGGGGCGGTCCAGCCGATGATCGGGCCCTTGATGAAGTTGTACGGCAGGCGGAGCGGATCGGTCAGCCGCTGCTTGATGCCGTTCATGACCAGCTGCTGGGCGGCGGCCCGGTCGAGGTCGTCGTAACCCTCGGTGTAGGCGCTTGGCTCCGAACCCGGGCAGGGGCTGGGCTTGCGGGTCCGGGCGTAGGCGAGGGCGGTCTCCCCGTCGAGCGTGTTGCTTCCCTTCTCAAGGTCGATCGACCAGCCACCGTTGGCCTCGCCGCCGGAAATGTCGGCGCAAAGGCGGACCGGCACGTCAACCTTGACCCCGCCGATCGCGTCGATGAAGTCCTCAAAGCCGGTGAAGTTGAGGATCACCACGTGGTCGATCGTGATTCCCAGGAAATCCTCGACCGTCTGGATCTGGAGGGCGGCGCCGCCGAAGGCGTAGGCGCCGTTGATCTTCTGCGGATCCTGGCCGGGAATCGCCGCGTAGCTGTCGCGCGGGATGCTCAGCTTCTTGAACTTGCCGCCGCCGGCGCGGACCACCATCAGGGTGTCGGCCCGGGCGCCGGCGCAGCCGTCATGCGGTGCCGCGCCCTCGGCCTGCTGTTCGTAGCAGCGCTCCTCCTGGGCGGCCCCCGGTTCGAGCGTGTCCGGGGGGCGGGAATCCGTGCCGATGATCAGGACGTTCTGGGGGCTGGTCAGGATCCAGGGGCTGCCGCCGAGGGCTGCCTTGGCGTCACCGTCGAGTTTCATCGACTGAAGCTGGGCGGAAACGGCGAAGGCGAGCACGCTCAGGCAGAACCAGCCGAGGCAGGCGAAGAGGATCCATTTGAGCCACCGTTTGCCGCCCTTGCTTCGGCCGGAACCTCCACGCCCGAAGCGATCCTTGAGGCCGGAAGATCCGTACCGACCGGCACCCCGGCCGGAGCCGGAGCGCTGGACTTCGTAGGGTAGGTCCTGCTGGTCGGATCTGGCCGCCCTTTGACGGTCCGCCGCCTTCTTCTCCTTCTCGCTCAGGGATTCGAGATCGGGCTTGCGGAAGCGGGAAAAGAGGCCCCGGCGTGAGCGATAGACGTTGTAGTCGGGCCGGTCCGGATCGGGCTTGTTACCTGAGGAAGGCATGAAGAGTTAGAAATGGTGGCTGATGGCAGAAGTTGAATCGATCGGAGCTGACCTGGGTGGGACAAAGCTTGCCGTCGGCGTGGTCGATGGGCGGCCCGAAGCCCTGTGGCAGGAGGAGGTCCCCTCCAAAGGTTATTCGCAGGAGAGGGTCGTGAACCTGCTGGCGCAGCAGATCAACAAGGCCCATCAGGCCCGTCCGACCGCTTCCTCGGTCGGGGTCGGGATACCCGCGACGCTCGATCACGAGACCGGTCACGCGATCAGCACCGTCAACCTCGACCTCGAAGACCTGCCGATCCGCGAGATGCTGTCCCGCGAGACCCGGCTGCCGGTGGCGATCGACAACGACGGCAACCTGGCGATGCTGGCCGAAGCGCTCTACGGGGCCGCACGCGGGACCAGCAATGCCCTGCTGCTCACGATCGGCACCGGGATCGGCGGCGGGATCTGGCTGAACGGCGAGATCTACCGGGGATCGACCGGCGCCGGAGCGGAACTCGGCCATCTGGTGGTCGAAATCGACGGGCATCCCTGCCAGGGCAACTGCCCGAACCGCGGTTGCGTCGAGGCGATGGCCTCCGGCACGGCGATCGGCAGGCACGGTCGCGAAGCCGCCGAGCGGGAACCTGACTCGCTGCTTGGGCGGCGTCTCGCGGCCGGCGAGGAAATCGACGCCAGGGCAGTCAACGAGGCCGCAACCGCTGGTGACCAGGCGGCGATCGGCGCGATCGACCTGGCCGGCCATTACCTGGGCCAGGCCCTGGTCGGACTGTCGAACGTCTTTCAGCCCGAGGTGATCGTGCTGGGCGGAGGCGCGATCGCCTTCGGCGAACTGTTGATCGCCCCGGCCCGGCGGGAAGTCGAAAAGTTCGCCCTGAAACCGATGAACGAGACGAAGGTCGTGGCCGCCGAGCTCGGCCCGTCCGCCGGCATGATCGGCGCTGCCGCCTACGGTCGCATGGAAGCCGAGGCCGCCTGATGCCCGGCCGCCTCACCGTCTGCCCGACCCCGATCGGCAACATGGATGACGTCAGCAAGCGGGTCCGCGAGGCCCTGGTGATGGCTGACTATGTGGCCTGCGAGGACACGCGACGTACCGGCCGGCTGCTCGAACGGCTCGAGATCCGCCCCAAACCGCGCCTGGTTTCCAATCACGAGGGCAACGAGGCCTCACGGGCGGTGGAACTGGTCAAGCGGATGGAACGGGGTGACAAGATCGCCCTCGTCTCCGACGCCGGCATGCCCGCGGTCTCCGATCCCGGTTACCGGCTGATCCGGGCCTGCATCGACCGGGGCATCGAAGTCGAGGTGTTGCCCGGCCCTTCGGTGATTCCGGTCGCTCTGGTCGCATCCGGTCTGCCGACCGACCGCTGGCGGTTCGAGGGATTTTTGCCGAAGCGGGCGGGCGAGATGGAACGGGTGCTGAATTCGGCCGAGACGGTGATCGCCTTCGAATCACCGCGACGCATCTCGAACTCGCTCCGGGCCCTCTCCCAGCTCGCCCCGGACCGCCAGGCCGCGGTCTGCCGCGAGATGACCAAGCTCCACGAGGAAGTCTCCCGCGGCACCCTGACCGAGCTGGCGATGCGGTTCCAGGGCGAGGTCAAGGGGGAGATCGTCCTGGTAATCGGTCCGGCAGCGGCGGCCGAGCACGGCCAGGACATCGCCTTCGCCGTGGAAGCGCTGAAGCGCCTGGTCAAGTCCGGGGCCAGGCCGAGGGCGGCCGCGACCGTGGTCGCCTCGCTGACCGGGACCCGGGCCAACGACCTCTACAAGGCCCTGACCGGCCGGGAACCGCGGCGTTGAGCGCCGTCGGGTCCAGGGTTGCCTACGCCACCTGCGAGGACAGGATTTCGGATTGGGAGGACGACCTGCTCTCGGCCGATCTGCTGGCCGAACGGGGGGTGGAGGTCGAATTCGC
>JAIBCJ010000157.1 GCA_019694145.1 Solirubrobacterales bacterium | reverse complement strand
TCGTGAACGAGTAGTGGCCCGCAGCGTCCGTGTAGACATAGGGCCCGCTCGAGAGTTGAACGATCCCGTTGGCAACCGGGTTCCCGTGTTCGTCACGCAGAGTTCCTGACAGCTGGACCTGGGATGCGGTGGGAACGAGGATGATTTCCAGGTTCGCATTGCTGGTCGTATCGACCGCGTGGATCGTGGATATCTGGAGTCCGGAGCCCGAGGGCGGCGTGACCCGAACGTCAACCGAAGAGGCCGAAACAGTCATCGAAAAGCTGCCCCCGGCGCCGGTCGTGTCGCTGGCCAGTACGGCCGAAGTTGAAACGTCGAGCGCTTCGACGACCGCCCCGGACACCGGCGATCCCCCGGCGCTCACGGTGCCTGAAACGGTGCTGGCACCGGCGGCCGGAGCCGTCGCAGAGAAGCACAGGAGGAGCGCCAGAACGGCAAGCAGTCCGGTCAGAACGGCCGAGCGGCGCCCACGGTCCGGGTTTGTGGACCGGTTTCCCGACATCGTCGGGTGATCGAAACGACGTCCGTACTGCGGCAAGAGACTCCCTCGAATGCCTGGGGAGAAACAACTCCGGCAAACAGAGTACCCGAAATTTGGTATCGCATTGCGATTTTTCCCGGATTGGCCTCAACCCCGGCAAACGGTGTCCCGAAGCAGGCCCTTCCAGCCAACTGAAAAAGTACGCATGCGTACGCTATGATCGTGTCGGCGGGGTTTCCGTCATGGGAAATGACCCTTGAGGAGGGGCCACATGAAGCGCATCGGTTCGATGGTGTCCGCAGGAGCAGCAGGGCTGTTGGTTCTCCTGTCGTTGTTCGCTTGCACGCAGGCTGCAGACGCGGCGCCCGCACCCCTTGAGCCGATCTCCGTGCACCACCTTCCCGTTCCCGCGGGGTACTCGGGCGAGTCGGAACCGGACTGGATGCCCGACGGAAAGCGCCTCGTGACGGTCGTCGCGTCACCCGACCTCACCGCTCCCCAGCTGGCGATCACCCGCCTCGACGGTTCACATCCGAAGTGCGTCACCTGCGGCCTCGACACCGCCGTCGTTCCCGGTGCCCCGGTGGATGCGGCCTTCGGCAAGCCGGCACCGTTCCCCGACGGCAAGCGGCTGATGGTCCGGCTCGGTTTGAGGCCTGGCGCCGGGGGCAGCCCAACCCAGAATTTCACCTACGGGGTCGTGGAGTGCACTCCGACACTCGTCAACTGCGAAGAGCGGACGCTTTCCCCGATCATCATGCCCGGCGGCGGAATAGACCAGGGCACCCAGAACCGCGAGGGGCGCCTTTCGCCCGACGGCCGCTGGTTCGGCTGGACCGAGTTCACCATGAACGGCACGGCGATGTCGGTCGGGCGTCTGGCAAAGAACGGGGGTCAGTACGACCTCGAGAACGTCAGGATCCTCAATCCTTCCGGGCCGCTGGGGACGGACTCGGCGGCCTGGCGCGCCCAGTCTCCCTACTTCGAACTCAAGAACTTCACCTCGGACGGCAAATCGGTCCTCTACTCCACCACCTATGACGCAAGCAACTTCGATACCTGGCGAGTTGACCTCCGGAACGGCAAACGGACCCGGATCACCAGGGGCATCGACTGGGAAGAGGACGTTTCCACCTCCCCCGACGGGGGCTCATACCTCCAGTTCAGCTCTCGCGGGTTTGACCGCATGCCGATCTTCGCGTTGATGCCGAGGCCGCCTTTCATCGAATTCGCGCTCTTTTCCTGGGTCGGGCGCTACGAGCTGAATCAGGTGAACCGGAAGTGCCTGCTCGAGCCGTGGCTGCTCGATTCCGGTGGCGAACGCGGCACTTACTTCGGCCAGCCGGTCGATCCCCGCCCGGGTACCGGCTGGGACAACCGCACCCTGGGGCAGTGGAGCCCGGACGGAACCAGGCTGCTCATGTGGCAGGCCCGCGGCAACGATGACGGCACCCCGGAGAAACCGGGGGCGAGAATCGTGATCGCCGACCTTCCCGCCCGCAAGGCGACAGGGAAGAGGAGTAACAACACCACGCCGGTTCCCGGATGGGCGCCGGCCAGAAGCTCCTACACCGGTTTCCTCGCCAATTCGGGCACTTTCACCGTGTACGGGAAGAAGACCGGATCGGCCACCGTCAGCATGGAGGGCACCGCTTTCGGCGGCAGCTGGAGCGTTACCTACGACAACTATTCCGATGACGGGAAGTCTTTCCTCGACGGCACCGAGTCAACCACCCAGGCATCGATCCTGAGCGGAATCACCTGGACCGCCGAACTGACTCTGACCGGGAAGCATTCGGGCCACCTGAGCGCGAATCTCCAGATCATCAAGGGGGAGGCCGGCGCTGGTGCCCAGGTTTCCGGCACGGTGAGCCAGAGCCTGGACGACCGCACCGTCTCGGAATTCCCCTCCGCCACCTGCGAGCCGCTGGCAAGGCCCCGGCTCCGGGTCAAGGCTGCCCGTCAAAAGGCGGGCCGGGTTCGCGTGCTGGTTACCGGCAAGGTCACGGCCGATCCGGTCTGGCGGCCGGTGCGGTACGCCACGGTGCGGCTTGGTGCCGAGCGGGTTCGAACCGACCGGAAGGGCATCGCCGTGCTGAAGGGGAAGCGAGGCCGGATGATTACCGCAAGTGCTGCCGGGTTTACCGGCGCGAAGGCACGGGCGCCCCGCCCAGGGCGACGCTGATCACGTCAACCAGGTCGCCGGTCAGGTCCGGCAGTGTCGCAACCCGTCCCTGCCTGACCTCCTCGGCGATCAGATCGGTGGTTCCGCGAACCACCGACTTCGGAGCCAGGCGGGGCAGCGGAGCCAGGGTCCGGTCCTTTGACCTCATGTAGCGGGCCAGGCCCGCGAACAGGTCCTCGAAGGGCCGGAGCAGATCGATGCGATGCTCAAGTCCTTCGGTGCCGGCAGCCGGCAGCTCGACCAGAAACGCCCGGGCGAACTCGGGACGATCCCGCCACCAGCGCAGGTAGGCGTCCATTCCCCCGGCGATCACCTCCTGCCAGGTCCGATCGACGAAGTCGCCGGCCGCTTCGAGAACCTGGTCGATCATGCCCCTGGATTGCTCGTCACAAAGGGCGAGGAAGCAGTCCAGCTTGCTTTCGAACTCCTGGTAGAAGACAGACCGCGATACGCGGGCCCGGGTGACCACCTCGGGCACGGTGGTCGCCTGGTAGCCGTTCTCGGCCACCAGGACGAGCATCGCCAGAAGCAGCCTTTCCCGCTGGGAGGCCCTGACGACATCGGCCGGCAGCTGATGCCTTCCCCTCGGCAGGGGATCCGGGCGCCATGTCCCCGCAGTCGCATCGTCCATGGCGCCACATTCTAGAGCCAATCCCGGCTCCGACCACGGCAACTTCGTTCGACCTGTTGCGGCTTTTCGGGAATTGGGATAGCGTCGCGGCATGTCTTCGTCCTCACGGCTGTTTCTGACCTGCGCCGCGATCGTGATCGCGATCGTCGCCTCGGCCGCCCCGGCCCAGGCGAAGGCGCCCCCTCGCGGCAAGTACGACTGCACGATCAGCGGAAACCTTTTCGGGGTGCTGACCATCAAGAGCAAGGGCAGGTACAGCCACCGCGGCAGCAGCGGTACCTTTCGGGCGAAGGGCGGCTCGGTCCGTTTTCCCGACGGCATCGTGGCTTGGAGGATCAGCTTCAAGGGCGGATCTCTCGGGGGCATGAAGGGTCGCTGGCACCGGACTTCGGACGGCGTTGACGAGATCGCCCTCAAGAACCCCATAAACGGATTCGAGAGCATCTACTGCGACCGCCGGTAGCCTTCCCCGCTTCACCTGATCGGGGTGATCAGGCGGGGCTCCGAGGGGCTTATCGTCCGAAGTTCCGTGTAGTCGTCTAGTTTCTTCGCGTGAACCAGCAAGGAGATCCCGTGAGCGCCGAGGCCGAACCCAAGACCCAGGTAGATGAAAGTTCCGCGGCGAAGGCCCGGAAACGGCGTCGGGCACTGCCCACCGTCCTGATCGTTCTCGCGACCGTGGTCGGGATCATTTCGGTGTTTGCCCTCTGGGCCCAGCGTCAGTTGATGGAGCAGGACACCTGGTCGAACACCAGTCAGCAACTGGTCGAGAACGGTGAGATCCAGTCGGCGCTTTCCGACTTCATCGTCACCAGCATCTACGACAACGTCGACGTCGAGCAGAGCCTGGCCGACCGTCTGCCTCCGGATCTGGCTCCGATAGCCGGGCCGGTTGCCTCCGCTCTGCGCGGCCCAACCGAGAAGATCGCCGACAAAGCCCTTCAGCAGCCAAAGATCCAGGGCCTTTTTGTCGACGCCAGCGATGCGACCCACCAGAAGTTCGTCCAGCTGATCGAAGACAAGGGCGAGTTCGTCTCCACCTCGGGCGGAGTCGTTACCCTTGACCTGAAGAGCCTCCTTACTTCCGTGACCTCCCAGCTCGGCGTCGGTTCCAAAGCGGCCGACAGGCTCCCTGCGAGCGCCGCTTCCATCGAGATCATGAAGTCCACCGAGCTCTCCCAGGTGCAGACCGGCGTCAAGGCCCTGAAGACGGCCGCCTGG
>JAIBCJ010000156.1 GCA_019694145.1 Solirubrobacterales bacterium | reverse complement strand
CGACCGGGCTGACTGCCGGGCCCGCTCTTTCGCCGCGGGCGATCCCGGCCTGACATGATCGGGTTGTGAAGGTCGTAGCGACAAGCGTCAACGCCGGCGACGCCGCCCGCCAGGCACTCGAGTCCTGCATCAGCAAGGGCGGAGTCGCCCTGTTTCCGGCCGACGGCCTCTACGGGCTGGCCTGTGACCCCCTGAACGAGAAGGCGATTCGCCGCATCCACGAGATCAAGGGCCGCGATGACGGCAAGCCGTCGGCGGTCATGTATCTGTCACCGCTGGCAATGCGCGAACTGATCCGCGACCTCGGTCAGCGGGTCTCCGAGGCGGCCGCGAGGCTGCTGCCCGGGCCGGTCACCCTGGTCGTCCCGAATCCCCGGCACCGCTATCCGCTGGCCTGCCGCGACGACAATTCCCGGCTCGGCATCAGGGTGATTGACGGGCCCCTGTCCGGGGTGCGCTTTCCGCTCTTCCAGACCAGCGCCAACCTTTCCGGCGAGCCGGCTCCCTCGGTCTTCGAGGGCGTTGTGCCCGAGGTTCGCGAAATGGTTGACCTGGCGATCGACGGCGGCCGGCTGACCGGCCTGCCCTCGACCGTGGTCGACCTGACCGACTATGACGAGCACGGCGAATGGGAGATCCTCCGCGAAGGCGGGATGAGCCGGGGCGACCTGATCGCCGCCCTCGGTCGTTAGGGATTCATCGAATGCCCGGTTTGTGCCGGTATGCGGCGCAAAGTGGGGTCTCGCGGTGGTCGCAGCGGCAGGGTCAGCAGCCGCGGCGATCGTAACCGCGCCAGGGGAGGCGGACGATTCGCTGGGCGTAGTTGTTCTTCTTGCTCAATTCGAAGAGCACGTTGCCCGGATCGAGGTGAAGCACGTAGGCGAAGCAGCCGCGCAGGCCGGTGACGTTGATCCACTGCCGGTCGTAGGTCGAGGGGTAGATGTCGGACCAGCCGACCGAAGTGCCAAGGGTGACGTGGCGGATCCGCGGGTTCTGGTTGCAGGCGGGATAGACCGCTGAATCGGGAGAGCGGGTCGAGGCCGGGTTGGTCTGAACCAGGTCCCGGAAGCAGTAGAACTGCTTCGGCCCGGTACGGACCAGTTCGATCTTCTTGCCTGCCGCGTTCACCCGCCACAGTTCGAAGCGCAGCGGGTTCCTGATCTTCCAGTAGGCGCCTCCCCACTGGTAGCCCACGTTGAAGTAGCGCAGGCGCGCCTGGGTCGGAAAGAAGGTGTAGCCGCCGCCGCGGCGCCTGATCGCCTGCGTCACGTTCATCGTGCGGGGGCGGTCGCGGTGACCACGCACCTCCATCGGTCCCATTCCGCGGCTGCGGATGTCATTGGTCGAACGAAGCAGGGCCTGTCCCGGTGCGAGGTCCCGGTCGAGGTACATCTCCGAAGGCTTGCCGATGCGAAGGTCCGGGCAAAGCAGCTTTTTTGCGGTTTTCGGAGTCCGGCAGGGGTCAGTTACGCCGTTCGGCTTGTCGGGGCTGAAATCGCCCCGGGCAGGGGATCCCGTACCGACGATCGCTGCGAACGAAAAGGCCAGTAACACCCCTGAGAAAGCGGCCATCGACTTCCTGCGCATCTTTCGCATGGTAGTGGAGCGACCAGCCTCTTCCCGCGTCGCTAGGCTCGACGCATGAAAATTGCGATGGGATCGGATCACGCCGGATTCGAACTGAAGGAAGCCGTCAAGGCCCAGCTCGAGGACGCCGGGCACGAAGTCGAGGACGTGGGGACCAATTCCTCCGAATCGACCGATTACCCGCCCTTCGCGGCGAAGGCGGCCGAACTGGTGGCCAGAGGCGAGGCGGAGAAGGGAGTGATCGTCTGCGGCTCCGGAGTCGGCGTCTCGATCGTCGCCAACAAGGTCGACGGGATCCGCGCGGTCAATGCCCACGATGCCGCGGAGGCCGAGATGAGCCGCCGCCACAATGACGCCAACGTGGTCACGCTCTCCGGGGCGCGGCTCGGTCCCGAAGATGCGAAGCCGATCGTCGAAACCTTCCTCGCCACCGATTTCGACGGTGGCCGGCACGCCAGAAGGGTCGGGGAGATCGCCGAAGTGGAGCGCGGCGAGCTCTAGGCTCGCCGGGGCTGCCGCCGCGCCCCGCTGGAACGCAACCCGCCGCAAATTGACGCCAGCCGCAGCGCGTTTCGCGAACCGGGAAAGCCGGAAAACGCGGCATAGCGCCGATTTCCCGGCCGATCCGGAACCGGCCTCGTTGGTACCCTCGTTGCTCCCCGTCCACGAACGATTTCCCAGAAAGATGGTTGCCTTTTCATGAGCACCGTTTCCGAAGAGCTGCTTGGCGCCAGCCTGTCCGAGGTCGATCCCGCTGTTGCGGAGGCGATCGGCGGCGAGCTGAACCGGCAGCGCAATACGCTTGAGATGATCGCTTCGGAGAACTTCGTTCCGCGGGCGGTGCTCGAGGCGGCCGGTTCGGTGCTGACCAACAAGTACGCCGAGGGCTACCCGGGCCGCCGCTACTACGGCGGCTGCGAGCAGGTCGACATCGTCGAGCAGCTGGCAATCGACAGGGCGATGGAACTCTTCGGCGCCGGCCACGCGAACGTCCAGCCGCATTCGGGCGCCCAGGCCAACAACGCTGCCTACATGGCCCTGCTGGAGCCGGGTGAAACCATCATGGGCCTCGCCCTCGACCACGGTGGCCATCTCAGCCACGGGATGAAGCTGAACGTCTCCGGCAAGCTCTACAACGTGGTTCCGTACCACGTGTCCCGTGAGGACCTGAGGGTTGACATGGACGAGGTCGCGAAGCTGGCCGAGGAGAACAAGCCGAGCCTGATCGTTGCCGGCTGGTCGGCCTATCCGCGTCAGCTCGACTTTGCCGCCTTCCGTGAAATCGCCGATTCGGTCGGGGCGAAGCTGATGGTGGACATGGCACATTTCGCCGGCCTCGTCGCGGCCGGTGAGCATCCGAATCCGGTGCCGTACGCCGACGTGGTCACGACCACGATTCACAAGACTCTCGGCGGCCCCCGCAGCGGCATGATCCTCTGCACCGAAGAACTCAAGGCCGACGTGAACCGCGCCGTATTCCCCGGCCAGCAGGGCGGCCCGCTGATGCATGTGATCGCGGCGAAGGCCGTGGCTCTGGGCATCGCCTCGACCGACGTCTTCGCCGAGCGCCAGCGTCGCACCGTCGAGAACGCCAGGGCGCTTGCCGCCGGGCTGATCGACGGCGGGGTCGACGTCCTGACCGACGGCACCGACGTTCACCTCGTGCTGGTCGACCTGACCTCGACCGGGCTCGACGGCCAGACCGGGGAGGATCGCCTCGACCAGGTCGGGATCACGGTCAACCGCAACGCCATCCCCTTTGACGAGCGGCCGCCGATGAATCCTTCCGGCCTCAGGATCGGAACTCCGGCCCTCTCGACCCGCGGCTTCACGCCGGAGGACATGACCGAGATCGCCCGGATCATCAGCACCGCGCTCGGCCCCGACTTCGAGTCGGAGCGGGATTCGCTGGCGGCAAGTTCACAGGCGCTGATGGACAAGTACCCCCTGTACCCGGGGCTGGTCTGATCCGGAGCGACTGCCCCTGGCGACCGAAGCCGATGGGGATCCACCGATGAGGGTCTGGTTCGACTGCACCGCCGCCGCCCACCCCGTGGTGCTCCGGCCGGTGATCGAACGTTTCCAGGCTCGCGGTGACGAGATCCTGGTCACCGCCCGTGAGAACGGGGAGACGGTCGGCAACCTCGAGCGGCTCGGCATTCCGCATCTGGTGATCGGCAGGCATGGCGGCGCCGGCAGGCTCGGCAAGGCCCTGGCCCTTGGTTCGCGGTCGGCCCGGCTGGCCCGGCCGGTCTGGAAGTTCCGGCCCGACCTGGCCGTGGCCCACGGTTCCGTGGATCTGGCCGTCCTCTCGCAGACTTTCTTCATTCCCTCGGCCCAGATGCAGGACTACGAGTTCGCCGGCCTGCAGCGGAAGATCGCCTGGCGGGTGGCGAAGCGGGTCCTGGTTCCGGATTCGATCCCGGTCGAGCGCCTGGTCAAGGCGGGAGCCCGGGAGAACAAGCTGGTCCGTTTTCCCGGCCTCAAGGAGGACTATTACCTGGCCGGTTTCGAACCCGATCCGACCGTCCCGGAAGCGCTCGGGATCGACCTTGAGCGGGTCCTAGTGATCGTGCGGCCGCCGCCCGAGACTGCCGCCTACCACGCGGACAATCCCCTCTACGAGAAGGTGATCGACCGCCTGGCGGGCGCGGACGGGGTGAGCGCGGTAATCATTCCCCGCACCGAAGGCCAGCGGGAGCGGGCCAGGGCCAGGAATTCGACCAGCCTGATCGTTCCCGACCGGGCAGTCGATGCCCAGAGCCTGATTGCCTACGCCGACCTGGTGGTCAGCGCCGGCGGCACCATGAACCGCGAGGCGGTCGCCCTCGGCACCCCGGTCTATACGACCTTCGCCGGAAGGATGGGCGGCGTCGACGAGGCCCTGATCGCCGACGGCAGCCTGAAGCTTCTCGAAAGCGCCGAACAACTCGAACTGGTCAAGCGAAAAGACCAAACCGGCCCGAAGAA
>JAIBCJ010000155.1 GCA_019694145.1 Solirubrobacterales bacterium | reverse complement strand
CCGGGATCGGTTCGCATTCGCCCAGTCGCCAGTCCTTGACCACGCCGCCCGGCTGCGCCAGTTCCTCCGGCGTGTCGTGGAGCAGTGGCGCGGTGACGATGTCGGTCCTCGTGCCGAGGTGGTCGACGGCCAGCTCCGAGAAGCGGTCGGCGATCAGGTTGAAGATGTCCCAGTCGGTCTTCGCCTCCCAGGGCGGCGGGATCGCCGCATTGAACGGGTGGACGAAGGGATGCAGGTCGGTCGAGGAGATGTCGTGTTTCTCGTACCAGGTCGCGGCCGGCAGCACGATGTCCGAGTAGAGGCAGGAGCCGTTCATGCGGAAGTCGATCGTCATGAACAGGTCGAGCTTGCCTTCGGGGGCTTCGTCCCGCCACTTCACGTCCTCGGGGCGGCGGTCCGGTTCACATTCCGGGGTCTGCACCGCGTGATCGGTACCGAGCAGGTGCTTGAGGAAGTACTCGTGACCCTTGCTCGATGAACCGAGCAGGTTGGCCCGCCAGAGGTTGAGGACCCGCGGGAAGTTGGCGGGATCGTCCGGATCCTCGCAGGCAAAGCCGAGCCGGCCTTCCTTCAGTTCCTCGACCACGTATTCGGCCGAGGACTTGCCGGCCGCCTTTGCCTCGTCGGCCAGTTCAAGAGGGTTGCGGCTGAGCGCCGGGGCCGAAGGGGTCCAGCCGAGGCGCACGGCCTTGGCGTTGGCGTCGACGATGTGGGTGTGCTCGAACTTGCCGTCACCGGCCGGTGAAACGAACTCGTCCGGGCGGCGGGTCTCGTAGCGCCACTGGTCGGTGGCCAGGTACCAGAACGGGGTCGACGCCTGATGGCGCGGAGGCCGGTTCCAGTCGAGCGCGAAGGCGAGCGTTTGCCAGCCGGTTATCGGGCGGACCTTCTCCTGCCCGACGTAATGGGCCCAGCCGCCGCCGTTGACGCCCTGGCAGCCGCAGAAGAGCAGCATCGAGAGGATCGCCCGGTAGGTCTGGTCGGCGTGGTACCAGTGGTTGATCCCGGCGCCCATCACGATCATCGACCGGCCCCGGGTCCGCTCCGCGTTTTCGGCGAACTCGCGGGCGACCTGTTCGCAGACCGCGGCCGAAACGCCGGTGTGTTCCTCCTGCCATGCAGGGGTGTAGGGCTCGGCCGGGTCCGAGTAATCCTTGGGCCAGGTGCCGGGCAGGCCTTCGCGGGCGACCCCGTACTGCGCGAGGGTCAGGTCGAAGACCGTGGTGACCAGCTTGCCGCCGATCCGCCGGGCCGGCACGCCGCGGACCATCGTGGTGCCGCCTTCGGTCTCGCCGCCGTCGAAGCGCGGCAGGGTCACTTCGACCAGTTCATCGTGGCGGCCGAGCAGGGTCAGGGCCGGCTCGATGCCTTCGAGGTCGAGGTTCCACTTGCCCTCGCCCTCCTCGCCCCAGCGCTCGCCGATCGTCCCGTTCGGGACCACTGCCTGATCGGTCCGGGAGTCGACCAGGACGGTCTTCCACTCGGAGTTCTCACCGGTCTCGCCGAGGTCCGAGGCCCTCAGCATGGGACCGCCGTGGACGGTGCCGTCACCGTGGTCTTCGAGTTCGACCAGGAAGGGCATGTCCGTGAACTGGCGTGCGTAGCCGTCGAAGTACTCGGCCTGCCGGTCGACGAAGAACTCCTTGAGGATCACATGGCCCATCGCCATCGCCAGGGCGCCATCGGTGCCGGCGGTGGCGGGCAGCCACTGGTCGGCGAACTTGGTGTTGCCGGCGTAGTCGGGCGAGACCACGATCGTCTTCTGGCCGCGGTAGCGGGCCTCGGTCATGAAGTGGGCGTCGGGCGTGCGGGTCTGCGGGATGTTCGAACCCCACATGATCAGGTAGGCGGCATCCCACCAGTCCGCTGACTCGGGCACGTCGGTCTGGTCTCCCCAGACCTGCGGCGAGGCCGGGGGCAGGTCGGCGTACCAGTCGTAGAAGCTGAGCGGCACACCGCCGATCAGGGAGAGGAAGCGGCTGCCGGCGGCGTAGGAGACCTGGGACATGGCCGGGATCGGGCTGAAGCCGGCAATGCGGTCGGGTCCGTACTTCTTGATCGTGTGGACGTGGGCCGCGGCGGCGATCTCGGTGACCTCGTTCCAGCTGGCGCGCAGGAAGCCGCCCTTGCCCCGGCGTGACTTGTAGGCCCGGGCCTTTTCCGGGTCATCGACGATCGAGGCCCAGGCCTCGACCGGGTCGCCCAGCCGCTGTCGCGCCTCGCGGTACATCGAAAGGAGTTCGCCACGCACGTACGGGAACTTGGGCCGAAGCGGCGAGTAGACGTACCAGGAAAAGGAGGCGCCGCGCGGGCATCCCCGTGGCTCGTAGTCGGGCGTCTCGGCACCGTTGGAGGGGTAGTCGACCTGCTGGGTCTCCCAGGTGACCAGCCCGTCCTTGACGTGGATCTTCCAGGAACAGGAACCGGTGCAGTTCACCCCGTGGGTCGAACGAACGATCCGGTCGTGCTGCCAGCGATCGCGGTAGCCCTGTTCCCAGTCCCGCGGCCTGAGCGAAGTTTCGCTCCAGCCTTCAGCGGATCGTTCCGGGCTGAAGAACTGCCGGGCGCGAAGCAGGTTGCGTGAGTCAGCCACGAGTGGCGTCTCCGGCGCAAGATTGGTGGGAACTCCGAGGTGGGATCATTTCCCCTTCCGGTGACGGTTCAGACTTGTTGCGCCAACATATTGGATTGAACGGTCGCTATTCCAGTACTTTTCCGCAGACTTCCTGCGGGTTGCTCACACTCAGTTGTTGCCCTGGCAGCGGGGCTCCCAAACCGGCGGCAGCAGGGTCACCCGTCGCGTGTCACTCAGCCCGTTTCGGCCGCCGTGAAAACGGCCGTGACCACGTCCACGATCTCCGGTGCGGCCTTCTCGGGTGCACCGGCATCGTGCGGGGGCTGCGGGTCGTATTCGATCCCGAGCTGGACCGCCTGGGCGATCTCCGGGCCGTAGATCTCGGTGACCAGGGTCAGAGCCATGTCGATGCCGGCCGAAACGCCCGCACCGGTCACATACTTCCCGTCGAAGACCACCCGGTCGGGAACCGGATTCGCACCGAGGCCGGCCAGGGTTTCACGGGCAAGCCAGTGAGTGGTCGCCGGGCGGCCGTCGAGCAGTCCGGCGGCGGCCATGAGCAAAGCGCCGGTGCAAACGGAGGTCGTCCAGGTCGTCGTCTCGTCCACCGCGCGGATCCAGTCGAGGAGGGGCTCGTGATCCAGCAGCGCCCGGGTTCCGA
Source organism: Solirubrobacterales bacterium (assembly GCA_019694145.1). Classification (GTDB taxonomy): domain Bacteria; phylum Actinomycetota; class Thermoleophilia; order Solirubrobacterales; family 70-9; genus 67-14. The sequence continues at coordinate 1,360 of JAIBCJ010000155.1, read as the reverse complement.
AGCCGCCGGGGATTACCAGGATGTCCGGCGCCATCACCTCGTCGAGGGACCTGTCCGCGACGATCGAGAGCGTGTCCGACTCGTTGCGGTACGGCCCGGTCTTCTCACCGACGAAGATCGATTCGACATCCGGCACCGAGTTGAAGACCTCGTGTGGGCCGGTGATGTCGAGGGCGGTGAAACGGTCGTAGAGCAGGTATGCGACTTGCATGGTTCTCCTTGGGTCGGGTTCAGACTTCCGCCGGTTCGCGGCGGAATCGGCGGCGGTATTCGGCGGGTGAAACGCCCAGCCGGCGGGCGAAAGACCGGCGCATGGTTTCGGGGGTTCCGAAACCGCACTGGACGGCTATCCCGTCGATCGAGCCGGGTGGTCCTTCGAGCAGCTGTCGGGCCCTTTCGAGTCTCAGCGTCTCGACGTATGTCCCCGGCGTCATCCCGGTTTCCCGACGGAACGCGCGGGCAAAGTTGCGGGGGCTCATCATCGCCCGGTCGGCCAGGGTCTCGACTCGAAGATCGGAATCGAGATGGTCGGCCATCCAGAGCTGGAGCTCGCGAAGGCGGGGCCGGGAAGCGGGAGCCGAGACATGCGAACTGAACTGGGCCTGGCCTCCGGGTCGACGGAGAAAGAGCACCAGCCAGCGGGCCACCTCGAGCGCCACTTCCTCGCCGAGGTCCTCGGCGACCAGGGCGAGAGATAGGTCCATCCCGGCCGTGACCCCGGCCGAGGTCCAGATGCGTCCGTCCTGGACGAAGATCGGATCGGGGTCCACCTCCACCTCCGGGTAGCGACGGGAAAGCTCGGAACAGGACGCCCAGTGACTGGTCGCCCGATGGCCGTCGAGCAGACCGGTGGCCGCCAAAAGCAGTGAACCGCTGCAGACCGAAGCGACCCGGCGGGACCGGCCGGCCGCCTTCCCGATCCACCGCACCAGCGGCTCGGACCTTTCGGCCTCCAGCACACCGGTCCCGCCGGCGACGATCAGCGTGTCGATCGACCCCCGGCAGCGGTCGATCGTCTTCGCGGGAAGGATCGCGTAGCCGCTGGTCCGACCGCTCAGGGGCGCCGCCTCTTCCGCCACCACTTCCACCTCGTAGGCCGGGTTCGTCGCTTCACCTTCGACCCTGGCTGCGGTCAGGTCGCTGGCGCCGGCAAAGACCTCGGCCGGGCCGACCACGTCAAGCGGCTGAAGACCCGGAAAAGTGACGATGACGACGCGTCGGGGTGAAGCGGTGCGGGGCGAACGAAGCGATTCCATGCACCCATAGTGCCCGTATCAACGCTTGGCCGCAAGGACCAATACCAGACAATTCCTGCCACTCCCCTCCCCGGCCCAGCCCCAGCCCAAAGGTGCCGCACATC
>JAIBCJ010000007.1 GCA_019694145.1 Solirubrobacterales bacterium | reverse complement strand
TCGGCCGGGCTGACCCTTCGTCGTGCATCCATGGGAAAAGCATGAAGCGGAAAAGCTCACACATGGCTCGACAGGAGCAACAATTCAGTAACAGGAAACCGCCGAAGCCCGGGCGGTTGCCGAAGCCCGGGGAACCGCCGAAGCCTGGGCAATCGCTGAAGCCTGGGCAATCGCCGAAGCCTGAAGCCCGGAGCCGGCGGCTGGTGCCACGAGAAGGGTGCCATTCCCGGGGCCTGGTTCGTGGCAGAACCAGCTCTGAGGCGAAAACCCTGGGGACCGGTGAAAGCGGTTCAGCCGGGGAGGGTCGCGGTGCCGGTCATGACCACATGGACCCGGCCGCTTACCCGGGGACGGCCCGAATCCATGCGGGCCTCGATCAGGCTGGGGCGGCCGATCTCGACTCCCTGGTGGATCTCGACCCGGTCGACGTCGAGGATGTCCTGCAGGTAGGCGACCAGCGGGCCGGCGGCCGAACCGGTTGCCGGGTCTTCGAAATCGCCGAGGTCGAGGGCGAAACAGCGCGCGCGGACCGAACGGGTCGGGACGTCGAAGACGAAGGGATACACGTTCACCGCGAGATCACCGAATTCGAAACTCTCGAACTCGGCCCGGTCGGGAACGGCATCGGCCAGCGCCTCGACGTTCCGAAGCGGGAGCAGCACCGTGGGAAAACCGGTCGAGACGACCTGGGCGGAGTAGTCCGGGTGAAGGCGCGACTCGTCCAGATTGAGCAGGCGCGCCGCCCGGTCGCGGGGAACGGCCTCGCCGAAACTGGCCGGCTCCTGAAGGACCGAGGCCCGCCAGACCCCCGACCCGGCTGCCGCCTCCCCGCCCTCGGGGCTTGGATCCGCAGCACCTGCCCGGCTGACCTCCACCTGCTGGAGGCCGGCCCCGGTCTCCTGGGTGAAGGTGATCTCCTCGACCCCGCGGTCGAGCGCGACCGCCACGGCGGTACCGAGCGAAGGGTGACCGGCGAAGGGAACCTCGGTCGCGATCGTCCAGATCCGGTTGCGGTAGTCGGCGCCCGACGAAGCCGCTTCCGACGAAGGCGACTGGACGAAGGTGGTTTCCGAGAGACCGGTCTCGCGGGCGAAGGCGAGCATGATCTCGTCGCTGACCCCGTCCGCGTCGAGGACCACGGCGAGCCCGTTGCCCGCCAGCGGGGATTCGGCGAAGACGTCGAGCCAGAAAAAGGGGTGGCTGCTCATCGGCCAAGCCTAGCCGGGGCAAACCGGACCGGGTGCGTCAATCCTGTTGTGCATCGAGCCGGCGAAAGAGCCCGCCGTGGTAGATCAGCGGCTCCCCCGGTTCGTCCTCGGCCTCGACTTCGAGTACCTCGCCGGTCACGATCACGTGGTCTCCGCCCGGAATCACTTCGGCCAGGTCGCAGACCACCCGGGCCAGGCTTCCCTCGATGATCGGCACCTCCAGATGCTCCCGCCAGACGACCGACGACCATTTCTCTTCCTGGTCCGCCTTCGTCGCGAACATCTCGGCCGCGGCCCGTTGCGACTCGCCGAGGACCGAGATCCCGAAACGGCCGGCCTCGCGAACCGCCTCCAGAGAGCGGGAACCGAGGTCGAGGCAGACCAGCATCATCATCGGCTCAAGGGAGAGCGAACAGACCGCGGAAGCGGTCGCGCCGGCCGGTCCCGAGGCCTGAAATGCGGAGACCACGGTGACTCCGGTCGGCAACAAACCCACCGTCTGGCGAAACTCGTTTCGGTCCGGGGCTGCCATCGTTTCGCCGCAGACAATATGATGCGCTCGCTGTGCGTGCCGTAGCCATCACAACACTTGCCGTCGCCGCCGCCCTCGGCCTGTCCGCATGCGGGTTTGGCGAAGAAGGAATCACCGTTTCGAAGGATTCCCCGGATTACGAGGGAGCGCAACTCTTCGCTGCCAACTGCGCCGGCTGCCACACCCTGACCCCGGCCGGGGCTCTCGGAACCGGCAACCGCGGGACCCGGAACCAGGGTCCGAACCTCGACCAGCGGGCCGTGACCTACGAAGACGCCCTTCACGCAATCCAGAACGGTGGATTCTCCGGCGCGATCATGCCGCAGAACATCGTGGTCGGGGAAGAAGCCGAGCAAGTCGCCCGGTTCGTCGCCGAATACGCCGGGTCCGACGCCGGTGAGGCGGGCGCCGAGGCTTACTCGGCAGAGGAAGACGCTTCCTCCCCGCAGGATGAGCCGATCCCGACCGACGGCCAGTAACCGGCGGCGGGGGCCGTGCTCGACCTCAAACTGATCCGCTCCGATCCCGAGCGGATCAAGGCTGCCCTGGCCCGGCGCGGCGCCGCCGACCAGGTTGACGCACTGCTCACGCTCGACGAGCGCCGGCGACAGCTCCTGCCCGAAATCGAAGGCGCCCGCAGCGAGCGCAAACAGGAATCCGAGAAGATCGGTGCGCTGAAGAAGGCCGGCGAGGACGCCTCCGCACAAATGGAGGCGGTGCGCCAGCTGAAGGCCAGGCTGGAGGAAATGGAAGCCGAGCTTGAAGCGGTCGACGGCAAGCTCCGGGAGGTTGCTGCGACGCTGCCCAACCTGCCCGACCCGACCAGCCCCGATGGATACACCGACGAAGATGCCGAGCTGATCCGCGAGGTCGGCGAGATTCCGGATTTCGGCTTCGAGCCCAGGGACCACGTGGAACTTGCCGGCGACTCGATCGAGCTGGAAGCGGCGGCAAAAGTCTCCGGTGCCAGGTTCGCCTACCTCAAGGGGGATCTGGTCATGCTCGAATTCGCGCTGGTGCGCTGGGCGCTGGAGAAACTTCGGGCCGAAGGCCACGAGCCGGTGGTGCCGCCGATCCTGGTTCGCGAGGAAGCCCTGTTCGGGACCGGTTTTTTGCCCGGCGATCGCGATCAGATCTACGAACTGGAGAAGGACGAGCTCTTCCTGGCGGGCACCTCGGAAGTGCCGCTGGCCGGCCTTCATGCCGACCAGATCCTCGAAGCCGATCAGCTGCCGCTTCGCTACGCCGGATTCTCAAGCTGCTTCCGCCGCGAGGCGGGAGCCGCAGGCCGGGACACCCACGGCATCTTCCGGGTCCACCAGTTCGACAAGGTAGAGATGTTCTCTTTCGTCAAGCCCGAAGACGCGGGAGCCGAACACGAGCGGATCCTGGCGATCGAGGAATCGATCCTGACCGAACTCGGGCTGCCCTACCGGGTGGTCAACGTGGCGGTCGGCGACCTCGGCGGTTCGGCGGCCAAGAAGTACGACTGCGAGGCCTGGATCCCGAGCCAGGGCAGGTACCGCGAGCTGACTTCATGTTCGAACACGACCGACTTCCAGGCCCGGCGAATCGGCAGCCGATACCGGCCGGAACCCGGGGCACCGCCCGAATTCGTGAACACGCTGAACGGCACGGCGGTCGCGGTGGGAAGAACGATCATCGCCCTGCTTGAGAACCATCAGCAGGCTGACGGTTCGGTCCGGCTTCCGGAATCGCTCGTGAGCTACGGAGCTCCCGCAGTCATCGGCGGCAATTGACGGATCACAGGGTCCTCATCTGTGATGACCACTGGATCGTCCGCCAGGCGATTCGCCAGCGCATCGACGACCTTGAGGGGTTCACCGTGGTGGAGGAGGTCGGGGACGGGGCCGAGGTCAAGCCGGCGGTCAGGAAACTCCATCCGGACCTGGTCCTGCTCGACATCGAGATGCCCAACGTCAACGGCATCGAGTCGATGCGGCGGATCCTCTCCCGCTTCCCCGAGATCAGGATCCTCGTCTACACGGCGCATGACGACCCGAGTCTGGTGCGCCTGGCCAGCCGGGAGGGCGCCAGTGGTTTTCTGGTCAAGTCGGCCGACCTCGACCAGATCAGGGACGCCTGCGAAACCGTCATGGCCGGTGAACGGTGGTTCCCCGGTTACACCGACAAGGACCTGCAGCAGGAAGACGAGCTGAAGCGCTTCATGGAACTCTCCGACCGGGAGCGGGAAGTCCTCGCCCTGCTGGCAACCGGGATGCGGGCCCAGGGAGCGGCGGAGGAAATCGGCATCCGGACCGCGACCGTCTATACGCATGTGCGCAACGTCGTCAACAAGCTCGGGGTGGACACCCGGACCCAGGCGGTCGCGATCGCGACCCGCTACGCGTTCCTGGACCGGGACCCCGAAAAGCCGCCTACCGCTGGTTAAATCGGAACAACGGGTCGAATTCAGTCACGTTCACTTCTTGTTGAATCGGAACAAGGGGTGGAATTCAGTCACATTCACTTCTCGTTGAATTCCAAAGCACACCCGTTGATGCAGTAGCGCTGGCCGGTTGGGGCTGGTCCGTCGGGGAAGACGTGGCCGAGGTGGGCGTCGCAATTGCGGCAGACGACCTCGGTCCGCACCATGCCGTGACTGTTGTCCTGCCTCAGCTCGACATGTTCGAGGTTGGCGGGTTCGGTGAAACTCGGCCAGCCGCTGCCCGAATCAAACTTCGCGTCGGAGGAGAAGAGCTCTGCCCCGCAGCAGACGCAGGTGTAGGACCCGTCCTGCTTGTTGTCGAGGTGAGGGCCGGTGAAAGGCCGTTCGGTCGCGGCATTGCGGGTGACCTCATAGGCCTCGGGGGAAAGACTTTCCCGCCACTCCGCATCACTCCTGCTGAGAGGTGTTGAATCACTAGACATTGTTTGAGCTCTCTTTCATTTCGCCTGTTTCCAGACTAGCCAAGCAGTCAAGCCTGCTTGCCGCTTTTCTGGTCGCAGCCTGCCTTCTGGTTGGCGTCAACGGCCAGCTCGGAGCCAAACCGGCCGATGCCGCCAGCCTGATCGCGCCGGCCAAGACCTGCCCGAACCGCGCCGCCAGCGGTGGCAAGGTCGCGATGGCCAAGGCCCGCAAGTCGATGATCTGCATGGTCAACTACGCCCGGGGCCGGGAAGGCCTCCGCCCCTACCGGACCCGGCAGCAGTTGACCTGGTCATCCCGCCACAAGGCCAGGGACATCCTGCGCTGCGGTTTCTCGCATGAAGCCTGCGGAAGGAGCTTTGACTTCTGGATCAAGCGGTCCGGCTATCTCGGCGAAGGCGGCTGGGCGACCGGCGAGAACATCGCCTGGGGCAGCGGATCGCTCGGCGACGTGCGCTCGATATTCATAGCCTGGATGAAGTCGAAGGGGCATCGGGAAGCGATCCTCAGCCGGACCTTCACCGACGTCGGGACCGGCGTCGTCAAGGGAACATTCCAGTCTTTCCACGGGGCCCGGATCTGGGTCCTGCATTTCGGCGACAACTGACCGTCGCCCTTCGCCCCGTTCCGGGCTGCCTCGAAGCAGTGCCCGAACCGATCCTCCGGACCGGGAGTCCGGCGGGGGCTAGCATTGGGCCACCGAGGAGAACCGGCCCCGACCCCGGAGGAGAGATCAGTGCCAGAGAAGTCAGAGCTTGACGTCCTTCTGAAGACCGAGCAGACCTTCCCGCCCCCCGAAGGGTTCGCTGCGGCGAGCGAGTTCAATGACCCTGGGATCTACGAGCAGGCCGACGCCGACCCCGAAGGCTGGTGGGCGAGCTGGGCGGAGAAGCTCGACTGGATCGAACCCTGGGACACGATCCTCGACTGGAGCAACCCGCCCCACGTGACCTGGTTCGCCGGCGGCAAGCTCAACGTCAGCGCCAACTGCCTCGACCGCCACATCGAGGCGGGCCGGGCAGATGACATCGCCTACCACTGGGAGGCCGAAGATGCCGGCCCGGACGACGAGCCGGTGACCGGAGTCGGCAGCCACGCGGGCGGGCGGATCTCCGTGACCTACGGATGGCTCCACGACCAGACCCAGCGACTCGCAAACGTGCTCAGGGACCGTGGCGTCGGCAAGGGTGACGTGGTCGGCATCTTCATGCCGATGGTGCCCGAGGCGGCCGTGGCGATGCTGGCCTGCACCAGGATCGGGGCGATCCACAACGTCGTCTTCGGCGGCTTCTCGGCCGAGTCCCTGAGGGAACGGATGGAGTTCTCGGACGCGAAGGCCCTGATCACCGCCGATGCCACCCTGCGCCGCGGCAACCCGATGCCGATGAAGGCAGCGATCGACGAGGCTCTGGACACGCTGCCGGCGATGGAGCACGTGATCGTCCTCGATCGCTGCGGGACCGGCGCTCCGCTCAAGGAAGGCCGCGACCTTGACTGGGCAGAGGCCCTCGCTGCCGCCGACCCGGTTTGCGAACCGGAGCCGATGGACGCCGAGGATCCGCTCTTCTTGCTCTACACCTCGGGGTCGACCGCGAAGCCGAAGGGCATCGTCCACACCACCGGCGGCTACCTGACCCAGGCCACCGCGACCCACCGCATGATCTTCGACCTGAAGGACGACGACGTCTACTGGTGCGCGGCCGACATCGGCTGGGTCACCGGTCACTCCTACATCGTCTACGCCCCGCTCGCCAACGGGGCCACCTCGATCATGTTCGAAGGGGCACCCGACTTCCCGACCAAGGATCGGTGGTGGGAGATCGTCGAGCGCTACCGGGCGACGATCCTCTACACCGCCCCGACCGTGATCCGCTCCTTCATGAAGTGGGGCGAAGAGCTGCCGGCAGCGCACGACCTGGGTTCGCTCCGGCTGCTGGGAACGGTCGGGGAACCGATCAACCCCAAAGCCTGGCTCTGGTACAACGAACACATCGGCGGTGGCCGCTGCCCGATCGTCGACACCTGGTGGCAGACCGAAACCGGCGCCGCGATGATCTCCCCCCTGCCGGCCATCACCACGACGAAGCCGGGGTCGGCCACCCGGCCGTTGCCCGGATTCCGTGCCGCGATCTTCGACAACAACGGCAACGAGATCGAGGAAGGTGGCGGCACCCTGGTCCTGACCCGGCCCTGGCCGGCCATGGCCCGGACCCTTTTCAAGGAACCGGAGCGCTACATCAACGCCTACTGGGACCGGTACGGCAAGGAGACCTACCTGGTCGGTGACGCGGCCCGGCGCGACGAGGACGGCTACTTCTGGATCGTCGGCCGGATCGACGACGTGATCAACGTCTCCGGGCACCGGCTCTCGACCATGGAGATCGAGTCCTCGCTGGTTTCTCACCCGCATGTGGCCGAGGCGGCGGTGATCGGGGTGCCGGACGACTTCACCGGCCAGGCGATCATCGCCTTCGCGACACCCAATGACGAAGCCCCTCCCGGTCACGAATTCACCGACGAACTCAGGGAGCACGTGGCCGACCGGATCGGCAAGCTGGCCCGGCCGAAGGCGATCTACTTCGCCGATGACCTGCCGAAGACCCGCTCCGGCAAGATCATGCGCCGCCTGCTCCGGGACATCGCCGACGGCAAGGAGCTCGGGGACGTAAGCACCCTGCGCGACCCGGCCGTGGTCGAGGAGCTCCAGGCCCAGGTAGCGGCCAGCTAAGCTTCCGCCCGTGTCCGACCTGACCGGCCAGCCGGAGCTCTCCGACCGGCTTTCGCAAATCCCGAAGAACGAGCCCTTCCCGGTGGTCGGGTTGGTCATCTTCTTCGTCGGGATGGTGATGGTCGCCTACGGCATCACCGCCCTCTGGTTCGGGATGCGCGAAGTGATGGACGTCGGCGGCTACTGCGCCGAGGGCGGGCCGTACGTGGTCCGCCAGCATTGCCCGGACGGAGCCGAAATGCTGATGTTCACCGGCATTCCGATCGGGATCATCGGCCTGTTCATCGCCTTGCTGGGAGGCGCCAAGTCGGCGAAGGGGGCGGCCGGGCTGCTGCTCCTGGGCTGGCCCGCCCTCTTCATCTCGCTCGGCTACAACTTCATCGACTACGCGATCAACCCGCCGGAGGGGATGGGCAGCACGGCCGGCTGGTGGGTCTGCGGGATACTTTTCGCCCTGATGGGACTGCCTGCCCTGGCCGGGATACCGATGCTGGTCAAGGCGATTCAGCCGGAAAGGCGAAACGCCGTCCTGGCCGTCTTCCTGATCGCGGCGGCGGCCGGGGTCGTGATCGGGATCCAGGTCGCGAACGCGGCTGACTAGAAGCCCGCCCTAGAGCAGGCGGTTGATCATGATCGCGAGGTGGAGGGCGAGCACCGTGTCGCCATCCTTCAGGTCCACGTCAAGCACCTCTTCGATGCGTGAGAGCCGGTGATAGAGCGACTGCCGCTCGATCTCCAGTTCGGTCGCGGCCTCGGTCTTCCGTCCGCCACTGTGCAGGTAGACCTCGAGCGTGTCGAGCAGGTCACGACCCCTTTCCCCCGGCAGGTCGAGCAGGGGCGCGAGCCGCTCGTCGCTGAACTCAAGCAGTTCCGGCGTGCCCCTCATCGAAAGCAGCAACTGCCCGATCTCGGTCCGTGACGCGTCGTGCCAGGCCCGCAGCGGCCCGGCCGCCCCGGCCTCGGCGGCAAAGCGGGCCCGGACCAGGGCCGGCGCCAGCTCTTCCCAGCTGCCGGCGGCGCCACCGATCGCCAGCGCCACCGATCCGGGATCGATCTCATGGCGGGCCAGGACCCCGGCGAACCGCCTTGACAGGCGCTCGCGCGAGGCGACGTCATCGGGCTCCGATCCGAGTGTTCCCCGGTCAAGCACCCCGAGCATGCAGTTGCCCCGTGAGCCGAGCAGGGCGGGACGGTCAGGCTCGGCCAGGGCGGCGCGCACGGCCGGCAGGATCGGTGCCCACGCCTCCTCGTAGCCGACGCCCTTTTCGAGTGCCCCGGCCCGCCAGACCGCGGCGATCGGCACCAGCTGGCCATGCCGCCGGGGGAATCCCATGGTTGACGCGCGCCGTGCGGCAGCCAGCGGTTCCATCAATCCCGCCGCCAGCTCGAAGAGCAGGTTTCCCCGCGACCTGGCCCGCAGTTCGGCTTCCTCGCCGCCCCTCATCAGGCCCAGACCGACCGCCACCGCCGCTCTTTCGAGGGCGATCGGCGTGAAGCGGTCAAATTCCCCGTCGGTCTGGAGCGCGATCACCCGGCCCCAGTTGCGGCCGCGGACCATGACCTGCGCGGCCAGGGCTCCCTCCGCCTCGGCGTGATTGCGGTCCGACCATTTCAGTCCGGACCAGGTGTCAACCACTTCACTCTCCGGGCGGGTTGCCGAACCGACTGCGACCAGCTCGCCCCGGGCGTCCTCCAGCACGACCGGGTTCCCGATCCTCCTCGACACCTCGGCCAGAACCGATTCGGCCCCTTCGCCTTCCAGCACCAGCCGGTCGAGGCTGCGGTGGAGTTCTTCGCCGCGACGGGCCAGGGCATGGCCGGAGTCGAGCAGGCTGCCGTTGACGACTTCGGAAACCTCAACGAACCGGATGCCGCGGCGAAAGGCGACCATCGGGATGTGGCGCCGGTCGGCCTCGTCAACCAGCGCCTTGGGCAACTCCCGGCTCCAGGCGAACCCGAGTTCGACCGCGATGCCTACCGCCCCCTCGGCTTCGAGGTCGCGGACGAAACGCCGCTGCGCGGTTGCGTCCTCTCCGATCGAGACTCCGGTGGTGAGGATCATCTCCCCTCCGCGAAGCAGATCGGACACATCCGGGACATCGAGCGGATGGACCCATCGCACTTCCGCGTCCAGACCTTCGCCCCCGGCCACGAGTTCGGGCAGCCCGGCCTTGACGATCGGGAGCTCGATGAATTCGGCGACGGTCAGCGACTGCGAGGCCATGCCGCCATCGTCTCAGAAGGAAGCGGCTTCAGTTCCGTTTCTTGCGCTTGCGAAGCTCGCCCTGCGGCCCTTCATCGGACCCTTCGGGCTCGCCCGCTTCGAGATCTCCGGCCGAGGGATCGACCTCTTCGGCGGAACCCTCGATCACCGTCTCATCCTGGTCCTGCCTGATTTCACCGGGCACTGGCCAGGGAACGGCGACGCCGGCCGACCACGCCTCCGGCCTGCCGCCGGGCAACCACCCGACGATCAGGAAGCCAAGGAAGATGAACCAGGCAAGGGCCACGTACTGAAGCACCGGGAAGATCAGCAGGACGCCGACCGCCATCCCGAGTGAGCCCCAGAACCTGGTCAGGAGGCCGACCCGCATCGCGTTGAGCGAGGTGTACATGAGTGCGATCAGGAAGCCGAGCGCGCCGGAGAGTGAAAGCCCGACCGCGAGGTTGGTCAGGCTCTGGTCATTGCGCAGGTCGGTCGCCGCATCGTCGCGGCAGGTGTCCTTCTGTTCTTCGGTGACCTCGTCGGCGGAATCTCCCTGAGCCTCGTCGATGCACTTGACGACGGCCGGAGTCTGGTCGCCCTTCCATTGGTCAGCCGCGCTGAGCAGCGAAGAGGTCGAAATGATCGAGCCGATGCCGACGAAGAGGGGGCCGGCGATCACGACCGCGATCAAGCCGCGGCGCATCCGGTCGGATCGGCCCAGCGCCGCGAAGAACAGGTAGGCGAGCGGGACCGCGAGCAGGACGGTGGCGATGCCCTGGATGACCGCGCCCAGCATCGCGGTCGAGTGATGACCGGACAGGGCGGCCAGGAAATCGGCCGTCCCCTCGGGCGATCCGACTCCGGACCGGCCGACGATCTGCCCGATGAAGAAGAGGGCGACGGCTCCGACCGAAGCGATGCCCGCGATCAGGGACCAGCGCTTCTCGCGCTCGAGTATCTCGCTCTGTGAATTCATGGGTGGGCCCGAAGGCCGGGCAAGCCTACAGGCCGGTCACTCCCCGGAGCGTTCCTCTTCGTCCTTATCCCGGACCGGGTAGTACTCGTAATCGACCGGTTCGGCGATCCGCGAGATTCGCTCACCGGCCGCGAGGACCAGATCCAGCAGCGGCGATACGGCGACGATCAGCGATTCGATCCTGCCGGGGTCGGAGTCGGATGAACTCATGGGGCAATACGCTACAGCGAGTTTGACGATCGATCTGCCCCACGTTCCCCTCGAAGCCGGATCCGGTCCGGAAAATCCTCCCTGCCCGGCCTGCGGCGAGCCGCTCTTCCCCTGGGTCGGCATGCCGGTCGGCTCCGGGATCGCCCACCGCTGCGAGGCCTGCGGGCTCGGTGTCCTCAGCCACGGTGAGAAGTTCAGCTTTCCGCCGCCGGTCGGAATGGAGGGAGCCACGGATCGTGGCAAGGGGCCCGATTCGTTTGATCCCGGAACCTCGGTCGACGCGCTTCGTGAGCTGGATTCGGAACGGGACGAGGATGGTTCCTACCTCTTTGAGAACCGGGCCTCGCTGGTTTGCTGGGTTACCGGAGGGGCGTGGGTCGGACTCGGGACCGATCGTCGCTACCGGTTCACTCCGGCTGCGGTGACCGACCTGATTGCGAGCCGCGACCAGGTCGTGACCAAGGTGCGCTGGCGGCCGCTGCGGGGCATCGCGGTCACCTGGCAGTCGGGACTGAACATGTTCACCTTCGGCCAGAACACCGTGCTCGGCTCGCTGGGCAAGGTCTTCGGCGTTCCGGCCGACCGGCCCTGGAAGCGCGGGCTCGACTGGTTCATCTCGGTCGCGGTTGCGATCCCGGCGATCATCGTCGCCGTCCCGCTCGAGCTGATCGGGATCCTCTTTCGCCGCGGCGCCTCGGCCCGGGCCGAAGTCCAGGTCCTCTAGGCGAGCAAGGCCGCAACGGCGGCGATGCCGTCCCGGCTGGAATGAATGGTCGCCGCTGCCGGCACACGGTCGGCGACAGCCTGCGAGGCCCGGCCGAGCAGGTCCGGGGTTGACGGCAGGGTAACGACGGTCACCTCCGATTCGAGTCCGGCCAGCCGGACCGGATCCAGGGACCAGGCGGGAACCGCCGGAATCTCGATCAAGAATGAACGGGCCGCGGCCGGACCCCGGTCGGCGTGGTCGGCGAAGCGTTCGGCCCCGACCCCGAGGGTGTGAAGCCGGCCGGTCAGAAAGAGTTCGTAGGCGGCTTCCTCCCCGCCCTCTCCGGCGGCCGCCCGGATCGCGTCGACGTCTGCTGACATCCCCTCGGTCGCTTCCTTCAGGGCGCCGAAGACGGGCGGCTCGATCAGGAAGGAGCGAGCTGCCAGTTCGGGGTCGGCGAGGGCAATCTCCAGGGCCACGACCGCGCCGAAACCGAGCCCGACCAGGGTGGCATCCTCGACCTTCAGTTCGCGCAGGACCGCAGCGACTTCGATCGCCTGTTCAGCGATCGAGGTCCGCCGGTATTCATCCGGCGGAACTGACCGGCCCCACCCGCGCCGGTCGACCGTGACCGTTCGCCACGAACCGGCCAGCGAGCCGACCGCCTCGTCGAACACCGAGGAATCGGTGCCGGTTCCGTGAATCAGCAGGACCGGCGGCCCTTCGCCCCGGTCGATGAAGTTGAGATCGCTCAGCGGAGTCCCTGGCGAGCTTCCCGGACCAGGGTCACTGCCTCGGGAAAGACCACGCGGATCGCGTCACGAACCTGCATCGCCTGCTCGTCGGAGCTTCCCGTGAGCTCCAGTCTGCCGATCGAGGCGACGGTCATGTCGACGGCGAGCTTGATCGCGTTGTCGGCCCAGGCGACTTCCTGGGAGGACTGCATCTGGTCGGCCATCTCCTGCATCCGGGCACGCAGTTCATCGGGGTCGCCAAACATGTTGAACGGTGAACCTTCCATGAGACCAATCTAGCGACCCGCAGTGTCCGGCCGCGCAGATACGGCCCTCACGGTCGGGATGCGCTTCCTTTCCGCTCGCCTGTAACTGAATCGTTGCACCTGTAGAGCCACATGTGAGCAATTCGTCCGTAGCTTCGGGTCATGTTCGAATCGGCAAGGCAAAGAAGCGGCGGGGCGGCTGGATCGGCGACCCTCGAGCAGGTCGGGCTGATCCTGCTTCTGGCTGCCGCCTTCACTGGCCTGATCGCCGCAACCGTGACCGGAGTCGTCGAACCGCCAGGGCACGGATTGGGAATCAGGATCGCCAACCGGATTGCCTGCGGCCCACGCGAGCCGGGGGTCTGTCGCCAGCATCCGGCGGTCTCGGCCTACGGCTGGCCGCTCGCCCGGGCATTGCGCTGGCTGGCGCCGGACCCCGTCGCAAGGATCGGCCCCGAAGGGACGCCGCTGGCCCCGGTCGACTTCCGCTACTGCCAGAGACCGGGCTGCGCGGTGCCGGCCGGCGACGGCAGGCTGACCACCGCCAACCGCAGGCTCACCCTCTTCACCGAGGTGAAGCGGTTGCCGTCCGGCGTGACCGGCGGCGAATCGGCGAAGCTGGAGTTCACCTACTGGTTCTACCGGCCCTCGCTGGGCTGGGAGAAGGTGGTCCGGCAGGCCGGTCCGGCCGAGATCGCGGCGGCCTCCGGAACCAGGCTGCTGCTCGAGGACAGCCCGCGTCTGGTGCCTCTGGAAATCCTGCCCGGCCGAAACCACTACGACCTCCCGGCCGGTGACGAACCCCCCTGGCGCTGGAAGGTGACCCCGAGCTACGAAGGCTGGTCGGACTGAGACCGGCTCACCAGACGACCGCGTGTTCTTCCGTCACCCCGGCGGCCGAGGCGAGTTCGATGCCGTCGAGCCTTCCGGTGAATGTGCCGAAGCGGTGGGTGTAGTCGGAGCGGATCAGCCCGAAGTTGTCGTGGCGTTTTCGTTCGGCTCCACCGAAGTCGAAAACGAGGCCTTCATCCGGTTCTCCGAACCGGATCGCATCGAGACCGTCGAAGCTGACCGGTCCCGGCTCACCGGGCACGCCCTCGAGCCAGATCGCCCGTTCACTTTGCTGGGGAGAGTCGTTGATTCCTTCGACCAGGTTCCAGCCGAGCGCCCGGCCGTCAGTGGCCTCGCCGATTCCCGCCGACCACTTCCATTTGACGTTGCGCTGGTGGTACCCAGCTGACTCGTCGTCGACTCCGAACCCGCGCACTTCACGGATCTTCCCGTCGGTGATGATTCGCCCGCTGACCGGCACTCCGGCCCGCTTGCGGGTCCATGCCCATCCCTTCCCGCTCGGGGCGATCACTTCGATCGGTTCGAGCTCACCGAAGCGGATCGCGGCCCTCACGTTGGGGGTCCGGATCTCGACCACGGGACCGTCGAGTACCACTTCCTGCCCTCCGGGCCTGAGCCTGGTGTGTTCCCAGACCTTGCCCTCGATCCGGTCCCAGACCGACCAGAAGCTGTGGCTGAAAGGACCGATCCGGGCGATCGCGGCACAAAGCATGACCTCGTCGCCGTAGAAGCCCACATAGCGCCACTTCTTGCGCATCAGGCCGCGGTGAAGGAGGGGCTGGCGCGCGGGAGGGATCGGCAAATCGGGGCGCCCGGGACCGGGTCCGCGCCACGAAAGTGCCTGGTCAGACCGGTCGTCAGCCGTGGCGGAGGGGATCGTGCCTGTCATTCCCGGCTACACTACTCCGCCGTGTCTGAAACCGCCGATACAAAAGTGACCGCCCCCGAGGCCACCTACGACCCCGCTGACGAAGCGATGTGCGACCGCGCCCGCGAGCGCTTCACCGCCGATCGCAACCGTCGCCTGCCGCGCCGCAAGAGCAAGACCGCGACCCTGCCGAACATGATCATCATCGGCGGCCTGAAGTGCGGAACCACTTCGATCCACCACTACCTCGGCGTCCACCCCGACATTCACATGTCGAAGCCGAAGGAACTCAACTTCTTCGCCGCCGAACAGAACTGGGATCTCGGTTTCGACTGGTACGAAAACCGCTTCGATTCGACCGTCAGGATCAACGGCGAATCCTCCCCGCATTACACAAACCGCCCCCGCTTCAACGACGTCGCCGAGCGGATCCACAAGCACATCCCCGACGTGAAGCTGATCTACATGGTCCGCGACCCGATCAAGCGAATCCTTTCCCACTGGGTCCACGCGACCGGAGCCGGTTATGAAACCCGGGAATTCGTCGAGACCCTCTCGCTCCCGGACACCGCCTACATCCAGCGTTCGCAGTACTGGATGCAGCTGCAGCCTTACCTCGAGTACTTCGACCGGGACCAGATCAAGGTCATCTCCCAGGAAGACCTTGGCAAGAAGCGGGACGAGACGATGAAGGATGCGTTCGCCTACCTCGGAGTTGACGAGAGCTTCACCTCCGAGCAGTGGGACCGCCAATGGGAGAAGTCTTCGGCCAAGCACGACGACAAGTACCAGTTCATGGAAAAGCTGATCAAGCTGCCCGGATTCCGTGCCTTTGACCGGAATTTCGACCGTCTGCCGGAGTCGATGCGCTGGATGGTCGAGAAGGTCGTTCACGACCCGGACAAGCCGCCGGCCCCGAAGCCGGAGATCCCGGATGACCTGATGGAAACCCTCAAGGACCGGTTCCGCGATGACGTCGCCGGCCTGAAGCAGTGGTCGGGCCGAGACTTCGACGGCTGGCACGACTACTCCTGAGCAGTCGCGCCCGGAAAGCGCGCCCGCCGCTCCGGTTAGCCTCATCCCATGCGCCGCCTGATCCCTGATCCCGGGCCGACCGACCTCGAATCCGAACTCGAGGCCTATCGCCCCTTCGACGAGGCGAAGGATGACCGTCCCTTCGTGGCGGTCAACATGGTCACCACCCTGGACGGCCGCGCCGCGGTCAGTGGCAACACCAAGGCGCTCGGCTCCGACGCCGATACGGAGCACCTGCTGGGCCTCAGGACGCGCTTCGACGCGGTGTTGATCGGCGGGGGCACGATGCGGGCGGAACGGTACGGCCGGATCATCTCCCGTCCGGAATACCGCCGGCGCCGCGAAGCCGCCGGACTTGAAGGCGACGCGCTGGCGGTGATCATCAGCGGCGACCTCGATCTGCCTTTCGATGCTCCGCTCTTCACGAACGGCGAGGGGCGAGTCCTGATCTTCTCGCGCAAGAAGTCCCTGCCCGAGACCGAGACACCGGTCGAGCTGGTGACGATCGACGGGTTGATCGACTCGGCCGAAGTGCTCGCTTACCTGCGCCGGAACGAGGGAGTTCGCGCGGTGCTTTGCGAAGGCGGCCCGCGTGTATTCGGCCAGCTGGTTGCCGGCGACCTCGTCGACGAGCTCTTTCTGACCATGACGCCAGTCGCCACCGGCGGCGACGCCACGCACATTCTCGAAGCGAACCTGCCAAGGGAAGCCCGATTCGAGTTGACCGGGCTGCTCGAGGCCGACGGCGACCTCTTCACCCGGTACCGCCGCGCCTGACGCTGCAACAGATCGGCGGGTAGTAGCGTCCCGGCCATGGATTTCGAAGCCGGTTCCGAAGTTGAAGGGCTCCTCGAGCGCGTCCGTTCCTTCATGGACGAGCACATCTACCCGCGCGAAGCGGAGCTTCACCAGGCGATTGACGACGAGGTGAAGGCCGGGGTCGCCTATCCGGTCGAACTCGAGCAGATCCGCGAGAAGGCCAAATCGGAAGGTCTCTGGAACCTCTTCCTGCCGGACGAGCATTACGGAGCCGGCCTCAACAACTGGCAGTACGCCTTCCTCTGCGAGGAGATGGGCCGCAGCCCGCTGGTCGCCCCGATGGCCTTCAACAGCGCCGCCCCGGACACGGGAAACATGGAGATCCTGCTTGAGCACGGCAACGACGAACAGAAGGCGAAGTACCTGGCGCCGCTGACCGATGGCGAGATCCGCAGCTGCTTCTCGATGACCGAACCGGACACCGCCGGCTCGGACCCGACCGGTCTCAGAGCCAAGGCGGAACTCGTCGACGGCGAGTGGGTCATCAACGGGCACAAGTGGTTCACCTCCGGGGCGGTCGGCGCCGAGTTTGCGATCGCCATGGTCAACACGGAGGAGAGCGACAACCCCTACGCCAACGCCTCGATGATCCTCGTGCCGCTGGATGCACCCGGCTTCAACCTGGTCCGGCCGGTACCGGTGATGGGCCACTCCAAGGGTCCCGGCCACTGCGAGATCCTTTACGAAGACTGCCGGGTTCCGGAAGAGAACCTGCTCGGTGCCCGGGGGGCCGGCTTCCTGATCGCCCAGGACCGTCTCGGGCCCGGGCGCATCCATCACTGCATGCGGGCGATCGGGACCGCCGAACGGGCGCTGGAGATGATGTGCCTGCGCGCCGCCGATCGCGAGGCCTTCGGCGGGCCGCTGGCCGACAAGCAGTTCGTCCAGGATTTCATCGCCCGGTCCCGCATGGAGATCGACCAGGCCCGCCTGCTTTCGCTGAACGCCGCCTGGATGATGGACACGGTCGGCAAGCATGCCGCCCGCCAGGAGATCTCGATGATCAAGGTGGTCGCCGCCAACATGGTGATGGACGTGCTTGACCGGGCCCTCCAGGTCCATGGCGCCCTCGGCATGTCGGATGACACTCCGCTTGCCGCGATGTGGCGCTACAGCCGCATGCTTAAGCTCGCCGACGGTCCCGACGAGGTCCACAAGATGGTGATCGCGAGGCGGGAGGTCGGCCGCTTTCTGAAGAAACGGGCCGCCTCGAACGGTCAGGCGGCCTGACCTCCGGACACCCTGGTGTAGTCGGACGGTTCCTGAAGAAGCGGGCCGCCTCCAACGGTCAGGCGGCCTGACCTCGGGCGGGTCGGACCCCGCCCGACTTACTTATGCAATCCGGTTGATCGCCTCGTCGGCCTGGCCGACCAGAAGATCGATCGTGGCCTGTGAGCGCTCGACCACGTCGCCGATGTCGTCGCCGTACTGGCCGGCGGCGAAACGGGCGAGCACGCCTTCGGCGATGATCGCCAGCTTCCAGAACCCGAGCGCCACGAAGTAGTCGAGTTTCGAGATGTCCCGCCCGTTGATCTCCGCGTAAAGATCAGCCAGCTCGGCCCGCGTCGGGAAACCCGGTTCAACGGTCGCGGGTGTGATCAGCGGGATCTGTTCGTCACCGGCCTCGCGCCAGTAGACCATCAGCAGACCGAGGTCGGCCAGCGGTTCGCCGATCGTGCAAAGTTCCCAGTCGACCACGGCGGCGACCTCGCCGGTCGGGCTGTAGATCACGTTGTCAAGCCGGTAGTCGCCGTGAACCAGGGTCACCGCCGACTGCGGCGGCGCCAGTTCGACCAAGCGGGAGTGGACGTCTTCGACCAGCGGCAACTCGCGGGTCTTCGACTTCTCCCACTGACCGGACCAGCGCTTGAGCTGACGCTGGACGTACCCGTCGTGACGGCCCAGGTCGGAAAGGCCAACCTCGTTCACGTCGACCGAATGGATCTTCGCCATCGTCTCGACCAGGCCCTCGCCGAGGCGGCGGCGCTGTTCTTCGGAGGGAAAGGCGGCAGCCTGCTCGGGACCCCGGATCACCGGGCCCTCGACGAACTCCATCACGTAAAAGGGCGCTCCGGTCACCGCCTCGTCCTCGCAGTAGCCGACCACCGGAGGCACCGGCACCCCGGTTCCGGCCAGCGCCCTGACGACCCTCACTTCGCGGCCCATGTCGTGGGCCGAGCCGAGAACCTTGCCCAGCGGGGGACGGCGGAGAACCCACCTCGACCCGCCCTGGTCGGTGACCAGATAGGTGAGGTTCGACATGCCGCCGTGGATCTTCTCGTAATCGAGGGGAGGCTCGAGTTCGGCAACCCGTTCCCGGAACCAGTCTTCCAGCGGACCGTGCTCAATGCCATCGGTTTGAGGACTCATGGCACAAGAGATTACGAGTCAGTGCACCGGGATGGCGGCTAGGCTCTCCCCATGGCAATGAGTGCGAGGGACGACAAGGAAGAGCTGGCCCTCCGCAAGCGCACGCTCGATTCTTTGCCAAGCGCGGTGATCACCGTCGACAGCGACGGCATCGTGGTTTGCGTCAACAGGACCGCGGAAGAGATGGTCCCCACGATCGGTCCCGGCGTGAAGCTCAGGGCTTCGCTGGAAGAGCTGACCAACGTCGAGAAGGTTGACCGGATTCTCTTTCACCGCGAGATCGCGACTTTCGCCGCCCGGCCGGAGGGGCCCGAACTCCACTGGATGCTCTGGGACGCTTCCGAACCGGAGGGGGAATTCGTGCTGACGGTCTGGGACACCGACTGGAGCGAAGTGATCAACGAACGCCGCGTCGCATTCACGATGGCCGCCTCGCATGAACTTCGCGGTCCCCTGACCACAATTCGCGGGTTCTCGGAGATTCTCAACATGCAGCCCGAGTCGCTTAGTCCGGAACAGGCCGAGGCGGCCCGCATCGTCGAGGATTCCGCCCGTCTCCTGTCGGTTCTGGTCGATGACATCTTCGATTTGACCAGGAGCAGTTTCGGAGAGCTGCGTCTGGATCTGCATGAGATCGACCTCAACCAGGTAATCGCGGTAGTCATCAGCTCACTCGAGCCCGGAATCAGCGACCGCGGACAGACGCTAACTCTGGATGCCGAAGAACTCCCGGTGATCGAAGCCGACGAGAGCCGGATGATCCAGATGATTTCGAATCTGGTCAGCAACGCATCGGTTCACAATGCGGCCGGGGTGAAAATCCGGGTCAAGGCCCGACGGTCCGGGAACGAGATCGCGATCACCGTGGCCGATGACGGCGTCGGCCTTCCATTCGATGACCCCGAGGCTGTTTTTCTCAGTTTCCGCCGGGGCGAAGCCGCAAGTGACGGAGACCGAACCGGCTCCGGGATCGGAGTTCCCCTGACCAAGCTTCTGGTCGAACTTCATCGAGGCCGGATCACGGTCGAGACCGGCCGGGGCGAAGGCACCTCGTTCACGCTGTGGCTACCGGTCGACCGTGAAGCGGCCCTGGCCGAGGGAACCGGACTCTGACCGATGGGTCCGGAACCCCGGAAGCCTTCGGTCGCATACCTGGAGCAGGTGCTCGGAGTCCTGCCGATGGTGATCGCCGCGATCGACGATGCCGGCCGGATCATCTGGGCCAACGCTCCGACTTCACGAATCGCACCCCTCCTGCTGGAGACACGGTCGATTCGGGAAGCCCTGGCGGGCATTGCCCACGAGCAGAAGCTCGACCGCCTGCTGATCCGGCATGAAGTGATCACCTGCCCCGGCCGGACGGGTGGACCCGACCTCCACTGGATGGTCTGGACCGAGCCACTGGCCGGGGGCGAGTGGGTCCTGATGGTCTGGGAGGCCGACTGGTCAGAGGAGATGAACGAGCGACGCACGGCGTTCACCATGGCGGCCTCGCATGAGCTCAGGACGCCGCTGACCGCTCTGCTGGGGTTCGCCGAAATCCTCGAGATGGATACTGACAACCTGAAGCCCGCCCAGATCGAAGCGGTCCAGATGATTTCCCAGACCGCCCTTCATCTGACCAAGCTGGTCGATGACGTCTTCGAACTGACCAGCAACAGCTTCGGTGAACTCAGGCTCAACCTGGAGCGGGTCGACCTCGGAGAGATCGCCCGGGTTCTGGTCGAGGCGCACCTGCAGGAAGCTGCGAACCGGGGCGACACCCTGACCCTGGAAGTCCAGGAAGATATTCCCCCGGTTGACGCCGACCCGGCGCGGGTCCGGCAGATGTTCGCCAACCTCGTGCGTAACGCGATGGTCCATAACCCCTCCGGAACCAGGATCGTGATGAAGCTGTGGACCGATGACGACGCGGTAGCGGTCTCGGTTTCCGATGATGGCCGGGGGCTCCCCTTCAGCAACCCGAAACAGGCTCTCTCAAGCTTCAGCCAGGGAGACGGCGGCAGCGGAGACCGGACCGGCGCCGGGATTGGCCTGACCATCGCCAAGCGCCTGATCGAACTGCACCGCGGGTCGATCGAGGTCCAGTCGACTTTCGGTGAAGGCAGCACCTTCACCCTGCGTTTCCCGATCGATCGAGCGAAGGCGATTTCGCCGGGCGAGCCGGGACCGGCCTGATGGGCCGGATTCTGGTGGTCGAGGATTCATCGGCGATCCGGCTTCTGATCAGGCGAAGACTGGAGATGGCCGGACATCAGGTCGAAGAGGCCGCGAACGGCCTTGAGGCGCTCGATCAGCTCGGATCCACCGCAGAGCCGGACCTGATCGTGCTTGACGAGAGCATGCCGGTGTTCGATGATGCCGGTTTGCTCACCCGGCTCAGGGAACAGTGGTCCGAGCTGCCGGTGATCGTCGTCAGCGCGAGTCCCGCCTCGGAAAGCGATCCGATCATGCATTCGGCCGATGCCCGGCTGGCCAAGCCAATCAATTTCGAACGGCTTTTCGAAGTAATCGATCGCCTGACCAGCGAATCTCCGTGAGCCGCTGTAGGTGGTCCTAACTGCGGGCGATCTCGACCCGGATGCCTGAACCCTTGAGCTTGGTGCCGTCGAGGAACTCGACCGTCTTCTCGGCCACGTCGCCGTCCACCTCGACGAAGGAAAAGCGTTCCAGCACCCGCACGTCGGAGATCTGGTCATCACTGAGGACAGCGCCTTCCCTCAGGGCCCAGCGCAGGTCTTCCTCGGTGATATCCGAGCGGGAACCCCGGTTGACGAAGAGCTTGACCGCACCCTCCCTCGCGTCCGGGATGTCATCGGAAGCGGTTTCCGGCTGGTCGCCGCCTGGACCCTCGAGCGGAACCTCGACCACCTCGTCGAATTCCTCGACCTCCTCGACCGCCACTGCCGGTTGGTCGTCAAGCGGAGCCGGCTGCTCGCCGCGACGCTTGCGGCGGGGCGGCCGGGCGTGCTCGATCCGGTCCTCGGGCTTCTCCCATTCGGAGATCGACGCCTTCACGTCCTTCTTGATCTGCTCCAGGTCCCGTCGCTGGTCCGGGGTGACGAAGGTGATCGCCCGGCCGGTACGCCCCGCCCGGCCGGTACGCCCGATCCGGTGAACGTAGGTCTCGGAACTGTTCGGGATGTCGTAGTTGATCACGTGCGTGACGTGGTCGACATCCAGCCCCCGGGCCGCGATGTCGGTCGCGACCAGAAGCTTGCAGCGATGGTTCTTGAAGGCCAGCATCACTCCGTCGCGGACTCCCTGGCTGAGGTCGCCGTGCAGCGCCTTGACGTCCAGGCCGCGGTTCTTCAGGTCACGCTCCAGCCGCGAAGCCCCGATCTTGGTGCGGCAGAAGAGGATCGCCTGCTCGGGATCCTCTTCTTTGACAACCTCAATCAGCTTGTCGACCTTGGCCCGCCCCGGCACCTCGACGAAGGCCTGCTCGATTGCGTCGACGGTGAGGGTCTTCGGGGTGATCGAGATGGTCACCGGGTCGTACATGAAGGTGTCGGCCAGCCGCTTGATCGGCGGCGGCATGGTGGCCGAGAATAGGGCGGTCTGACGGCCGCTCGGGCACATCCGGAGGATCCGCTCGACGTCCTCGATGAAACCGAGGTCGAGCATCTCGTCGGCCTCGTCAAGCACCACGAAGCGGGCCGCGGTGAGGACCAGGGACCGGCGGGAAATCAGGTCCTTCATCCGCCCCACGGTCGCTACGACCACATGCGCCCCGGAGCGGAGCTGAGCCTGCTGGCTGCGGATCGGCGCCCCGCCGAAGACCGCGACGATCTCGATGTCGAGATGCTCGGCGTAGGAACGGAGCGCCTGGGTCACCTGGATGCAGAGCTCACGGGTCGGAGTGAGGACGATTGCCTGCACCTCGTCGTTGGCCGGGTCGAGGTACTGGAGCATGGGCAGCCCGAAGGCCGCGGTCTTGCCGGTACCGGTCTGGGCCTGGCCGATCACGTCGTGCCCCGCGAGGAGCTCCGGGATGGCTTCGGCCTGGATCGGGCTCGGCTTGTCAAAGCCGATCTCGTCGATCGCCTGCTGGATCTCGGGCGAGAGGCCCAAGTCCTTGAAAAGTTTCTCTTCTGTCTGTTCTTGTTCTGTCATCTGGTTGGGTCCAGCAGCAGCTTGCCGACTGTCTTCCGTCCGGCAATGTCCTGATGGACCCGGCGGACTTCGGAAAGCCCGTAGGTTCCGCCGACCACTGCCTTCAGATCTCCCCGGGCGGTAGCGCCAAAAACCCGGTCGATCGAGTCGCGGGCGAGATCAGGGCGGGCCAGCAGGTGCATCAGCCAGAAGCCGGTAACACTGAGGCTGTTCTTCAGCAGTCTGCCAGTCCTGAGCTCATTCTGCTCCCGGGTGGCGATTCCGACCACCACCATGCGGCCAAACGGGCGCAGGGTTTCGATCAACTGGTCGAAGGATTTGCCGCCCGCCATCTCCAGCACGACATCGACCTGGCCGCCGGCTGCCGCGGTCACCTCCTCGGCCAGGCGCTCGCTGCGCGAGTCGACGGCGGCGTCCGCGCCGAGGTCGAGAACCAGCTGCTGTTTCTCCTCCCCCGAGGCCAGCCCGATCACTTTCCCGGCGCCCATCGAGCGGGCCAGCTGGACCGCGAGGCTGCCGGTCCCGCCGGCGGCCGCACCGACCACCACTGTCTCGCCCGGCTTCAGGTTGCCGGAGATGGTCAGTACCCCGTCGGCGGTGACTCCCTGGATCATGATTCCGGCGGCCTGCTCGTCATCGATTTCATCGGGGATCTCCACCAGAGAACTTTCCGGCACCGCGATCTTCTCGGCGTAGCTGCCGTTCGGGACCACCGCCGCAACCCGACGGCCACCCTCGGCCACGCCCACGAACTCGATTCCCGGGATCAGCGGCAGCTGTTGCCTCGCCACGTACTGGTCGTTGGTGATGTGAGTGTCGGAGAAGTTGACTCCCGCCCGGTTGATTTCGACCAGGACTTCCCCTTCGGCCGGCACCGGATCGGGCAGTTCGACCAGGTTCATCACCTCCGGCCCGCCGAACTCCTGAATCTGGATCGCTTTCACAAAGCCATCTTTTCACGGTGGCGGATACGATCCCGCCCATGTCTCTGACCGTTGTCGGGTCGATCGCCTTTGATGCGGTCGCCACACCATTTGGCGAGCGCGAGCGCATGCTCGGCGGCTCCGCAGTCCACTTCTCGCTTGCTGCGAGTTTCTTCACCGATGTCCGCGTGGTCGGGCCGGTCGGGGATGACTTCACCGAGACCGAACTGGCAGTGCTCGAAAACCGCGGCGTGATCACCGATGACATCGAACGGGTCAGCGGCGAGACCTTCTTCTGGAAGGGTCACTACGAGTACGACCTGAACACGGCCCACACCGATGACACCCGCCTCAACGTCTTCGGCGATTTCGAGCCGAAGCTCTCGGACACCTCGAAGGCGGCCGACCTGCTCTTTCTGGCCAACATCCAGCCGGACCTGCAGCGCCAGGTCCGGGCCCAGTGCCCGGAGGCCGGTTTCGTCGGGCTCGACACGATGAACCTCTGGATCGACACCGCGAAGGAGTCGCTGGAAGCGGCGATATCCGAAGTTGACTGCCTGCTGATCAACGACGCCGAGATCCGCCAGCTGACCGGAGAGCCGAACCTCGCCCGGGCCGCTGCCGCGGTGATGGAGATGGGCCCGAAGGCCGTGATCGCCAAGCAGGGGGAGTACGGCGCCGCCCTGTTCACGCCCGGCGGCTTCTTTGCCCTGCCCGGGTTTCCCCTGGAGGACGTGCGGGACCCGACCGGCGCCGGTGATTCCTTCGCCGGCGGCTTCCTCGGTTACCTCGACGGCGAGGCCGGTGGCATCGACCAGCAGACTCTGCGCACCGCGATGGGCTACGGCACCGTGCTCGCCTCCTACAACGTCGAGGAGTTCGGCACCGAAAGAGTCAGCCGCCTGAGCCGCGACGAGATCGAGTCGCGCCTCGAAGCGCTGCGGTCGATGACCAGTTTCTCGCTGACTTAACCGACCTGAGATACTGGTCCGAAGAAAGATCAGAGAACAGGATCCGAGGAGAAGCATGTCGACCGAACAGCAAACCGAAGCGCCCGCCGAGGGCGATGGGGGCGGAGTAGCCGCCGGAAACGACACCCTCTCGGTCACCGACAACCGGACCGGTCGCACCTACGAGCTTCCGATCGAGGACGACACGATCAAGGCGCTGGATCTGCGCCAGATCAAGGTCCACGAAGACGACTTCGGGATGATGGCCTTCGATCCGGCCTTCACCAATACGGCCTCCTGCCGCTCCTCGATCACCTACATCGACGGCGATGCCGGAATCCTCGAGCACCGCGGCATCCCGATCGACCAGCTTTGTGAGCATTCGACCTTCCTCGAAGTGGCTTACCTGCTGGTCTTCGGCGAGCTTCCCACACGCCCGCAGCTCGAAGCCTGGGTCCATGACGTCACCCATCACACCTTCGTTCACGAGGACATCAAGAAGTTCCTCACCGGCTTCCGCTACGACGCCCACCCGATGGGCATGCTGCTCGCCTCGACCGGCGCCCTTTCGACCTTCTACCCGGACTCGAACCAGATCAACGACCCGGTCGAGCGCTACCTCGCGACGATCCGCCTGATCGCGAAGATGCCGACCCTTGCCGCCTTCTCCTACCGCCACAACATGGGTCTGCCCTACGTCTATCCGGACAACGACCTCTCCTACCCGGAGAACTTCCTCTCGATGATGTTCAAGATGACCGAGGCGAAGTACGAGCCGGACCCCCGCCTTTCGAAGGCGATCGACGTGCTCTTCATCCTTCACGCCGACCACGAGCAGAACTGCTCGACCAGCGCCGTGCGCGGAGTCGGTTCCTCGGATGTCGACCCGTACTCGGCCGTCGCCGCCGGCATCGCCGCCCTATACGGCCGCCTCCACGGCGGCGCCAACGAGGCGGTGCTGCAGATGCTGCGCCGGATCGAGAAGGTGGACAACATCCCCGGCTTCCTCGAGGCGGTCAAGAACCGCGAAGAGAAGCTGATGGGCTTCGGCCACCGGGTCTACAAGAATTACGACCCGCGGGCGAGGATCATCAAGAGCCACGCCGACGAAGTCTTCGAGGCGACCGAGTACAACCCGCTGGTCGAGATCGCGACCGAGCTCGAAAAGCAGGCTCTCGACGACGAGTACTTCACTTCGCGCAAGCTCTTCCCGAACGTCGACTTCTATTCCGGGATCATCTACGAGGCCCTGCGGATCCCGCCGGGCATGTTCACGGTGATCTTCGCGATCGCCCGCACCGCCGGGTGGATCTCCCAGTGGCTGGAGATGACCGACGACCCGGACAAGAAGATCGCCCGGCCGCGCCAGATCTACACCGGCGCCCGCGAGGCAAATTACGTGCCCGTAGGCGAGCGCACCGGCGAGGACCGCATCTCCGGCCCGGCCGTCCGCCCCTCCTGAGTCGCCTGTCGAGCGCAATCCCGGACTGAGTGAGCCCAGTGGCCAACTGGAAGCTGACGGTCCGGCATGGCCCTGATGTCAAGCGTCAGAGCTTCGACGATCTCGACGATGCCCTCGGTGCTGCCCGCAAGGCCGCTGATGAGGTCATAGCCGAAGGCCCGCTCGATTCGGTCAGCGCGATCCGTGACTACGAGCCGGGCCAGATAGTCAACGCCCGCATCGAAATCAGCGGCAAGGGTTTCTTTTCTCCGCCAACCGCCGGCTTCGACATCCAGGGTGACCTCTCGGTCATCGCTTACGCGGGAGGGGTCAAGCGGCAGACCCTCGACGGGTCGACGGTCGCTCAAGCAATCAAATCCCTGCTCGACTACTTGGGTACTCGCTAGGTCATCGCTCGGTCTGACTTGAAATAAATCAGCCGGGCGAGGAAGATGCTGGTGAGGTTGTCCGTCTATTTGGACATGACGAACAACAATTCAATAGGGGAGAAGGCAATGAGTCTTTCAGGTTCAGGCACTGAAACCGGACGCATCGGGCGGATGGTCCTTTTCTTGACCATCCTTGCCGCCGTGTTCAGTTTGGGACACTCCGCCGCTCAGGGTGGAACGTTTTCATGGTCCGAAGCAAAGACCGTCGATCAGGCACCGTTCCGGAATTCTGGCGGCATCAAGTCCGTTTCCTGCCCGTCGACCTCCTTCTGTATGGCGGTAGATGAAAACCAGCGAATGCTCGTTTCCCATAACCCGTTCGCCACCTCGCCTGAGTGGGAAACTAAGCAAACCTCGGACCGTGCTCTCCGGTTTCAAATGATTTCGTGCCCGTCGACGTCCCTTTGCGTTGCGGTGGCAGCCAAGACTGAATATGACCCCCAGACCCACTCCGTTTGGTACGCACTGGTCAGCACCGATCCGACCTCGAGCGAGCCCCACTGGGCTCCCGAACAGATCTTCAACCAGCCCGGCGAGAACATCGACGCGATCTCCTGTGTGTCGGCGTCTCTTTGTGTCGCGGTCACCAGCCTGGGAAAGGCCCTGATCTCAACCAATCCGACGGCCGCATCGCCGGTCTGGACGACATACACCGTTGCCGCAAACCAGTACTTGGACGCCGTCTCTTGCCCGACCACCGGGCTTTGCGTAACCAAAGCGGGTGGGGGCGGCCAGGTGTTCACGTCAACCAACCCGACATCGTCCAGCGTCACCTGGAGGACCAAGAACCTCGAGGTGGGCTACCCCAATGAAGCGCTCACCGACGTGACCTGTGCTTCGGAGTCATTGTGTGCCGCGACGACAACAAATGGGAGTTTCCGGGTTACGACGAATCCCACCGCCACAAACCCATTGTGGTCCAAGACCTTCGCCAGCGACAGTTTCGGCTTCGGTGCCGCCGTGACCTGCACATCGGTGAGTCTTTGCGCCGTGGTCGATGGAGTCGGGGGACTCCACATAACGAGGAACCCCACCGAACCGACGCCAGGTTGGTCCGAGCACGATCCCGGGTACGGGAGCCTCCTTTCAAGATCGGGCAGCATCACCTGCCCCTCAAATAACGCTTGCATGGCGTTTGGTGCCAACGGCAAGGATTTCTATCCCCTGACCGGTTTGAGCACCGATAGCGCGGGTTGGACCGCTTCCGACATCTGGAACGACCACCACCTGCCAACCGGCAACCCCTCTTGCCCCAGCACGACCTTCTGCGCGACAGTCGACAATGGAGACTTCCTGCGGACCTCGAACCCTTACGGAGCCACTCCAAACTGGGATCGACAAAACGTTGCCTATTCCCTGGATGGGGTTTCCTGCCCGACTTCCTCTTTCTGCGCTGCGTACGGCTACGCCGTTTATGGACAGAGCGGCGATGTGCTCGTGTCGAGCGACGCCTCCTCGGTCTCGCCCACCTGGCAAAGCACGAACATTGCCCCCAACAGCCAATTGGCCGGCATCTCCTGCCCGACCGCTTCCTTCTGCGCGGCGGTCGAGACCGACGGCCATATTCTGATTTCGACCAACCCCGGGTCACCGACGCCGACTTGGACGAGGGACCTCGTTCTTCCCCAGGGCGCGATGGTGGGCATCTCTTGCCCTTCGGACTCACTTTGCGCAGCCTTGGGACGCTACGGGAAGGTAGCGATCTCGACGAACCCCGCCGAGTCAGCTCCCGACTGGAAAATATCCACCGCCGATGACGCAGTCGGGTTCGGAAATACGTCTGGAATCGATTGTCCTTCCACATCGATGTGTGCTCTCGCCGATTATCAGGGAAATGTGGTCGTTTCTCGGAATCCGATGGCGAACTTTCCAACTTGGCGAAGCTACGCGGTGGGCGATCCGGAGGGCATTGATTTCTCGATTTCCTGCCGGTCGGCATCCAGCTGCGTAGCCGTAGGGGGCAGGGGTAGCGCGGTGCTGATCAGCGGCCTTGACACCGGCGATCCAACTTGGGTGGCCAGTTCCGTGGGCGACTATACGACCGGCCCAGTAGGCATTTCCTGCCCGACGGCCACCTCCTGCGGAGCGATCGGCCGAGATGGCAAGTGGTTCTGGACTGACGACCCCAGCCTGGCTTCTCCTCAATGGAAGAGACTCGAGGTCGATGGATGGAATGGCAAGCCAGGTGTGGACTGCGTTAGTAACGACTTCTGCGCCGCCGTCGACGAAAGTGGCAACTTCATCGAGACGAACAGTCCCGATGATCCATCACCCGCCTGGACCATCACGAACATCAACGGATCCGGCCGGCTAACGAGCATCTCATGCCCGTCCGACGGCCTTTGCGCAGCGACGTCAGCTTCCGGTGATGTGCTGATCTCGACCGATCCGACCGCCGCGTCGCCCACTTGGGCATCCGAGAAACTCGGCGACTCCCTGGGTCGAATCTCATGCCCCACCACAGAGCTTTGCCTGGCGCTCGCGAGCGACGGGATCCGCGTCACCACCAACCCGACGGCACCGAACCCGACATGGAGAAACCTCGGCACGGCCTACGATGGTTGGAGGACACTTTCCTGCGCGTCAGAGGGATTCTGCGGAGGCACAGTCTGCGGTGACAATCTGTGCACCATCTCTCGCTTTGTCCTTTCCACCAGCATGGCCGCCCCTGAGCCAGCCTGGAGTAGCGGAGGAGTCCTTCCGCTCGGTCAGATCTACGGTGTTTCCTGTGCGTCGGAGCTCCGGTGCGTGGCAGGGGGCCTGACCACCAATATCTACTTCTCCGATTCGCCAGACCTGGACGCCAACTGGAAGGTCGGCGGAGTCATGCCTATGACGCGAGCCCCGGCGAGCTACGGCGGCGACGGAAACGGAAACATCGAAGAGTTGACCGATATCTCCTGTCCGACGGTCGGCTTTTGCGCCGCGGTCGATAATCAAGGGCTGGCTTCGGTGTTCATGAACATTGGATCTGACGATCCGACCCAGGTTGACGGTTACATAAACGGCAACGACGGGATCCTCAGCGTCGACTGCTCCTCGCCCAAGCTATGCGCGGCCGGCGGCGACAAAGGTCAGATCGTGGTCGGTAAGGGATCGGGATTCCCGGATCCGCCGCAGAACTCGTCAACCCCGGGCATCTCCGGATACCCTGCGAAGGGTGTCGCGTTGACGGCGACCAGCGGCGATTGGACTAACACGCCAGCTTCGTTCAATTACCAGTGGCAGCGTTGCGACAGTGCCGGCAACGGGTGCACTCCGATCGCAGGGGCCCGGGGCCGCTTTTACATACCGGTTCAGGACGACGTGGGAGGAACTCTCAAGGTTCAGCTAATCGGAAGCAACGTAAGCGGCACCGGCGGCACCGCCACCTCCTCCGCTTCAAGCCAAGTTCAGCAGACGGCGCCGATTCCGGTGAATACGTCCCTACCAACTATCGACGGTACTGCCACTAAAGGCGGCACCTTGACGGAAACACACGGGCAGTGGACCAATATTCCAACCAGTTACAGCTACGAGTGGAGGCGTTGCGACAGTTCGGGAGCAAACTGTTCGGCGATCCCGGGAGCGGATCAACAGACCTACGTGCTCACCCAGCAGGATGTTGGATCGACAATCAGAGTCACTGAAACTGCATCCAACAGCTCAGGGTCTTCGACTGCGGCCGTGTCCCAGAAGACCGCCGTAGTGACCAGCCCCAACTCTGGCAAAAAGCCAATCTTCGGCCCGTTGAAGCTCTCAACGAATTCGAAGACGGTCCGTCGCGGCAAGAAGGCAACCTTCAAGATCTCCGTTCATAACGTCGGCAATGCCTGGGCCAGAAACGTCAGAGTCTGCGCTTCGGCCCCTAAGAACCTGGTCCAGATTCCCAAGTGCGTGAGTCTCGGTTCTGTGGCGGCCGACAACTTCAAGACCGCCAGTCTTCAGATCACGGTCAAAAAGAACGCGAACAAGGGCAAGCGCGCCACCGTTACCTTCACCGCGAGCGGTCAGGGCATGACCAGCAAGTCCGCCAGGGCCAGCGTCAAGGTGCAGTAGACGCCCGGGCCAGCGGCGACGATCCCCTTCGCAGCCGAATCGGCGAGAATGTGACTCGCCGATGAGTGAAGAAGCAACCGAACAGAAGATCCCCAAAGGCTCCTACGCCGCCGGAAGGCGGGTGACTATCCCCGAAGGCGCCGAACAGCCGATCGTCGTCTTCATCAATGGCGTCGCCCAGAGCGAAGACCAGGACTATGTGCTGCGCGGCAACGAGATCCTTTTCACCCGGGAGATCATCAAGGAAGAGAAATCCGGCAAGAAGAAACTGGTCATGCTGCTAGGAGTGGTCGGCTTTTACAACAAGGACGAAACGATCGACGTCCAGTATCAGCTGAACGGCAAGACCGAACTCGCTGGCGACCTTTCGGTTTCGAAGTAGCCGCAGCCAGACCCTGGCTGGCCACCTTTGTGTGAGTCCCGTCACCCCGGGAAGATCCCCTGACCAGGTGCCGTCTGGAATAGCAGAGTGCGATTTCCAGATGTGTCGCACTCGGACAATTTCCGACACATGAGGGGGAAGCACCATGAATTTCCAGTCACGCATCGTCATCGCTTTTATAGTCGCGATCGGCGCCGCAGTCGCCCTTAGCGCCTGTAGCGGCAGCCAGCCCGAGCGGGTCAGCGGCAGCTCCGGCGGGGATGCTCCGACGGTGAAGGTCGAGTTCAACGGCTCGGACTCCACCCCGTCCATCACCAGCTCGGACTACGACTATTCGGGTTACGACGACTCAACCTATGACTCGGGGTACGACTCGAGTTATGGCGACTCCGGGTACGACGACGCGTCCTACGACTCGTCCTATGACGACAGCTATTCCGGAAGCTCCTGCGGAAGCAACCTGTCCTACAAGCTGTCCACCACCACACCCGGTTTCGCGCAGAACGTCGCCGACGCCTACTGCGATGAGATTGGCTCCGGCAGCGGTTACGTGACCGCCTACAGTCCGACGATGAACCAGGACTACGAGATGTACTGCAGCGGTTCACCCCACGTGTGCACCGGCGGAGTCGACGCCGAGGTCTACTTCGACTGACCCCATCCGGAATCCACGAGAAAGAAAAGGGGCGCCCGCTCCGGGCGCCCCTTTTTCGTTGCTCAGACCGAAATCCGGACCTTGACCGCCCGCTTGCGGTTGATCCGGAACCCCTTGCCGGCGCCACGACCGGTCACCTTGATGCAGGTTATGCCGCGGTGCCGGGAAACGCATCTGAAGGGACCAATCCGGTTCTTCTGGCCGAAATGAAGAACCGGAGAGTTGTTGTTCCAGTTCACGAAGCAGGAGTTCGCGAGATTCGCCCCGGCGATGAAGCAAAGAGTGACCTTTCCGGTCCTGGCATCGATCCACCCTGAGTGTTCCGGACTTTTCCTCGGGAACTTCGGGATCGTCCCGCAATCGAGCGAGTAACTCGGACTCGAAAGGCAAAACGTCTTTCGATCCGGTGAGTTGAACGCCGTCAGGTGCCTTGCCCGCAAGGTCGATGAAGCCACCTGCTTCACCGGGCCGGGCACGAGTTCCCCTGACGGGTACGCGAAGGTCTCTGTGGCCGGCAGCACCGCTGCTGTCAACAGGACCAGCATCGCGACCGCCCCTGAGATAACTGATCTACGGCTTGACATTGCTCCCCTTTCCGAAAGTTTCCGGCATCGACTCAAGGGCTCCGCGGGCCGCCTTGCGACCCGCCTCCCGAACCGAATCGAGTTGACTCCATTCCAGAATTCCACAGTACTCGACTTCCGGACGGATAACCTTGTCCGCATGTTGTCTGGTATGGATGGCGGTGTCGATGCTCCCCACAGTGAGGGTGCGCATCATCGTTTCGGGGAGTTTGGAGATCTCCGAATCCCTTCCAGTAAGGACTTCCGTGCCACCGCTCCCAGGCTTGCAATCTGAGGACGGACCGTCCCCGTTCCGCCACCTGGCTTATCGGACACATCGATCGCCACGAACGGTCCCTCCGCATCGACAGCCATGAGCGAAACCGGCAGGTAGTCGAGCACCCCGCCGTCAAGCAGAAGCTTTCTCGGTTACCCCGAGGTCCTCAACGCAGGCGTCCGCCTTCCTGTCAACCGGTTCCCATCCTCCCGATGGTTTACAGACTCCGGTATCGGCGCTTGGTGATCACAAATCCGTGTCTCGAGCGATTGACACAGACGACTTTCCTCCTGTTCGCGCGGCAAGCAACCCCGATCCTCCGATATGACCATTTCTGACCGACCCTGAGGGTTGGCAAGAACTTTGGAGACCGTGGCGGCGCCTGCCAGGTGTACGGGCTGATCATTGCCCTGTCAGGTCGGCCGTTGCCGCTGAGGAAAACAAAGCCGGGATCTCCGTCCGGAGGCGGGTTTGCGGGTGGCGGGATCACCCGCGCCTGACACAAGATCTGGCTGGCCGGTTGATTCTGCAAGTGAAATACAACTCCGCAAATCACTTTCCCGTCAAGTGCCTTCCAGAGCAAGACGTGAGAAGTCCTGCGATGCACGGCCGAACCCGACCGATCACCGATTGCCCGGGCCCCGACCGGCGAGGAGGCGGAAGCGTCAGCCTGCGACCGGCCCGCGAAGCTTCCGAACCCGAGAGCAAGCAGGACCGCCAGCGCGACAAGCGCCACTGCGGACAAGGATGAGTTCCACTGTCTTGGTTCAGTCATTGCCGCGGTACTTTCATGGTGTGCCTCCATCCTGGTCGTCTGTCTCCTGTTCGAGTCTCTCCTTGAGAGCGTCGATCAGGACTTTGTCGTGTTCGAGGCCGGCCGCCTCGATTGCCTTTTCCAGTTCGGCGGTTTCGACCCGGCGTCCTTTTTCCAGCGTCTCAAACTTTGGCAGCACCTGCTCCATCTGCCGATTGACCCGAGGGATCATTTTGGCCCGCTCGACCAAGTGTTGGGGTGGGGCAGGCAGTTCCCGTAGGAGTGCCGCGATCTGTTGTTCGTTCAGTTCTTCCATGGTCGGTCAGAGTCAAGACGGAACTGGTGCCGTCTATCTTCCCTCCTCGGCCAAATCGGTTTCCGGCTCCTCCAGTTGATCCTTCAGATTGGAGAGGCAACGGGAAATCCGGCTGGCGATGGTGCCGGGCGGGATCTCCAACTCCTCGCCGATGGTTCTGTAGGTCTGGTCCCGAATGAAGAACCGGTCGAGGATATCCCGACAGTTCCCTCCCATCGCCTCCAGTGCCTCTCGAACATCCATGGCCTCGTCGAGACGCGCGTAGAACCCATCGTCGGTCTGTTCCGGCAACTCCTCGACTACCACTTCACGACCACCGGAGCGGATTCGATCCACCGCCAGCCGGCGGGTGATCTGGGCCAGCCAGGACTTGACTGCGTCCGCGTCGCGGACCGTGTCGAGCCGATCGAAAGCACGAATGAACACTTCCTGAAAGACGTCCTCGGCCTCGTGGGTAGACAGCCGGAAGCCGCGCATGAGGATCGCGTACACGAACGAAGAAAAGCGCTCGACGAAGACAGCCCAGGCCTCATCATCCCCATCCAGACAACGATTGACCAAATCCCCATCGCTGAGGCTTCCAGCCCTGAGCATAGGGCGAGCCTAGCAGCGAAATCGGTCAGTGATCCAGTTTTTCCCGCGTCGAAACAACGATTCTCAGGTCTTCGGCGATCTCGTCCAGCAAGGGCATTGCCGGTGAATTCAGAAGATTTGCATCGGCCAGCTTTATCGAGACCCGGGCGGCCGACTCCGCCAGGCACACGGCAGACTCCAGATCCGGCTCGCGATCGGGGTCGACCTTGCCGACGAGTTGTGCGGCGAGCATGGTCAGGTCGGCGGCATGGCCCGCGATCCATCCCAGATTCTCCAGAGTGGAGTCAAGCGCCTCACGCAGCCGCAGATCATCGGTCTCCGTTTTACCGGACAAAGCCGCCCTGGCCCGAGCGTAATCAACCCGGTTGCGGCCCGCCACGTCGATCGCGCGATCCCTGACCGTTTCGGCTTGGGCGACCAGTGACGCGGGCGAACCTTCCCCCAGATATGTGCGAGCGACAGATTCGACCAAGCCCGCCGCGAAGGCCAGAGAGATCGCTGCTGTGGAGCCGGCCGCCAGACCGTCGGCGTCCGCCGAGATTCGAGTGAGAATTTCTCCAAGAGGAATACCGGCCAGACCGTCGGCGTCATTCTCATCCATCAACGCTTCCTCTTTCCGGTGACGTAGGAATGGCCGGCCCTGACAGTTACCGTCTTCTTGCGGACGAAGTCCCTGACGCTGACCGAACCCTCCTTCACCAGCACTTTGGTCGAACCATCGCAACGATCCACCACGCCCCAGTGAGTACCTCGCGAACTCGCCGATCCACCGTGGCCACCGATCCGGAATTTGCCCCCCTTGTCCTTGCCCCAACCCCTCCGGATCGGACGACGATGGGGAGCATTCACAGGACACTTCGTCGACCCCGTCAAATTCATCGTGGTGAGTGTCTTCCTTCGCGTCTGGCCAACCCTGAACAGTCCGCCCCAGAACCTGCCGGCCTGGGTGCCCGACTTCTTTGCCTTCGCGGAAGTGAGGCTCACCGTTCCCTTCCGGGTATCGAGCCGACAGCCCACTTTGACCTGACGGGGCTTGATCAATTTCCTGAATCGGCGCTCGCCAGGGCACTTGGTGGTGACTTTGCCTTTGATCTTCACGAGGTTGACAGTCACGCCGATGACCGGAGGCGGCAGATCCGATACGGCCGTCGGCAAAAGACGATCCTGGAGCGTGCCGTCACCGAGCCGGCCGTTGTTCTTGCCCCAGCAGACGGCTTGATCGATGCCCCTGATTGCGCAGGTGTATGAGTCTCCCGCGGCGATGTTCAACGCGTTCGACAGGGAGCTGACGGGCGTTGGGATACCGTCGGGATCCTCGTCACCGCTGGAGGTACCGTCACCCAGTTGTCCATCCCGATTGGTACCCCAGCAGACGGCCTGACCAGTGGTTCGTATCGCACATGTGTGTGAACCACCGGCGGTAATTTCGCCGGCGTCGGTGAGGCCAATCACGGCCGTCGGGGTGAGGCGGTCGTCAGTAGTGCCGTCGCCAAGCTGCCCGCCTGAGTTGTCGCCCCAGCAGACGGCCTGCCCCGAGGTTCGAACAGCGCAGCTTTGTCCCTGGCCGACGGCGATCGACACCGCGTCGGTCAGGCCGGTCACCGGGGTCGGGGTCAACTGGTCGTCAGTGGTGCCATCACCGATCTGGCCGGATGCATTGCCGCCCCAGCAGACGACTTGCCCGCCGGTCCTTATCGCGCAGCTGTGAGACCAGCCGGCTGCGATTTCGGTGGCATCGGTCAAGCCCGGGACCGCGGTCGGAGTGAGACTGTCATCGGTGGTTCCGTCGCCGATCTGGCCCCATCCGTTGTAGCCCCAGCAAACCGCTTGGCCCGAGCTTCGAATCGCGCAGGTGTGCGAATCGCCGGCCGAGATAGAGGTCGCGTCATTCAGCCCCGGCACGGGTTCCGGGGTGAGATGGTCGGACAAACCATCACCGAGCTGGCCGTTGCCGTTGCTGCCCCAGCAAACCACCTGACCGGAACCCCGGATCGCGCATGTATGTGAATTGCCGGCACTGATCGAAGTCGCATCGGCCAGCCCTTCGACGGGAGTCGGAATGAGCTCCTTTTCGGTGCCACCATCACCGAGCTGGCCTTCCGAATTGGCACCCCAGCACAGAGCCTCACCGGAACTTCGCAGAGCACAACCGTGAGTAGCGCCGGTGGTCAGGGCCGCGAATCCGGACCCCCTTGCTTCTGATCCTGGCCAGGCCAGAAAGAGAATCAGAACCGCCGTCGCGGAGAGGAGAGCCCTGTAACCCGAATTTGCGATCCGAACCTCCATCCGATCCTAGGCGAAGGGCAGCTGAGTTCCGAAGACCATTATCCGCCACTCGTAACGATTTACCTTGGGTCCGTGTGAACAACCAAGTGCGCCACCGGCACCGCTTGAGCAACGCCAGCGACCTGGCAGGATTGAATACCACCCACTTCGACCGGTCCCCGGTGGACGCACGTTCCTGCCACCGCCTTCACCGTAGGTCTTGATCAGCCGGCGAGCCCTGTGGCACGAAACGTGACCCCGGTAAATGGTCACTTTGTAAGCAATGCCGTTGACCCGAATCCGACCGCAGTTGGTCATCCCCGCCGAAGCCGGGCTCGTTGGCAGTCCGGAAAAGAAAAGTGCCGCGACGATTGCGGCTATCCCGATGATGGTTCTTCGCATGATGCCTGCTCCTTGTTGCAGATGGCCAGATTCATCACTTCTGTCAGTCCAGACGAAAGGGAACCAGGGAATCTTCCTTGTCCCGACCCTTTGTCTTCTCTTCCACGGCCCTTAGTCCCCAGAGCCTGATTGCTTCGTCCCGTCCCCTCACTTCCCGCTCTCCGATTTCGTCCAGGTCTGACACCGTACGCGTGCACGCCTCTCTGGTTGTTTCGGATACGAGGATCTCGAATCCCGATCCTTTGGTCATACCTTCGAGCCGGGCTGCGGTATTCACAGTGTCGCCGATCGTCGTGTATTCCATCCGGCGCTCGGAACCAACCTGGCCTGACATCACCTCGCCGGTGTTCACGCCAATCCCGATGCGAAATCCGTCACCGTAGCCAGCTTGCTTCATCCATTCGTTAAAGGTGGGCAGGCTCTTGTTGAGCATTTCGCGAGCTCCGGAAATCGCTCGGTCCGCATGATCGGGCTGTGCCACCGGAGCTCCGAAAACGGCCATGATGCCGTCCCCCATGTACGAGATGAGGGTGCCTCCGTGATTCATGATCGTGTCGGTCATCAGCCCCAGGTAGTGATTCAGAACCTCGACGACATCCTCCGGGGGCCGACTCTCGGAATACGTGGTGAAGTTACGGATATCACTGAACAGGACCGTTGCCTCGGTCCGCACACCGCCCAGTTTGAGGTCGCCCGAGCCATCGGCGAGCACCTGCTCGACGACGGACTCCGGAACGAACCTGGAAAATCTGTCTCGGGTTTGCTGGCGCTGAAACGCCAGCAGCAGATACATGACCTGGAAGGTTCCCAGCGATCCCAGAACGAGAGCGGTCATCGGATACACAACCGGGATCACGACGCCGGCGTTGAAGAGGAGTTGTGCTGCGACCAGATACAGGGCGGCAATGGCAAGGGCAGCCAGCGCGGTGGGAAGAGGACGAAGCCTCCAACCTGCCAGCGGAATAATCGACCCCATCAACAGGATGAGGAGAATCACGACCGGATCTGAAGGCGATCGCAAGGGGAAACCGTCCAGGATCGTCGCGATCTCGTTCGCCTGGATTTCGGCCCCTGGCATCAACCCGCCCCCGGCTGCAGTCGCGCTGACGTCCTGAAGGGTGGGTTCCGAAGTACCCACCACAACTGTCTTGTCTTTGAATCGCTCGGGTTCGAACTTACCCGTCAACAAATCCGAAAAGGAAATGGCCGGAACCGTTCCGGCTGGTCCGGCAAAGTCAATCCAGGAACGGGGTGGAACCGAAGCGTGATCCAGCCCAGCCAACCTCGCGGCGGCCACCGGAAACGTCAACATTCCATCGATCGAGGTGGGGAACTTTCGTATTACTCCGTCGCTGTCGGGGCGGGTGGCTGAATTCCCAACGGTTGCCCGGTACAGCTTCTGTGTCTCAACTCCCCCGAAGACGTCGCTGGTCCCGTTCAAGTACACAGCATCGGTGGCCAGTGCCACGTTACCGGCGCGTCGCACCGCCGAAAGTAACCGGTTGTCCTCCCGCGGGATCGTTGGTTCGGTGAACTGAACGTCATATGCGATGACTTTCGCCCCTGCTTTGCGCAGACGATCAATCGCGTTGCCGTGGAGTGACCTGGGAAACGGCCATTGTTCGTTCAGCTGATCAAAGGTTTCCGCATCGATCAGCACCGTCGTCACCTTCTGGTTGGGTTCCTGCGGTCCTCGAATCGAGAATCGCTTGTCGACCGAGTCCTGTTCAACCCCGCTGAACAGCCCCACCCCCCAGACCAGGATCCCGATTGCCGAAGCAATCACGGCAACGACGATGAGCGCGGACCGTCGTCGGTTCATCCGCTCCCCAGGACCGACTTCTCAAGACTGGTCTTCACCAGGACAGCTCCCTCCTGAGGCGTCATTGCCTCGTCAAGTCAAGTTAGCAGCGAATACCCACGCCCGCAACGCCGGGACCCGGTCGCCGACCGGGTCCCGAATCCTCCCTTTCGGAATTCGAATTTGACAATCCCGGGTTCACGACTACCTGGCAACAACAATGGCTTCCTTGGTCCCGCTACCAAAGGTAGGACTGCTGAACGTGAAGGCCACGGCTCGGTCGTATCCCAGAGAAGCCCAGCTATAAAGCCCGACCTTGATCAGCCCGGACTTCGAGCCACCACCCGGAACATTCCCGAGCTGCGCGCAGCCCGAAAACCAGAGTGCTGCCCACTCGGAGGAGGGACACACGTTCACGTTCGAGGCCGGCACTCCGTTCGTGCTCTCTATCTGCACCCGGAAATATTCCCAGTCGCCGCGATGAATCACCTGGTATTTCGGGGTCACGGCAATCCTTCCACGAAATCCTTCCGATTGAACGCTGGAAAACGTAGCCGTCACATTCCGCGACTCACTCATAGTTACCTGGCAGGCACGAATGCCCGAGCAAGGACCAGACCAACCCTGAAACGTGGAACCCGGCTTGGCCGCCGCGATCAACGTAACCATGGTGCCCGGCCCGTAGGACTCTTCGCAATCCGAGCCGCAATTGATCCCAACCGGATTCGAGGCGACCGTGCCCGCGCCGGTACCCGCCTTCGTCACCGTCAGCTTGTAAGAAGTCGGAACAACTGGATTCTTCCTGAACGTCGCGATCGCGACCCTGGCCTGGTTCATCGTCACCTGACAGGTTGAACCGGAGCCCGCGCAGGCGCCAGACCAACCGGTAAATGCCGAACCCGGACCGGCGCTCGTGGTCAGAGTCACCGCAGCGCCCGGACTGAAAGTACCCGAACAGGTGGAGCCGCAATTGATGCCGGCTGGAATGCTGGAGATGGTGCCGGTACCTTCACCCTTCTTTACCACCGCCAGAGTTTGGCGCTCGGCGGAAGCGATTCCCGTCACGGGAGCAGGGGTCGTCCGGTCAGCTGTGGTCCCGTCGCCGAGAACTCCGAAGGCGCCCTTCCCCCAGCAGGCCAACTGGCCCGAATCCCGGATAGCGCAGGTGTTCTGGCCGCTGGTGCTGATCGACTTTGCGTCACTCAGACCAGGGACCGGGCTCGGAATACGCTGGGCGGGCGTTGGTGTGATTGTGCCGTTGCCAAGCTGAGGCAAGGGACTGATGCCCCAGCAGACTGCCTGACCCGAATCGCGTACCGCGCAGGTTCCGTAAGTTCCGGAATCAATCGACTTGGCGTCGGCAAGACCCTGGACCCTGACAGCCACGCTGCTGTCGTTGTTGGATCCATCACCGAGAGGCGCTGATCCCCAGCAGACCGCCTGACCGCCATTCTGGATGGCGCAACTTTGATCAGCACCGGCAGTAACGGCAGTCGCTCCACCCACGTTCCGGGCCACCGCCGGGACATAGCTGTTGGGATATCCGTAGTCCCAGGTGCCCAGAGTGTAATTGCCAAGCTTCCCGCCCGAACCATTGCCCCAGCACATGGTCGTACCTGAAGCCCGGGCCGCGCAGCTGTATTTCTCTCCGGCAGTTACCGCGACGGCATCACCAATTCCCTGAACAGCCGATGGCGACGGCTTGCTGTTGGGAAGACCCGTCCCGTCGCCGAGTTGTCCGGACATGTCAAGGCCCCAGCAGACCACCTGGCCAGAGGCCCGGACGGCACAAGTGTGGAAGTCGCCGGCCGCTATGGCGACCGCATCGTTGAGGCCGACTACCGGGGTCGGCACGGTCGTTGACCCAGCGTCGGGCCCATTCCCAATCGCGCCGTAGCTGTCGGCGCCCCAGCAGAGCACCTGTCCGGATGCGCGAAGGGCGCAGGTGTGATCGTCACCGGCGCTGATTGAAACCGCGTCAGTGAGACCATTGACAAGGACAGGCACCGTGCGCCTCTCGTAGGTTCCATCACCAAGCTCGCCTGTTGAATTGTCTCCCCAGCAAGCTGCCCTCCCGGAGTTCAACACCGCGCAGGCGTGGCTCGGACCTACAGCGACTGAAGTTGCCTCTAGCGGTTGACTTGCCTGGCCGGCCGATGGCACAACCAGTCCGCCTGCCAACGCGAAGATGGCCGCTACACAGAACGCAGCCAGAAAAGTCAGAGCGTTCGAGCTACAGGTTGCTTTGGCCATCGAACTGCTGCTGTTCTCCCGGATATTCATTTGACGGCTCCTTGTTCTTTGGGTGTTCGACATGACACTGTGAACAGGACGGTCAAGGGTTCGCGGGTCTTCCGGATTCCCCGCTCATGTGACCTGACTCACGCAAGCTGTCTGGCGCTCATCGACAGGCGCCGGCATAGCAACAAAAAGCCCCGGTCTTTCGACCGGGGCTCTTTTCTCCCTGGCAGTGAGTGGATCGGGGCTAGCGCCGCCCGATCTTCACTACCTTGCTGGTCCCTCCATTAATCCTGAGTGAAGCCTTCTTGACCTTGCCTGATTTCAGGATCCCCTTACCGGCCCGGGTAAGCGTCAGCTTGATGCGCTTACTGCCTGCCT
>JAIBCJ010000051.1 GCA_019694145.1 Solirubrobacterales bacterium | reverse complement strand
CAACCGCCAGCTGGTCCTTGCCCCGGTTCATGATCAGGTAGCCGCCCGACTGGAGGGGGACCGGCCCGAAGAGGTTGTTCGACCCGCGCACCCTCTGACAGGGGCCGGAGGGACGGACCGGCAGGCCACTGAGATGGATTCCGGTCGCCCCGATCAGGGCGAGGTCGGCCTGAAGCCGGTACTGAGGGGCGGCACCTTCGATCTCGCTGGCGTCCATCCCCGGTGATCCGTGGCTGGCGGTCGTCTCCCGGTAGAGATCGATCGGGATCAGGCGGTCCTGTTCGGGATTCGTCCGCAGGTCGATCTGGTATCCCGGGATCACGGCCGGACCGGCCAGGTCGATCGCACCCAGCGCGGCCCGGGCCGAGCGCGAGGTCGGTTGCCAGCGTTCCGTCGCCTGTTCCTCCATCAACCTGGCTCCCCCGAAGACCGCCAGCGCAGCCAGGATCGCCGAGGCGACAAGGGCGCGTCCGGGGATCTTCACCCCGCGCAGCAGGTTGGCCGCGATCAGGACGATGAAAAGCGCCGAGGGAAGCTGGTACCGGCTGGAGGTCGGCAAGCGGAAATCACTGGCGTTGAGGCCGGAGAGCACGAAGAAGGTAGCGGCGGCCGCGATCGCCACCCAGAGCTCCCGTGGCACCCGC
The DNA here is from genome assembly GCA_019694145.1 of Solirubrobacterales bacterium. GTDB lineage: Bacteria > Actinomycetota > Thermoleophilia > Solirubrobacterales > 70-9 > 67-14. The sequence continues at coordinate 14,546 of JAIBCJ010000051.1, read as the reverse complement.
CCCAGCCGGTAGATCCGCCAGCCCGCCGCGGCCAGGGCGGCCAGGCAAAGCAGGCGCCCCCAGATCAGGTGAGGCTGGTCGGGCATGGTGCCGTCATCGGTCGCCAGCCCGGCCAGTGAGGTGAAACCGGCCGGGACCGCCTTCCAGAGGTAGCCGGGCAGACCACTCAGTCCGGAGAGCCCGGCCTGCGAGTCGGCCTGATGGCCCCATCCGATCCACCACAGGATCCAGATGCCGATCGCCGCGCCCGGAACGAAGAGCCGCCGGCGCCGGTCCCTCGGGTTGAGGGCCCATTCGAGCGCGGCGGCGGCGATGAACGGAAAGATCATGCTGGAGGTCAGAACGCCGGCGACCAGCAGCAGCGAGGCGATCAGATCGCCCCGCCGGTCATCCCGGTCCAGCGCCAGGAGGGCGCCGAGCCCGCAGGCGATCGCTCCGAAGTAGTTGATCTGGAAGGCGAAGAGCAGATCCTCGAAGGCAGCCCCGAGAAAGAGGATCAGGGCAGTGCCGATCAGGGCCGCCCACCCGCCTGCCCGGCGGCGCAGGTAGACGAAGAGCAGGGCGTTCAGGCCGAGGAAGGTGAGCAGGGCCGCGATCTGCATCGGCCGGTTGGTGCCCAGCCCGAAGATCCCGACCGCGGTCGAGTAGAGGTAGTTCGGAACCGCGACCAGGTGTTCGTAGTAGGGATCGAGGGTGGTGCCGGGGCTGAACCCCTGGCGGAAGAAGAGGAACTGCCACTCGTCACTGACGAAGGCGATCGGTGCGGTCAGCACCAGGAGAAAGCTCGCCTGGGCCAGCATCAGCAGACCGAGAATGATCTCGGGCAGGTGTCTTTTCAGTTGCTCTCTCCCCGTCGAATCCATCGACGGTCAGATGATCGCCTGCCCGGCCATCGCGAGTCCCGTTACCAGCAGGACGAATGCCATCGCCCGGACCAAAGTCGCCTCGGGCAGCTTCCCGGTCAGCTTCGAACCGAACGCGGCACCCGGGACCGCCGCGGCCGCGCCGATCAGCAGGATGTTCCAGTCAACCCCGGAAGGAAGGTGCCCGAGCAGGCCGCCGATCCCGACGATCACTCCGACCGCGGAGTTGGTGCCGACCGCCTTCTGCGGGCTCATGCCCATGTACTTGAGCATCGCCGGCAGCCGCAGCGACCCTAGGATCAGACCGACGAATCCGCCCAGCAGCCCGACCCCGAAACCGATCAGCACCGCTTCGGTCAGGAGCCGGCGCCGGTCGGGGCGGTTCCCCTCCCCATCGCCTTTCGGCCGGCGGTATCGCCAGACCTCGACCGCGCCGTAAAGCACGACCAGGCTGATCGCCCCGAGCAGGATCCTTTCCGGCAGCACCCCGGCGAGGACACCGCCCGCCACCGCGCCGAGGAACGAGCTCGGTGCCATCCAGAGGAAGAGGCGGGGGTCCAGCCGCCCGTTTCTGATGTGGACCAGGGTTGCGGTCAGCGCGGCCAGCCCGGAGATCGCCACGTTCGCTCCGGCGGCGGCCGCGGTCGAAGTGCCGAGCCAGACCACGACCGGCAGCCTCAGGTTGCCCAGCACCAGCCCGACCATTCCACCGGCGAAGGAGACGGTGAATGACCAGACCAGCAGGATGGCGATTTCAACCGGACTCACCAACCGGGAATAATCTCATGCGGTGGCCGACCAATTGTTTGATTCAGGTGAAGTGGATCCCGGCGGTTCCGGCATTCCGCAGGTCGGGCCGGACGCGCCCCTGGCGGCCCGGATGCGACCGGTATCGCTGGACGAGGTGGTCGGGCAGGATCACATCCTCGCTCCGGGTACCGCATTGCGGGGTGCGGTGGACGCCGGTCGTCCCCACAGCGCGATCCTTTACGGGCCGCCTGGCTCGGGCAAGACGACCCTGGCCCGGATCATCGCGGCCACCTCCGACGGCGCCTTCGAAGAGGAGTCGGCGGTCAACGCCGGCCGGGCCGAGATCCGGGCGGTGATCGCCAGGGCGGAAGACCGCCAGAGGCACGGTCGCCGCACCGTGCTCTTTCTGGACGAGATCCACCGCTTCAACAAGGCCCAGCAGGACGCATTGCTGCCGGCGGTCGAGAGCGGGGTGCTGACCCTGATCGGGGCGACCACGGAGAACCCCTACTTCGAGGTCAATTCGGCCCTGATTTCGCGCAGCCAGATCTACGAGCTGAAGGCACTCGGTCCGGAGGAAATCAGGATCCTTCTGGAGCGGGCCCTGGCTGATTCCGACCGCGGTGTTGCCGGGCAGGTCGAGGTTGACCCCGAGGCCCTGGGTGTCCTCTCGGAACGGGTTTCGGGTGATGCCCGGGCCGCACTCTCGGCCCTGGAGCGACTGGCGGCAGCCGGTGGCCGGGCCGGGATCCCTGAAGTGGAGGACGCCCTCCAGGCCCAGGCGATCGCCTACGACAAGGGTGGCGATCATCACTACGACTACATCTCGGCCTGGATCAAGGCGACCCGCGGGTCGGACCCGGATGCCTCGCTCTATTACCTGGCGGTGATGATCGAGGGCGGGGAGGATCCGAGGTTCATCGCCCGGCGCATGGTGATCCTCGCCTCGGAGGACATCGGCAACGCCGACCCGCAGGCGATCGTGGTGGCGACGGCCGCGGCAGCCGCGGTGGACCGGGTCGGCATGCCGGAAGCGGCGCTCAACCTCGCCCAGGCCGCCACCTATCTTGCGCTGGCCCCGAAATCGAACGCTTCCTACGCCGCGATCAACGCCGCCCGGGAGGAAGTCAGGAAGAACGGCCCGAAGCTGCCGCCGGCCCACCTGCGGGACAGTCACTACCCCGGCGCGAAGGAACTCGGCCGGGGCGAGGGGTATGTCTATCCCCACGACGTCGACGGTGGCGTTTCGGAGCAATCGCTGATGCCGGAGGGCCTCGAAGGTTTGCGGTTCTACGAGCCGACCCGCTACGGCTTCGAGTCGGAACTCGCGAGGCGCCAGGAAGCCGCCGCGAAGATACGCGGCAAGTCCAATAAACAAGCCAAAAACCCTTAAGCAACCTTTAGCCGGTTCCCACAACTTCTTGAGCTTTGCCGGGTTTCATATGCCAGACCCAGCTTGAGCAAGACGCCAGGTGGGGTGCTGTGTCGGCCGGAGACTCGGACTGGGGGTCTCCGGCCGAGTTGTTTGCAGCGCCGGGGTGAGCCGGGGCGCGCTCCCTGCGCCCCGGCCATTCCGGCGTACACTTCGGTTCATGGCTACCGAAACCGCTCCGTCCGCCGAGTCCAGCTCACCCAACGGATCCGCGTCCGCTTCGACTCCTCCGCTGGAGTCCTTCAACCCGGCCACCGGCGAGCTCGTCGGCACAGTCGAAACCATCACCCCGGACCAGGTCCAGGGCATCGTCGACGAGGTCGCCGAGATCCAGCCGGCCTGGGCCGACCTGCGGCCGTCCGACCGCGCCACCTACCTGAAGCGTGCCGCGACCGTTCTGCATGACCGCCTCGACGAGATCGCCTCGCTGCTTTCGCGGGAGCAGGGCAAGCCGATTTCCGAGTGCTACACGATGGAGCTGATCCCCTCGATCGACGCTCTGCGCTGGTGCGCGAAGGAAGGCCCGGGCATCCTCAAGGACGAGAAGATCTCCTACCCGCAGCCCTTCTTCAAGACCAAGCGTTCGAAGTTCCGCTACCAGCCGATCGGCGTGGTCGGGGTGATCGCCCCCTGGAACTACCCCTGGACGATCCCGATGCAGGAGATCGCGATCGCCCTGATGTGCGGCAACGGCGTGGTGCTGAAGCCGGCCAGCCTGACCCCGCTGCTCGGCGAGGCGATTCAGTCCGTCTTCGAGGACGCCGGGCTGCCCAAGGGCCTGATCCGCAACGTCCACGGCGGCGGCCGGATCGGTGACGCCCTGACCAAGTCCACCGCGGGCAAGATCTTCTTCACCGGCTCGGTCCCGGTCGGCTACAAGGTCGGCGAGGAATGCGCGAAGCTGATGAAGGGCTGCGTGCTCGAGCTCGGTGGCAAGGATCCGATGATCGTGCTTGAGGATGCCAACGTCGACTTCGCGATCTCCGGCGCGGTCTGGGGCGGTTTCGCCAACGCCGGGCAGACCTGCGCCGGAATCGAGCGGGCCTACGTGCGGCGCGAGGTCAGCGAGAAGTTCATCGAGGGCGTGGTCGCCGGGGCCTCGGCGCTGAAGGTCGGTGACCCCTCCGAGGTGGACACCGAGATCGGCCCGATGGTCAGCAAGGACCAGTACGAGCTGGTCTGCGAGCTGGTCGACGACGCGGTGAAGAGCGGCGCCACGCTGCGCTGCGGCGGACCGGTCGAGGTCGAAGGTTTCCCGGACGGCAACTTCATCGCCCCGGTGGTCCTGACCGATGTCACGCACGAGATGCGGATCATGAAGGAGGAGATCTTCGGCCCGGTGCTGCCGATCATCACCGTCGAGTCCGATCAGGAAGCGCTCGAACTGGCCAACGATTCGGAGTTCGGGCTGGGCTCCTCGGTCTGGACCAAGGACCGCCAGCGCGGCGAGCGGATCGCCGACCGGATCGAGGCCGGCATGGTCTGGATCAACGACCACATGTTCACCCACGGCGCCTGCCAGTGCACCTGGGGCGGAGTCAAGGATTCCGGCCTCGGCCATTCGCATTCGAAGTTCGGCTTCTACGAGTGTGTGGAGATCAAGCTGGTCACCTACGAGCCCGGCCTGACCCGGAACTTCTGGTGGCATCCCTATGACGAGACCCTGACCCAGGCGATGAAGTCCTCGGCCAGCCTGCTCTACGGCAAGGGCGGCCAGCGGATCGAAGCACTCAAGTCCGGTGCCGGGCCCCTGCTGCAGGTCGGCAAGCGGATCACCAAACGAGGCTCCTGAAGCTCTTCGCCTTCATCGTCCTGGTCGCCGTCGTGCTCGGCGGCGGCTGGCTGCTGTTCGGTCGCGGCGGGGAGGAATCCGACTCTTCGAAATCAGGTGCAACCGGTCAGCCAGCCCCTGCCCGGGAATCCGCGAGCGAACCTGCCGAAGGACCGAAGCTGCCGCCTTCGCAATGCCCGGCCGATTCCTCGAACTGCGTGGTCGCCAGCGGAAGGGTGATCTATGTCGAGGCGGATGACCCCGACGGCGACGGCGACGCCCACTTCGTCACGGTCTCCGAACAGAGCGTGACCATGTCGGGAATCACGATCTTCGACGTCCGGGCTGACCTCAGGCCCGACCCCCTGCCCGGGGTCGGTGACCTGGTTGGCGGAGCCGGCCCGGTCTTTCCCGGCCACGCCGGCCAGAAGCAGATACAGGTAGAAGAGTTCCATGTCGCAAAGTGAAATTGCGATCCGGCTGCGGGATCTTGGCCGGGACTACGGGGACCGCCCCGCCCTGGCCGGGGTCGATCTCGATCTGCCGGCCGGCGCCTCGCTGGCCGTGCTCGGACCGAACGGTTCCGGCAAGAGCACCCTGCTCCGCATCCTGGCCACCCTGCTGCGGCCGAGCCGGGGCGAAGTCACGGTGCTTGACACGCCGCTGCCGGGCGAGGCCTGGAAGCTGCGCGGGCGGATCGGCTATCTCGGTCACGAGCCGCTGCTCTACGAAGACCTGACCGGCCGCGAGAACCTCGAATTCCAGGCCCGCCTCTACGGGCTGGAGAAGCAGGAAGCCGGGCGGCGGATCGAGGCGGACCTGGAGATGGTCGGGATGAGCCGCCGGGCGGATTACCGGGTCAGCGATTACTCGGCCGGGATGAAGCAGCGGATCGCGATCTGCCGGGCCGTGCTCCACAGGCCCTCGCTGCTGCTGCTCGACGAGCCCGACTCGAACCTGGACCCCGAGGGCCGGGAGGCGGCAAGGTCGCTGATCGGTCGCCGCGACCAGCTCGCCTGGCAGGGCGAGACCGCGGTCACCCGGGTGGCGGTCTCCCACGAGCCGGAGAAGGCCCGGGCGGAGGCCGACCAGGTGCTGGAACTGGCGATCGGCGGGGTGGCCCCATGACTCCCTTCGGCCAGGCCTTCGCCGCGATCGTCGCCAAGGACCTGCGGACCGAGCTGCGGACCATGCGCTCGCTGCCGGCGATGGTCCTCTTCGCGGTCACCACCTTCGTGATCTTCCGTTTCGGCCTCGACCGGACTGCCCTTTCGGGCAGCCTCGCCTCCGGGGTCATCTGGACGACCCTGCTCTTCGCCGCGGTGCTCGGGATCAACCGGATCTTCCTGCCGGAGCGGGAAGAGGGCGGCTTCGACGCATTCCGGCTTGCCCCGGTGGACCGCCCGGCGCTCTTCGCCGCCAAGGCTGCCGTGCTCTTCCTCTACCTGGCGGTGCTGGAAGTGATCGTGGTTCCGGTCTTCGCGGTCTTCTTCCTTCAGGAATGGAGCGGGCTTGCCCCGATGATCGTCGTGCTCCTGCTCACCAACCTCGGTTTTGCCGCGCTCGGGACCCTGATCTCGTCGATGGCGGTCAATTCGAGGGCCCGCGACCTGCTCGTGCCGTTGCTTCTCCTGCCTCTGGTGGTGCCGCTGATGATCGCCGCGACCGGAGCCACCACCCACTTGCTGGACGCGGGCGGGCCGAGCTATGACAAGTTCGGAACATGGCTGCTGGTCCTCGGTCTATACGATGGGATCTTCTGCCTTGTCGGTTATGCCGTTTTCGACTTCCTCCTCGAGGACTGAATCGACCCCGGGCGGAACGGATATGTCAGGACGCGGTCTAGGACAACTTTCGATAGCCACGGCGCTCGTGCTGCTCGCCGGCTTCGGGCTGGTCTTTTTCTGGGTGCCGATGGACGCGATCGAAGGTTTCCGCCAGAAGATCTTCTACCTGCATGTGCCGCTGGCGATCGTCGCGCTCTGCGGCTTCATGGCCGGCGGAGTCGAGGGGTTCCGTCATCTGCGATCGAACGACCGGCGGCATGACGCCAACTCCTATGTCTTCATTCACATCTCGGTCGTCTTCGGGGTCGCGACGCTGATCACCGGAATGATCTGGGCGAAGGCCTCCTGGGGCCATTACTGGGTCTGGGACGAGCCGACCCTGGTCAGCTTCCTGATCGTCTTCCTCCTCTACTGCACCTACTACCCGTTCCGCTACGCGATCGAGGACCGGGACCGCCAGGCCCGCTACGCCTCGGTTTTCGCGATCACCGCGGGCGCCTTCGTGCCACTCAACTTCATGGCGGTGCGGATGGCCGAAAGCCTGATCCACCCTCGGGTCTTCGCCACCAGCCAGGGCGGCCTGCCCGGCTCGATGCTGTTCACCTTCCTGGTCTGCCTGGTCGGTGTGGCCCTGCTCTGGGTCACCCTGGTCAAACTCGAACTGCTCGGCAAACAGACTTCCGGCCAGGTATCGAAACTGCGGCGCGCCCTCGAGGCCGAAGGATTCGGCAAGTCCGAGCCGACCGGGACAGTCGGCCGTCGCATCGCACCCAACCTGGAGGCCCGGTAAATGTCTGATGCCCTACCCGGTGACGCCGGCTACGTCTTCGTCGCCTACATGGTCTTCCTGGCCCTGCTCTTGATCTACCTCGGCATCCTCGGCGCCAAGTTCCAGCGGATCAACCGTGACATCGCCCGGCTCGGCGAAGAGGTCGAATCGGGCCGCGAGCGGGAACCGGCCGGTCCGGCAGGGTCCCCGGAAAGCGGCAGCAGAGAGCCGACCAGTGTCTGAGGTTCTCGCACTCGGGCTTTCACACAAGACGGCTCCGCTGGAGCTGCGCGAAAGGCTCGCCCTGCCCGAAGGCCGGGCGGCCCGCCTGATGGCCGAGCTGACCGATTCCGGGGATGCCTCGGAAGCGACGGTCATCTCGACCTGCAACCGGACCGAGATCTACGTCTTCGCCCACGACCCGGTGGTCGCCGAGTCCAGCATCCTTTCGGCCCTTGCCAGCCAGGGCGGAATCAGCCCGACCGAACTTGCCGGCCACCTCTACTCGCTGCGCGGCGACGACGCGGCGCTCCACCTCTTCCGGGTAACCGCCGGGCTCGACTCGATGATCATCGGCGAGTCCGAGGTCCAGGGCCAGGTCAAGCGGGCTCATGAACTGGCACTGGTCGAAGGCGTCTCCGGCCCGATCCTCAACCGGCTCTTCCGCGGTGCCCTCGCCGCCGGGGGCCGGGCCAGGAACGAGACCGGAATCAGCCGGACCGGAGTCTCGATGGCCTCGGTCGCGGTTGAACAGGCGACCCGGGCGATCGGGGAGGTCGGTGATCGCCGGGCCCTGATCATCGGCGCCGGCGAAACCTCGGAACTTGTGGCCGGTGCCCTGCGTGCCCGCGGGGCCGAAAGCGTCTTCGTCGCCAACCGGCACCTTGAAAAGGCCTGCGACCTGGCCCGGAAGTTCGGTGGTACGGCCGCACCGCTGACCGAGTTGAGCGAGCAGGTGGCCGAGGCCGACCTGGTCGTTTCGGCGACCATGTCACCCCACCACCTGATCGATCGCGAACTGCTCGAACCGGTCATGAAGGAACGCCAGGAGCGTCCGGTCTTCCTCGTCGACCTGGCGGTCCCGCGGGACATTGACCCGCGGGTGCGGGAACTCCCCGGGGTGAGCCTGACCGACGTTGACGAACTGCAGGTCGCGGTGGCCCGCAACCTCGGCCGGCGCGAAGCTGAAGCCCGCCGGGCCGAGCATGTCGTCCAGGCCGAGCTTGAGCTCTTCCAGCGCTGGCTCCAGTCGCTTGAGGTGATGCCGGTGATCGTCGGCCTGCGTGACAAGGCCGACGAGATCGTTGCCCGTGTTCTCAGCGAGAACGAAGGCCGCTGGGAGGCGATGAGCGAAGAGGACCGGCGCCGGGTCGAGACCCTGGCCCGGACGATCGTCGGTCGCATGCTTCATGAGCCGACCCTGCGCCTGAAGGAGATCGCCGGCAGCGACGAGTCCTTCGAGGTGCTCGCCACGGTCCGTGGCCTCTTCGGCCTCGACAGCGGGACCGACCCCGGCGACGGCGAAGTCGCCACGGTCACCCCGATCCGCCGGGAAGGCAACTCCTGAGGGTCGCAACCCGTTCCAGTGCCCTCGCCCTGGCCCAGGCCGGCCAGGTGGCCGAGGCGCTTGGACCACAGGCGGAACTGGTCGAGGTCGACGCCGACCTGCCACCCGAGGCCGGGGACAAGGAGCGCTTCACCCGCGGGGTCGAAAGGCTGCTGCTCGACGGTCAGGCCGAGGCCGCGGTCCATTCGGCCAAGGACCTGCCCGGCGAGATGACCGCGGGGCTCGCGATCGGCGCAGTGCCGGCCCGGGTTGATCCCCGGGACGCCTGGATCGGCCCCGGCGGTTCGATCGAGGAAATCCCCGACGGCGCCCGTGTCGGCACGGCCAGTCTGCGCCGGCGAGCCCAGCTCAAGGCGCTCCGGCCGGATCTGCAGATGGTCGAGCTCCGCGGCAACGTTGACACCCGGTTGCGCAAGCTTGAGGCCGGGGATGCCGACGGCCTGGTGCTGGCGATGGCCGGCCTTCAGCGACTCGGCCGTGACCACGTGGTCAGCTTCGCCTTCGATGAAGAGCAGATGACGCCGGCCGCCGGGCAGGGCTGCCTGGTCGTCCAGACCCGCACCGGTGGCGAGGCGCAGGTCGAAGGGATCTCCGACCCCAACTCCCTGACCCGGCTGACGGCCGAGCGGGCGGCGGTGGTCGGTCTGGGCGCCGACTGTTCGAGCCCGGTCGGTGTTCACGCCCGGCTTGAGGGCAACTGGCTGGTGATCGACGCCTTCGCCGGCCGCTCCGACGGCAGCGTCTGGGTGCGCGACCGGGTCGAAGGGGACCCGGCCCGGCCCGAGTCGCTTGGCCGGGAACTCGCGGAGCGGATGCTGAGGGCCGGGGCGAGCGAAGCGATGGCCGGGTCTACCCTGTCTGACTGATGGCCGAAGTCCAACAAGGCAAAGTCAGCCTGGTCGGAGCGGGCCCGGGTGATCCGGGGCTGATGACGGCCCGTGCGCTCGAACTGATCAGCGAGGCCGATGTGATCTTCTACGACCGGCTGATTCCGCCGGATGCGCTGGCCGGAGCCCGCGAGGATGCCGAGCTGATCTACGTCGGCAAGATGCCCGGCACCGTCCACAACCCGCAGGAAGACATCAACCGGCGGATCGTCGAGGCGGGGCGGGAAGGCCGGAAAGTTGTGCGGCTGAAGGGCGGCGACCCGTTCATCTTCGGCCGGGGCGGGGAAGAGGCCGAAGAGCTGGCCGACGCCGGGATCCCCTTCGAGGTCGTGCCCGGTGTGACCGCCGCGATCGCGGTGACCGCCACGGCCGGTATCCCGCTCACCCACCGCGAGGATTCGGCGGGGGTCGCCTTCGTCACCGGTCACCGGGACGGTGAGGCAGATGCGGGCATCGACCCCGACGGTTCGCTGGCCCTCTTCCCGGGCACTCTCGCCTTCTACATGGGGGTCAAGCGACTGGCTGAAAACGCCGCCGACCTGATCAGTGGCGGCCGGCCGGCCGACCAGCCCGCCGCGGCGATCGAACGCGGCGCAACTCCCCACCAGCGGGTGGTCACCGCGACCCTGGGCACGATCGCCGAGACGGTCGAACGGGAAGGCATCCGCCCGCCGGCCCTGATCGTGATCGGGGATGTGGTTCGCCATCACGAAAAGCTCGCCTGGTTCAAAAAGCGCCCCCTCTTCGGTCGCACGGTCGTGGTCACCAGGGCCCGCAAACAGGCCGGCCGGCTGGCCGCCATGCTGCGCGGCCAGGGCGCAGAGGTGATCGAGATGCCGGTGATCGAATCGGAAACGATCGAAGCTTCCGATCCACGAATCGAGGAGCCGTTCCGCCAGTTGCGGGAGGGTGCCTACGACCTGGTCTGCTTCACCAGTCCGAACGGAGTCTCCGCCTTCTTCGAGCTGATCGCCGGGGCCGGGCTGGACGCCAGGGTGCTGGCCGGCGCCACGGTTGCCGCGATCGGTCCGGGCACCGCCCGGACCCTCCGGCCGCGCGGCATAGAACCCGATCTGGTTCCCGACCGGGCGGTGGCGGAAGGTCTGCTGGAAAGGCTCGAGTCGGAAGCGCTCGAGGGCAAGCGGGTGCTGATCCCCCGGGCGGAAACTGCCCGTGACGTCCTGCCAGACGGTCTCGAGTCCCGCGGCGCCGAGGTCACGATCATGCCGCTCTACCGGACCGTCCCCGTCCAGCCGGATGATTCGGTGATCAAGGCGGCGGCAAGCGCCGACGCGATGACCTTCACTTCCGCCTCGACCGTTTCCAGTCTACTGGCCGCGGTGCCTGGCGGCCTGCCCGGACCGGTCAACGTTTCGATGGGGCCGATTACCTCCGAGGCACTTCGCGAGGCCGGGCTGGAAGTAGCGATCGAGGCCGGGTCGGGCAGCCTCGAAGGCCTCGTGAACGCAACCGCAAAGGTCCTTTCGTGAGTCAGGCTGCCGAAGCTACGTTGCTGGTCCGGGCACTTCGCCGGGAACCGGTGGAGCGCAAGCCGGTCTGGTTCATGCGGCAGGCCGGCCGCTCCCTGCCGGAATACCGCGAACTCCGGGAAGGGGCCCCGATGCTGGAAATGTGCCGGACGCCGGATCTCTGCGCCGAGGTCACCCTGCAGCCGGTCCGGCGCCACGGGGTTGACGCGGCGATCTTCTTCTCCGACATCGTCACCCCGCTGGAGGGGATCGGCATCGACGTGGAGATCCAGTCGGGGGTCGGCCCGGTGATCGCGGAACCATTCAGGAGCGAAGCCGACCTGGCCCGGTTGCGGCCGCTGGAGCCCGATGCAGACCTGCCGGAGATCGCGGAAGCGATCCGGATCGTCACCGCCGAGCTCGGTGACACGCCGCTGATCGGGTTCGCCGGGGCGCCGTTCACCCTGGCCAGCTACCTGGTCGAGGGCCGGCCCTCCAAGTCGCAGGAAATGGCCCGGACCATGCTGCTGGAGGAACCGGGGCTTTTCCGGAACCTGCTCGAACGCCTTGCCGACATTGCGGTCGCTTCGCTTCGCTCGCAGGTGGAGGCCGGGGTGCAGGCGGTGCAGGTCTTCGACTCCTGGGCCGGCTCGCTTTCCGAAGCGACTTACCGGGAGGCCGTCCTGCCGGTTTCGCAAAGGCTCTTCGCCGAGATCGAGGATCTGGGGGTGCCGCGGATTCACTTCGCGGTCAACGCCGGCCACCTGATGGAGGCGATGGCCGAGGCCGGCTCCGACGCGATGGGGGTGGACTGGCGGACCCCGCTCTCCGAGGCTCGCCGCCGGCTCGGTGAGGGCGTTGCCCTGCAGGGCAACCTCGATCCAACCGTGCCCCTGGCCGGGCCGGAAGTGCTCGAGCGCGAGACCCGCAACCTGCTGGCCGACGCTCCCGAGCGGGGTCATGTCTTCAATCTGGGTCACGGAGTCCTGCCTTCGACCGACCCGGGCATGCTGACCGAGCTGGTCGGCCTGGTTCACGAGATCACGGAGAAGAGGAATTGAGCGACGAAACAGCGAAGACCGGAGTCCTGGTCATGGCCTATGGAACCGCGACCGGGCCGGATGACGTCGAGGCCTATTACACGCACATCCGCCACGGCCGCCCGCCTGAGCCCGAGGCCCTGAAGGAGCTTCAGGAACGCTACGAGATGATTGGCGGATCACCGCTCCTGGGCATCACCCAGGCCCAGGCCGAAGGCATCGCCGCCGCCCTCGAGCGGTCGAACCCGGGCGAGTTCACGACCGCCATGGGCCAGAAGCATTCGGCCCCCTTCATCGAGGATGCCGTGCGGGAGCTGCTCGACCGGGGAGTGGAGCGGATCGTCGGCATCGTCCTGGCTCCGCACTTCTCGACCATGAGCATCGCCCAGTACCGCAGCCGGGCCGAGGAAGCCGCGGCGGAAGCCGGGGTGCCGGTCACCGTGATCGAATCGTGGCACGAGGAACCGGGCTACCTCGAGTTCCTGAACCAGGCGATCACCGACGCCTACGAGGCGCTGCCCGCGGAAGCCCGTGAATCGGTCGAGCTGGCGGTGACCGCCCACAGCCTTCCGGTGGCGATTCTCGAGCGAGGCGACATCTACGCCGAGGAGCTGGAGAGGACCCGCGAGAACCTCGCCGGGAGGCCGGAGTTCACCGGCACGACCCTGGCCTGGCAGAGTGCCGGACGCACCGACGCCGAGTGGATCGGCCCGGACATCTGCGAGATCATGCCCGGCCTGAAGGAAGCGGGGCGGACGGCCGTGGTGGTCTGCGCCGCCGGGTTCGTTTCCGACCACCTCGAGGTCAAGTTCGACATCGATTACGAGGCAAAGCAGGCGGCCGAAGAAGCGGGACTGGCCCTGACCCGCACCGCCATGCCCAATGACGATCCGGGCTTCTGTGCCACGCTGGCCGGGATCGTCGGCCGGGAGGCCGGCAAGTCTTGAAGCGGGCGGTCGTCGTCGGAGCCGGCATCGCCGGGCTGACTGCGGCCTGGCAACTCAGCCGATCCGGCCACGAAGTGACGGTGCTGGACCGGGCCGGCCGGACCGGCGGCCGGATCCTTCCGGCTGAATTCTCGGGGCGGCTGGTTGACACGGGCCCGGACGCTCTCGGTCCCGATCCGGCGCTGGACGAACTGCTCGAACAGATCGGCATGGCCGGTCAGGTCGAGATCCCCGACCCGGCCCGGGCCTTCAGGCTGACCGCGGCGGGTGAGCTGGAGCCCTACGGGGTCGGCGGCGGGGCGATGTTCGGTCTCTTCGGCGGGATCTTTTCCCTGCCGGCCAGGCTGGAGGAGTTGCTGAGGGAAGCCGGGCAAAAGTTCCGCCTCGGAGTTACGGTCGATTCGGTCCGGCAAGAGGACCGGTCGGTGCTCGTTGAAGCGGAAGGATCTAAGGAGGCATTTGACCTGGCCGTGGTCGCAACCGGTGCCCGCGCCGCCGGGCGCCTGCTCGACGGGGAAACGGGCGAACGGCTGGCCGCGATCCGGGGGGTGTCGGTCAGTCTCGTTCACCTTGCCTTCCCGGAGAAGGCGATCGGCCGCGAGATGAACGGCACCGGCTACCTCGCCGATCCCGCCGAAGGCCGGCTGGTCACCGGCTGTTCCTGGTCTTCGGCCAAGTGGAAGCGGCTGGCCGGCGACCCGGCGATCCTGCGGGCATCGATCCGTGAAGCCGGCCAGGGCGAGGTGATCGGTCTGCCGGACCGGGAGGTTGTGGAGAAGGTGATGGCGGAGCTGGTTCCGGTGATGGAGATCGAAGGAGATCCGGTCGAGACGATGGTCACCCGCCACCCGGAGGCCCTGGTCGTCCGCGACGAGGAACATGAATCGGCGGTGGCGGCGGCTCGTGGCCTTCTGGCCGCGACCCCGCGGATCGGGCTGGCCGGCGCCGACCTCGACGGCCCGGGCATATCGCGCTCGATCGCCGGGGTGCGAGAGACTGTCAGGGCGATCGTCGAAGGGACACGAAATGACTGATACCGAAGAAACCCTCCACTACTGTGCCTACCTTTCCTATTCCTGGGATGTCGAGGCCGGCCGGGGGCTGGCCCCGGCGGTGGAACCGCTCGTGGCTGAAATCGAGGCCGCCGGGGTGGAGATCCGCGGCACCTACGCGACGACCGCGTTCCGCGCCGAATGCGACATCCTCTTCTGGCTGCTGGCCGACTCGACCCTGAAGCTCGACGCGGCAGCCCGGGCGATCCGGA
>JAIBCJ010000154.1 GCA_019694145.1 Solirubrobacterales bacterium | reverse complement strand
CGCCCCCCAGGCCGGTGCCGATGCGTCCGGCCCGAAGCGGCCAAGGTAGATGCCGACCGTCTTCTCCGGCTCGATCAGGAGCACCGGAGAGGTGACGGTGACCGGATCACCGATCGCCTCCGTCGCCGCGGCGATCCGGCAGGTCCGGGCAAGCGGGGATACCCGTTTTGCGGGAACCAGCCGGACCCGCAGGGCGCCGACCAGGATCGTGTCGATCCGGCTTCGATCCTCTTCCGACGCCGCCTCGATCTCCTCGTCATCCCAGCCCGGCGAGCCGTAGCGGTCGACTGCGTTGAAGTAGGTATCGGCGTCGATGTGGGCACCGGCGCCATCGGTTCCGATTGCGATTCCGAAGCCGGGAACGACCGTTCCCCGGGAGATGTCCAGCGCGGTCATTCCGCTCAGGTTGCGGCCCTCATAGACCTTGTAGGTGTGATTGAAGATGTAGATCAGGGCAGCGGCGTTGATCGCCACTGCGACCACGGTCAACGCGGCAAGCCCCCGGAAGAGCTGTCGGCCCGGGCGGAGGCCGGAGCAGGCTCCGGCCAGCATCATCAGCAGGAAGATCACGCTCGGGTACTGGTACCGGCTGGCCACGAAGTCCCGGCCCGGAATGAAATTGAGGCAGGCCAGCACCCAGAAGACGAGGGCCGCGCCGGCCGCGAGCAGAAACTCGGGCGGGATCTGCCGGCGGCGACCGAGGACAAAGGCGAATCCGGCACAGACGATCAGCCCGGGAACGGCCCAGAGAAAGCTCGTGGTCACCTCCCGCAGCGGGAACACGCCGGTCAGGGAGGCTGCCGAATAGCCCAGTGCCGAGAGGGTGAAGAGGGGAACCTTCAGGGCGTTTTCGACGGTGATGAAGCTCTTGGCCGTATGGCCCCAGCCGAGCCACCAGACCACGAACAGGGCGACCGGCACCAGGAAGACCCAGGCGCGGCTGCGAAGTGCCGCCAGGTTCGGCCGGCCGTCATCCCGGTAGAGCAGCTGAACTGCGGCGGCCACGACAAAGGGGAGAAACATCGAGGAGAAGAGCAGCGAGACGACCAGCAGCAGACAGGCTTTCGCATCATCGGTCGCGGTGTTGCGGCGCAGCAGAAGGAGCGCTCCGAGGCCACCGGCGAAGGAACCGAAATAGCCGACCTGGAAGGGCCAGACGAGGTTTGCGGTAGATGAACCGAGGAAGAGGACGACCGCGCAGCCGAGTACCGCGACCGGCTCGCCGATCAGGCGCCTGAGCCAGAAGAACAGCAGCAGCACGCTGGTCTCGAAGAGCGCGACAGCGACCAGGTGAATCGGCATCGCGGTCATCCCGAACACCGAAAGTGAGGCCTCATAGAGCGCGGCCGGGATGACGATGATGTGTTCGTTATGCGGCAGCAGCCAGTCGCTGGCACCGCTGCGGACGACCACCAGATCCCAGTCGTCGAGATAGAAACCGATGTGCGCTCTCAGCCCGATCAGCAGGGCGGTCGAGATCACCATGAGCAGCGCGAGGAGGCTCACCCACGGGCGCCTGCGAAGAGCCTCGACGGCGCCGGTGGGCTGCGATCCCATCTTGTTAGGTTACTTCGCATGCGAACCATGTCTGCGGCCGGGAAGGCCTCGTGAAAACGGCCCTGGTAACCGGATCCGGCGGTCTGATCGGATCCCAGTCCGTGATCAAGCTGGTCGAGGCCGGCTGGCACGTGGTCGGCGTCGAAAATGACATGAGGGCAAGCTTCTTCGGGCCGGAAGCGTCCACCCGTCCGGTCAGCGACCGGCTCGCCGCGACCCTCGAGGAGTTCGAGCCGGTCGAGCTCGACATCCGTGACGCCGAAGGGGTGAACCGGGTCTTCGCCGACCGCCAGGTCGAACTGGTCGTCCACACCGCGGCCCAGCCTTCGCATGACTGGGCGGCGCGGGACCCCCAGACCGACTTCGGGGTAAACGCGCTCGGCACCCTGAACCTGCTCGAGGCGGCCCGGGCCCACGCGCCGGATGCCCCCTTCATCTTCTGCTCGACCAACAAGGTCTACGGTGACACGCCGAACTTCCTGCCGCTGATCGAAACCGACACCCGGCTTGAACTGCCCGAAGACCACGAGTACTTCGATGGCATCGACACCGGCATGTCGATCGACCATTCGACCCATTCGCTTTTCGGGGTTTCAAAGGCCAGCGCCGACCTGCTGGTGCAGGAGTACGGCCGCTACTTCGAGATGCCGACGGTCTGCTTCCGGGGCGGTTGCCTGACCGGCCCCCAGCACGCCGGGGCCGAACTCCACGGCTTCCTCGCCTACCTCATGAAGTGCGTGGTCACCGGCCGGCCCTACACGGTCTTCGGCTATGACGGCAAGCAGGTCCGCGACAACATCCACTGTGACGATCTGGTCTCGGCCTTCCTCGAGTTCGCGGCCGCGCCGCGGGCAGCCGCGGTCTACAACATCGGCGGCGGCCGGGGCAGCAACTGCTCGATGCTGGAAGCGATCACCGAGTCGGAGCAGATCGCCGGCAAGGAGCTCGACTGGACCATGAGCCCGGAAAACCGGATCGGCGATCACCGCTGGTGGATTTCCGACCTCGGTGCCTTCGAGCGTGACTACCCGAACTGGCAGCGCCGCTTCGGGATCACCGAGATCCTCGAGCAGATCCACGAGTACGCGGTCGAAGCCGCCGCCTGAAGCCCGGCCGGTTCGCCCGGTCAGCGGTAACAGACGGCGAAGGGGCCGTCACCGGTGACCTGCCATGGCGGCGGATCATCGATGGCGGGGATTTCGAGCCAGCCCATCGATCCGGCGTGGGTGGAGCCGATCGGGTAGCCGGGAGGGTCGCCGAAGCGGGCGAGCCCGAGGTTGAGGATCTCGTTCCCCAGGCTCCTGACCTCGATCACCCGCACGCCGGACCTGACCGCAACGGTGACATCGGGCGGGTACTCGCGGCATCGGTCAAAGTTGCCGCCGGGGTTGAAGCCGGAAAGCAGCGGTTCGGTCAGCTCGATCAGGTCCTGATCGGCGGCGGCCCTCACCCCGGCATCCCGGGACTGGATCTCGCCGGCCGAATACCCGGGTGATCCGCTGGTCTTGACCTGATCGAGGAAGCGGTCGATCGGGACCTCGGACCCCGGTCCGAGGTTGAGTACGAGCTCCGGGTCATTCGCTTCCCCGGCGTAGGCGACCATGCCGAGGTAGGTGCTGGTCGAGGTCGAGACAGGAACCCACCTGTCCCGGGACTGGTCGCTCATCAGCCCGACCCCCATGACCGCGGCCGCGATCGTGACCGCCGCGCCGGCGACCAGGGCCGGCGGCTTCAGCTTCAGCCCGCGCAGGATCTCGGTGAAGAAGAGCAGCAGGAAGAGAGCCCCCGGCAGCTGGTAGCGGCTGGAGGTGGGCAGGCGGCTCTCACTCTGGGCGAGCGCGGAAAGGGCGAAGAAGGAGAGCGCGACGGTTGCGGCGATGATTACCCCGGGAGGGATCCGCTTCAGCCGCCAGAGCCGCAGCCCGGAGAGGGCGAGCAGAGCCACCAGGATGATCCGGCCCCAGATCAGATGAGGCTGATCGGGTTCACTGCCGTCTCCGGTGGCGAGGCCGAAGAGGGAAGTGGCCCCCGCCGAGGCGGCGTCCAAGATGAAGCGCGGGGCTTCAGGGATGTTGGCGAGGCTGAAGGTGGTCTCGGCGCTGTGGCCCCAGCCCAGCCACCAGATGCCGTAGAAGGCGGCGGCTGCTGCGGGAACCAGCCAGCGCTTCCCCCGCTCACGGGGATTGGTCAGCCACTCGGCGGCCGCGCCGGCCACGAAGGGCAGGCCGAGCGAGGAGAAGCTGAGGGAAAGGACCAGCAGGATCGCCGCCGCGACATCCCCCCGGCGGTCGTCGCGATCGAGTGCGATCAGCGCGGCCAGACCGAAGGCCAGCGACCCGAAGTAGCCGATCTGGAAGGCCCAGAGCAGGTCCTCGAAGGCCGCCCCCAGAAAGAGGATCAGGGCGACCCCGATCAGCGCCGCCCAGTCCCCGATCCGTCTCCGCATCCAGATGAAGAGCAACGGGCCGATCGCCAGGAACATGATCAGCGCAGCAAGCTGGAAGGGCCGGTTCGAATCCATCCCCAGGGTCCCTTGGAGAACCTTGTAGATCAGGGTGGGGGCGATGATCACGTGCTCGTGGAAGGGCTCCAGGAAGCTGTCCGGGGTCCAGCCGGACCGGAGGAAGAGCAGGTTCCATTCGTCGGTGACGAAATTGATCCCCGAGGTGACCGAGAGCAGGATCGCTCCCGAACCGAGCATCAGCAGGCCGAGCAGAACCCACGGCAGAAAACGGGACTGGCCTGGGTTCCGCATGCCGGTCAACCTACTCCCGGAAGGCTCACCCGGTCGGGCAGATCCGGACCGGGCCCTCGCCGAAGAAGACCGCCTGCCAGGGCCTCGTCGAATTGTCCTGCGGCAGGTCCAGCCCGGCCATCGTCTCCGGGAGGATCGCGCCGGCACTCACCCCGGGCAGGTCGGAAAACCGGCTCAAGGCAACCGCCAGCTGGTCCTTGCCCCGGTTCATGATCAGGTAGCCGCCCGACTGGAGGGGGACCGGCCCGAAGAGGTTGTTCGACCCGCGCACCCTCTGACAGGGGCCGGAGGGACGGACCGGCAGGCC
>JAIBCJ010000050.1 GCA_019694145.1 Solirubrobacterales bacterium | reverse complement strand
TCCGCAACCTGCTCTACGAATGCGCCGACGACGCGGTCCGGTTCGGGGCGGCGGCGTCGGGTGACCTGATCGCGATCGTGGCCGGACTATCCGACATGCAGCTGGGTACCAACCTGTTCGAGGTGCACCGCGTACCCTGAAATTCGGAACTTTGAACCTGGTTCTGTAGGCTGAACTTTGATACTGACGTCTAGTTGGGTACCTGCGTACCTCGAGGTGGGAATTTGAGCGTTGTTGAGATCAGGAATCCGGAAGGGACCGAGCTGCTGGGCGAGGTCGAGCCGACCGACCCGGCGGAGGTCGGCGGAGTGGTCGAACGGGCCCTCGCCGCCCGGCCCGCCTGGTCCGCCCTGCCGGTGGCCGAACGGGCCGCGATGCTGGACCGGGCCGCGGACCTCCTCGAGCCGGAGCAGGAAACGCTGGGCCGGTTGCTCGCGCAGGAGTCGGGCAAGCCGATCGGCCAGGCCGAGTTCGAGGTGGGCGGAGGCATCCACTTCCTGCGCGGCAATGCGATCGAAGGCCGTCGCCTGGTCGGTCGCATGCTGCCCACCGAGGGCAACTTCGGCACCGAATGGGATCTCGCCTACACCCGTCGCGAACCGCTCGGGGTGGTGGCGGCGATCCTGCCCTTCAACTTCCCGGTCGAGCTCTTCGTCGAGAAGTGCGCCGCCGCCCTGGTCGGCGGCAACGCGGTGGTGGTCAAGCCGCCGCTCGAGGATCCGCTGGTGGTCGAGCGCTTCCGCCAGGCCCTGATCGAGGCCGGTGTGCCGGCCGACGTGATCGGCGCCGTCCATGGCGACGCCGAGGTCGGGGCGGCCCTGGCCGGAGCCCACGGGGTGGACGCGATCTCGCTGACCGGATCGACCGCGGCCGGCGTCGCCGTCGCCACCGCCACCGCGGCCCGGCTGCCCTTCCTCCACCTCGAGCTGGGCGGCAACAACGGCTGCCTGGTGCTCGATGACGCCGACCTCGATCTGGTCGCGGCCGAGATCCTGAGGGGCCGGGTGCTGATGAACGGACAGGCCTGCTCGGCCAGCAAGCGGGTGATCGTCGACCGCTCGTTGCACGACGATCTGGCCACGCGGATGGCTGCGGCGGTGAGCGCCCAGAAGGTGGGCCCGGCACCGGACGCGGCGACCACGATCGGTCCGCTGATCCACGAGCGCGCGGCGGCGAAGGTAGCGGCACAGGTGGCGAACGCGAAGGGCCAGGGGGCGGAGGTGGCGGCCGGCTCCGGCGAATCCGACGGCGCCTACTTCGCCCCGACCCTGCTGGCCGGCGTGCCGTACTCGGCCGACGTGGCGATCGACGACGAGATCTTCGGCCCGGTCTTCAACCTGATCCCGGTCGACGGCGAGGCGCAGGCGATCGAGGTCGCCAACTCCTCCTCCTTCGGCTTGATGGCCTCGGTCTTCTCGGCCGATCCGCAGCGGGCGCTCGGCGTGGCCGAGGTGCTCCAGTCGGGCGGGGTGGTGATCAACGGCACCGACAACTACCGGCCGCCGGTCATTCCCTTCGGCGGGGTGAAGCTCTCCGGTCGCGGGGTCGAGGGCATCGGCTACACGCTCGAGGAGATGACCAGGGAGAAGCCGATCATCTTCCGCCGTTTCCGCGCCCGCGGGGAGTAGGGTCACCGGAGGAGCTGGGAAGGGTCACATGGATAGCAACGGAGGGTCAAGACAGGAAGCCGGCGAGAAGCCGGCCAAGTATCAGGTTCCGGCCGTGGTCGGGGCGATCAGCGTGCTGCATGAAGTAGCCACGAGCGACGAGCCCGGGGTCACGCAGGCGGAGCTGGTCAAGTCCACCGGTTTGTCCAAGTCGACCATGCACAACCTGCTGGCGACCCTCGAGGCCCACGACTTCGTGCGGCGCGAGAACAATTCCCGCAACTACCGGCTCGGCCCCGCCTTGATCCCGCTCGGGACCGAAGCCAGCCGTCAGGTCCGGCTGGTCCGCTCGACCATAGACCGGGTCGCGCCGCTGGCCGCCGAGTACCACCTCTCGTTCGCGGTGGCCCAGGTGGTCAGCGACGAGGAGTGCCGGATCATCGAACGCTTCTACCCGACCGAGGACGTCCACGTCGGGATCCTGATCGGTTCCTCCTACGGGCCGATGGACGGCGCCCTGGGCAAGGTGCTGCTGGCCTACATGGACCCGGCGAAGGCACGACGGATCGTCAAGTCCAGAAAGCTGCCGGCGCATACCGACGCGACCATCACCAGCCCCGAGAACCTGATCGAGACGGTCGAAGAGGCGAAGGTCCGCGGCTGGGCGATCAGCGCCGGCGAGCTGAATCAGAATCACGCCGTGGCGACCGGTGTGCTCGGTCAGAACGGCGAGCTCGCCCTGCTTCTGCTCGCGCTCGGTTTCCCGGCCGACCTCGACGATGACCGCATGGGCGAGATCGGCCAGCTGCTCGCCGGGATCGCCGCGTCGATCATGGCCGACGCGGGGATCAGCGCCCGCTCCGAAGCCTGACTCACCCCTCGTAAGACCGCTTCCCTCCACCCGTCGAGAGGCCGGCCGAACAGCCGGGAAGTCGTCCTGCGCGAACGGATATCGAGATTTCTTTGCAAGTTTCGATAGCCGGTGCTATGTTTCATTCCTAGAACTGAGTTCAAGTTATTGAACTTTGTTTGCCCCAGGTCACGGGAAGAGAGGAGCCGGTGACCGCTCCCCACAGGAGGCTTGTCGAGTTGCACCGCGTGGATGGCCCGCCCGTCGTTTTCGTCAGCAACTGCGACCTGCTCTCACGCCCCGGCTCGCAGCAGGCCGGCGTAGACATCGAGTTGGCGGGGGGCACCGTCCGTCGGATCGGTCCGACCGGTGAGTCACCCGCTCCGGCAGGCGCCGAGCTGATCGACGGCACCGGGCTGCTGGCCATGCCGGGCCTGGTCAACGCCCACTCGCACTCCCCGGAGAACTGCCTGCGAGGCGTCGGCGAGGGCCTGCGCCTCGAGCCTTGGCTCCTGCGGATGTTCGGTTCTTCCGGTCTCTACAGTCCCGAGGACCACTACGTGAACGCGCTTGCCGGGGCGGTCGAGATGCTGTTGCTCGGGGTCACCACGGTGGTCGACCACCTCTGGATGACGCCGCCCTCGCTCGACGCGGTCGAGGGTGCGGTTCGCGCCTACGAGGAAGCCGGGATCCGGGCCGCGGTCGCGCCGCTCATGAACGACTGCGACTTCACGGGCGAGCTTGCCGCCGCATCCGACTTCGATCTCGGGCCGGCCTTGATGTCCGAACAGGTCGCCTTCCTCAGCAGCGAGGAATTGCTCGCCCAGTTCGAGCAGGCAGTGGCTCGCTGGCACGGTTCCGCCGGTGGCCGCATCCGCATCCTGGCCGGGCCCGGCGGGGTGCAGTGGTGCTCCGACGAGCTGCTCGGCGGACTCGCCGATGCCGCCCGCTCCCACGGCACCGGCCTGCACATCCATCTGCTCGAGACCTCGCTCCAGCGCGCGGTCTGTGACCAGCGCTTCGGACGCAGCGGGGTCGAGGCGCTCGAGGATCTCGGGGTACTCGGGCCGAACTGCTCGCTGCCCCACTCGGTCTGGATCGACGACGAAGACATCGAGCGGATCGCCCGTACCGGCTCGATCGTGGTCCACAACCCCGCCGCGAACCTCAGGCTCGGCAGCGGACGCTGCCCGGTCGGCCGCCTGCTCGAGCGGGAGGCGACGGTCGCGATCGGGACCGACGGCTCCGCCTCTTCCGACAACCAGAACGTCTGGGAGATGGTCAAGCTCGGGGCTTTGATCCACAACGACGGGCCCCGCTGGGTTTCCGGAGCCGACTCTCTCACGATGGCAACCGGCTCCGGCTACCAGGTCTGGTCGGGCGGTGAGGCAGGCCTCTCTCTGGGCGGCGAGATCGCAGTAGGCGCGGTTGCCGACCTGATCCTGCTGAACCGCTCGACCGACGGCCTGGCCGGGGTCCAGGTGCTCGAGCCGGGCCTGGCGCTCTCCGAATCCGGGCGTTCGGTCAAGCACGTGATCGTCGACGGACGGGTCGTCGTTCGCGACGGCAACCTGGCCACGGCCGACGGCGCGGCGGTCAGGGAGGCCCTGAGGGAGCAGGTTCAGCGCCGCAGCCGCGAGGTCGCCTCGCCGCCGCAAGGCACGGGCGAGGCAATGGAGCGAATCGAGACTTTCATCCGGTCGCTGGGGGACTCGGCGGCCACTGTGTCCAACCAAAACAGGAGGAGTTAGAGGTGCGTATAGGAAAGATTCTCAGCGCTGCCGCCGCGTGCGCGGTGCTGGCGACGGGAGTGGCCGCTTGCGGTTCCGATGACAACGGAGGCTCATCCGGCGACTCGAAGCTCAAGGTCGCGATGGTGCTGCCCGGTCCAATCAACGACAAGGGATTCAACCAGTCCGGGTACGACGGGCTGAAGCAATGCGAAGCCGACGGGGCGGAGATCAACTACCAGGAGAAGACCCCGGTCCCCGACTTCGAGAAGGCGTTCGAGACGCTGGCCCAGAGCAATGACATGGTGATCGGCCACGGCTTCGAGTTCGGCGAGATCGCCCACAAGGTGGCGCCCGACTTCCCGGACACCGACTTCGTGGTGACCTCGAACCCGCTTGAACCGGAGGACTCCAACGTCCAGCATCTGATGCCGAACTCGACCCAGGGCGCGTACCTGGCCGGCGTCGCGGCAGGCAAGACGACCACCTCGAACAAGCTCGGCGGGATCGCCGGATTCGACTTCCCGGTGCTCGAGCAGCAGATGAAGGCAGTTGAAGCGGGGGCCCAGTCGGTCAACCCGAAGGCCACGCTCGAGACCGTCTACCTAGGCACCTTCGACGACGTCGCCAAGGGCAAGGAAGCTGCCCGCAGCCAGGCCGCTTCCGGAGTCGACGTGATCTACCACATCGCCGACGCCGCCGGAGTCGGCGTGATCGACGGCGCCGAAGAGGAAGGCATCAAGGCGATCGGCTGGGGTGTCGACCAGAGCGCCCTCGCCCCGAAGACCATCATCGCCTCGCAGCTCGTCGATCAGGCGAAGATGATCAGCGACTCCTGCCAGGAGGCGATCGACGGCAAGTGGAAGGGCGGCCTGGTGGTCGACGGCCTGCAGTCCGGCCTCGTCGACCTGACCCCGGTCAAGAACGCTCCGGCCGGAACCCAGGAAGCGGTCGACAAGGCCCGCGCGGCCATCATCGACGGCTCCGCCGAGGTTCCGAGCATCGGCGGAACGATCCCGGGTTCGGGCGAAGGCTCGAACTGAGTTACGGGTTGAACGCGTAGCGAAGACGAGAAGACCCCCGGGGGCGACCGCCCCCGGGGGAGGAGGTTGTTGAGTGTCGGCACTGGTTCAAATGCGGGGGATCGTCAAGCGGTTCGGTGATTTCACCGCCAGTCGCGAGGTCGACTTCGACGTCGCTCCCGGAGAGGTCCACGCCCTGCTCGGAGAGAACGGAGCGGGCAAGACGACCCTGATGAACATCCTCTACGGCCTGGTGCAGGCCGACGAGGGGACGATCGAGGTCGACGGCCGCGAGGTCGACCTGAAGGGGCCCGCGGATGCGATCGAAGCGGGCGTCGGCATGGTTCACCAGCATCCCCTGCTGGTCGACCGCCTTTCGGTTGCCGAGAACCTCTTCCTGGGCGGGGTCGGCAACGGCACCGCCCGTGGCATGCAGTCGGCGATCGCCGGCATCACCGAGCGTTTCCCGCTCGACGTGGATCCGGGCGCTCTGGTCGAGGACCTGCCGATGTCGCAGCGGCAGCGGATCGAGATCGTCCGCTGCCTGGCCCGGGGTGTCCGGGTCCTGGTCCTCGACGAGCCGACCGCCGTGCTCACCGTCGACGAGGTCGGTGACCTCTTCGGCGAGATGCGCCTGCTGGTCGAAGCGGGCCACAGCGTGATCTTCATCTCCCACAAACTCAGCGAGACCGCACGGATCGCCGACCGGGTCTCGGTGCTGCGGGCCGGCGAGATGGTCGGGACCTGGGAGGTCGCCAAGACCACGCCCGCCGCCCTGGCCGAGGCGATGGTCGGTGAGAAGGTGGTCGCGGCGGAGCGCGAGAGCGAGTGCAAGGCCGGCGCCGCCCGCCTGAAGCTGAGCGACTGCACCGTCCGCCGGGACGACGGCGACGGGCTCGATTCGGTCGACCTCGAGGTCCGCGAAGGCGAGATCGTCGGGATCGCCGGGGTCGAGGGCAACGGGCAGCGGGCCCTGGCGGCGGTGACCCAGGGGATGGCGATCCCCGACCGGGGGACGGTCAAGCTCGACGACCGCGAACTTCCCCCGGTGCGTGAGTGGAAGCGCCGGAAGATCAAGCTGGGTCGCATCCCGGAGGACCGGCGCCACGAGGGGCTGACCCTGGACGCGACGCTCTGGGAGAACATGCTCACCGGTCCGCAGGCTCCGACCGGAGGGCCCGTCTTCTCCCGCCGGCGCATGGTCGAGTGGGCCGGCAAGCAGCTCGAGGAGTTCGGCGTCTCGCCACCCGATCCGCTCGCCCTGGCCGGACAGCTCTCCGGCGGCAACCAGCAGAAGGTCATCTTCGCCCGTGAGCTCCACTCGGAGCCGGGGACCGTGGTCGCGGTGAACCCGACCCGCGGGCTCGACCTGCGCGCCCAGCGCGAGATCCACCAACGCTTTCTGGGGCTCCGCGACCAGGGGGTGGCCGTCCTGATGATCTCGACCGACCTCGACGAGGTGATGGCTCTCTCCGACCGGATCGGGGTGCTCTACTCGGGCCGGCTCGACGGCCCGCACCCGGCCGACCAGATCGACCGGCGCGAGGTCGGCCTGCTGATGGCCGGCCTGACCCGCCAGCAGGAATTCGAGAACGGCAACGGGACCGGAGGCCTGCTCTGAGGCGCGCCCTGACCGGCCACGGCGACACCGTCGCCCTCGTCGTCCGGACCCTGCTCGCCCTGATCGGCGCCGGCGTGGTCGGCAGCATCTTCCTCGCGATCGACGGCGTCGACGTCGGCTACGCGATGCAGGAGATCCTCGACCAGGCCTTCGGCTCCTCCTTCGCGGTCAAGAACTCCCTGATCGAGGCGGTGCCGATCACGATGGTCGCCTTCGGCGTGACCGTGGCCTTCCGGGCCGGGATCTTCAACCTCGGCGGTGAAGGCCAGATCTACGCCGGTGCCCTCGCCTCGGTGCTGGTGATCCTCGGCCTGAGCGGCGTCCCGGGACCGATCCTGATCGTGCTCGGCCTGATCGCCGGCATGATCGGCGGCGGGATCTGGGGCGGGATCGCCGGCGCCCTCCGGTCGCGGCTCGGGCTCTCCGAGATCATCACGACGATCATGCTCAACTTCATCGCGTTCTGGATCGTCAGTTACCTGGTCCGGGGCCCGATCCAGGATCCGGACGGGGCCGGCTACCCGTACACCAAGGAGATTCCCGCCAAGGCCGATCTGCCGGTGATCGGTGGCTCGATCCCGCTCGGCGCGATCCTGCTGGTCGTCGCGGCGATCGTGGTCTGGGTGCTGCTCGAGCGGACCCGGGCCGGGATCTCGATCAAGTCGCTCGGCTCCGGCGAGGCGACCGGCCGGTTCGCCGGCCTGCGGGTCGAGCGGACCGGGTTCGCGGTGCTGCTGATCGCCGGCGTCTTCGGCGGCCTGGCCGGCGCGGCCAGCCTGATGGGCAACGAGGGCAGGCTCAGCGATTTCTTCAGCCCGGGCTGGGGTTTCATCGGCGTCATGACCGCCTTGATCGGTCGCGGCACCGCGATCGGAACCCTGGTCGCGGGCCTCCTGATCGGCTTTCTCAGCAACGGGATCACCGGCGCGCAGAGTGCGGCCGGGATCCCCACCTCGACCGCGCAGATCCTGATCGGCGTGTTCGTCCTGTTCTTGATCATCGTCAACACCGACGTCGTGGCCACCGCCTTGCGAAGAGCCGCCTCGAGCCTGAAAGGGGTCCGCGGATGAGCGATTTCCTCGACATTCTCGGTTCGACCGCGCTTTATGCGACCGCCGTCCGCCTGGCGCTGCCGATCCTCTTCTGCGCGCTCGGCGAGGTGTACGCGGAACGGGCCGGCCTGGTCAACGTCGGGCTCGAGGGGATGATGCTCTGCGGCGCCTTCGCCGGCGTGATCGGCTCCCACTACTCCGGCAGTCCCTGGATCGGCGCGCTGGTCGGCATGATCGCCGCGATCGGGGTCGCCGCGATCCAGGCCGGCGTGTCGATCAATCTCTCCGGCGACCAGATCGTGGTCGGCATCGCACTCAACCTGGCCGTCCTGGGGATCACCTCGTTCCTCGCCCGGGCGATCTGGGAGGGTGGCGACGTGCCCAAGGTGGACGGCTTCTCCGACTTCGCGATGCCGCTCCTCTCCGACATCCCGGTGCTCGGCCCGATCCTGTTCAAGCAGGGCGCCCTCATATATGTGGCCCTGGTCGTGGCCGTGGCTTCCTGGTGGATACTCACCCGCACCAGCTGGGGCCTGCGGCTCCGGTCCTGCGGCGAGGACCCCCGGGCGGCCGACAGCCTCGGCATATCGGTTTTCGCCTACCGCTGGAAGTCGATGATCATCTGCGGGGCCCTGGCCGGGCTCGGTGGGGTGTTCCTCTCGCTGGGGCAGCTCTTCACCTTCTCCGACAACATGAGCGGCGGCCGCGGATACATCGCCCTGGCGGTCGTGATCATCGCCCGCTGGTCCCCACTCAGGGCCCTTTGGGCGGCACTCATCTTCGGCATCTGCGAAGCGCTGGCACTGCGCGTGCAGGTGACCGACATCAACGTGCCGGCCGAACTGATGCTGGCGCTTCCGTACGTGGTCACGCTGATCGTCTACGCCGGCGTGATCGGAAAGAGCAGGCCGCCAAAGGCGCTCGGAAGGGAGTACTCACGTGGCTGAGAAAGTCGAAACCCTGCGCCTCGCGGTCGTGCAACCGCAGGTCGACGGAAACGCTCCGGCATCGGAGCGCGTGCCGGAGGCGGTGCGCTACATCGCCGAGGCCGGCGAGGCCGGGGCGCAGATCGTCCTCTTCCCGGAGGGCTACCCGGGCCCGCTCCGCATCGACGAGGCCTACGACGCGGCGGGACCGATCGCCGAGGCCTGCCGGGAAGCCCGGGTCGCGGCCTGCTGGAGCCGGGTCGAGGCGATCGAAGGCAGCTGGCGGAAGGTCGCCCACCTGACCGGGGCGGACGGCAGCAAGCTGCTCCGCTACGAGCGGCTCCATCCCGCGACCGGCGACGTCCACCCGACCCTCTCCGGCACCCATCTCTCTCCCGGTGGCGAGCTTGGCCTGACCGAGGTCGCCGGGGTCCGGGTCGGGGTGTTGATCTGCTCGGAGCTCTGGGTCCCGGAGGTCGCGCGCTCGCTGGCGGTGCAGGGTGCCGAGCTGATCCTCGGCCCGGCCGGCGGCGGCTTTCACCGGGTCGCCCCGAACTGGCAGATCGTCACCCGGGCCCGGGCGATCGAGAACCAGTGCTACGTCGCGATGACCCAGCACCTCTTCGGCGACGAGGAGGGCGCCGCCCTGATCGCCGGGCCGGAGCAGGTCGAAGCCTCGCTGGCCGCGGCGGGGCTGTTCACGGCCGACCTCGACCTGGACCGGGTGCGCTGGCTGCGCGAGACCGACGACTCGATGGAGGAGCCGAAGCAGTTCGACTCGCTGCCCGGGCTGCTCCGGATGCGCCGGCCGGAGGTGTACGGCGAACTGACCCGGGAGCGGGAGGGCCTCTACGACTACTTCGACCCGCCACCGGTGCCCGAGGAGCTGCTGCTGCCGGGGGCCTTCCGGGGCACCGGCGCCTGAGGTGACGCATGGCCACGGGATTCGTCTGGCATGAGACCTACATGTGGCATGACACCGGCAGCGGTGTCGCCTTTCTCGAACCGGGCGGGTTCCTGCAGCCGGACGAGCATGTGGAGAGCCCCGAGAGCAAGCGGCGCTTCCGCAACCTGCTCGAGGTCTCGGGCCTGCTGGAGGAGCTCGTGGCCGTCGCGCCGCGGCCCGCTTCCCGGCTCGAGCTCGAGCGGGTCCACAGCCCGGATCACGTCGAGAGGGTGGCCGCCCTCAGCGCCGAGCACGGCGGCCTCGCCGGTGACGAGGCGCCGTTCGGCCCGGGCGGATTCGAGATCGCCGCCCTCGCGGCCGGCGGCGTGCTGGCTGCCGTCGAAGCGGTGCTCGCCGGCGAGATCGACAACGCCTACGCGCTGGTCCGCCCGCCCGGCCATCACGCGATGGCCGACCAGGGCTTCGGGTTCTGCATCTTCAACAACGGGGCCGTCGCCGCGGCCCACCTGATCGAGAGCCTCGGCGCGGAGCGGGTCGCGATCGTCGACTGGGACGCCCATCACGGCAACGGCGCCCAGGGGATCTTCTGGGACGACCCGCGCGTCCTGACCGTCTCGATCCATCAGGACGGCGCCTTCCCGCCCGGCTCGGGCAGCTGGGACGAGACCGGCGGTCCGGGAGCGGCCGGCACCAACCTCAACCTGCCGATGCCTCCCGGGACCGGCGTCGGCGGGTACTCGGCCGCTTTCGAGCGGGTCATCGTCCCGGCCCTGGAGCGGTTCGCCCCCGACTTCATCCTGGTCGCCTGCGGCTTCGACCCCGGCCCCCAGGATCCGCTCGCCCGGCTGATGGTCCACTCCGACGGCTTCCGCGAGATGACCGCGCGGGTGCGCGAGTGCGCGGAGCGGATCTGCGACGGGCGACTCGCCCTCTTTCACGAAGGCGGCTACTCCCGGGCCTACGTGCCGTTCTGCGGCCTGGCCGTGGTCGAGGCGCTGTCGGGCATCGATTCTGGGGTCCAGGACCCCTTCCTTAAGGGATACGCCGGCTTTCCCTACCAGTCCCTGCAGCCCCTGCAGGAATCGGTGATCGAGCGGGCCGAAACTCAGATCGGGGAAACCCGGAAAGGCGATGAATGAGCACTGATAACGCGGTGGATGCCCTGAGCGACCGCGAACACCTGGTCGAGCTGGCGCGGGGCAAGCCGACGCCGCCCTACACCCTCGACGAGGAACTGACTTTTTTCTGCCCGCAGGAGAACCTCGAAGGCCTCGACCTGCCGGTGGTGCGGGAGTTCCACCGCTGGGTCACGACCGAACACCAACCGGCCCCGGGGGACGAGAAGGCGGTCCTGCTGCTGCTCCCCTGCGAGAAGGCCAAGCCCTACTCGCTCTCGGCCGAGCACCGGGCGGTCAGCAATGCGCTGGGCGAGGCCGGCTACGAACCGCGCGAGCGCGGGGACTGGCCGGAGGAGCTTGCCGGTCTGGCGAGCCCGCAGGAGCTGAGCAACGCGCCGCTGGTCGGCCCCGGCGGGCTGCGGATCGATCGGGCCGTGATCTCGGAGCCCTTCGGCATCGTTCCGTACGAGGCGATCTACCGCTGGCGGGGCGAGCCGACCCCCTGCGCCAGATACGACGACCCCGGCCTCTTCGAGCACCGCGGCATCGGCTGCCTGTGGCGCGAAGACGCAACCGTGAGCCGGACGGCGAAGGGCTACTCCTGGGGCGACAACGAGCGGGCCGCCTACGTCGAGGTGCACGACCGGCTTTCGGCCCTGATCGACCAGGTCCTGACCAGGCTGTCCGCCCGCTACGAGGCGATCCTCGCCTACGTCGGCCACACGCTGACCCACCGGACCTTCCTCGCCAGCGACGAGGAGCGCCGGGAGGCGGGGATCCCCCAGAACCGTCGGGTGGGCGGCGAGACTCGGCAATTGATCGGGGTGAACGACCGCAGCCCGGGTCTGGTCCGGCTGGTCCCCGATGCCGAAGGGCTGGAGCAGATCCGGGCGGAGAGCGGCGGCCGTCTGCCTTCCGGCTTCCTGACCGGAGCGCCGTCTCTGGGTCAACTCGAATTGGCCTTGCGCCAGTTTTGAACGAGTGCTACGATAGTCAAAATCTTGAACAAGGTTCAGCAAACTGAACAACAGAACCGTTTGGGTGGTGGAGCAACCATGCTGAGACAGGAGGAGAAGTAATGAGCGAATTGCAGGAAGTGGATCTGGTCATCAAGGGTGGGACCGTGGTCAGTCCCAGCGGCACGCGAAAGGTCGGCATCGCGGTAGATGACGGCAAGATCGTCGCCGTCACCGAGGACCGGTTCCTGCCTCCGGCGCGGCGTGAAGTGGACGCCACCGGACTCCATGTGATTCCCGGCCTGGTCGACACCGAAGCCCATCCCGGCTGCTACTCGCCGCTCAAGGACGATCTCGGCTCCGAGTCCCGCGCCGCCGTGACCGCCGGCGTCACCACCTGGGGCATCCACGCCCCCTCGACTCGGATGGGCCACCCGACCTTCGCCGAGTTCGTCCAGAAGGAGGACGTGATCTCCTTCCACGACTCCTTCCCCTACTTCGAGCAGGCGGTCAAGGACGATTCGGCGGTCGACGTCTTCGCCACCTACATGCTGGAGACCGACCAGCAGGCCTCCGAGATCCCCGAGTACGCGAAGGACCACGGGGTCACCTCCTACAAGCTCTACCTCCAGGCGATGAGCCCCGAGTCCGAGCCCAACTGGCCCGGCCGCCGGGCCGGCCTCGGCGCCGGCTTCGACGACGGCGTGATCTGGGTGACCATGGAGAACGTGGCCGCGATGGGCCGCCCCGGCATCGTCTGCATGCACTGCGAGAACTGGGAAGTCGCCCGGATCTTCGACAAGCGCCTCAAGGCTGAGGGCCGGACCGACTGGGCCACCTGGTCGGACCGCTCGCCGCATTACCTCGAGGCCTCGCACATCCGCTGGTACGGCGACATGGCCGCCCACCTCGGCTGCCCGATCTACATCCAGCACTCGACCACTCCCGAGTCCTACAAGGAGATCCTCGAGCTGCGCGGCCGCGGGGTAGAGTGCCACGCCCAGACCGGCCCGCACTGGCTCCACTTCGGCAAGGAAGAGCACAACGCATGGCGGATCAACGTGCCGCTGCGCTCGCGCCACAACAACCCCAACATCTGGTCTGCGATCCAGGCCGGGATCATCAACTCGGTCGGCTCCGACCACGTGGTCGCCTGGGGTGACGCCAGCTACGAGGCCTCCTACAACGAGAACATCTGGGAGCTCAAGACCGGCTTCACCTCGCGGGTCGAGATGCTGCTGCCGGTGCTGCTGAACGGCGTCAACGAGGGCAAGATCACGCTCGAGCGGATGGTCGAGGTCGCCTGCTCCGAGCCGGCCCGCATCTTCGGCGTCTACCCGCGGAAGGGCCTGATCGACATCGGCGCCGACGCCGACCTGGTCCTGGTCGACCTCGACAAGGAGGTCACGGTCAAGAACGAGAACGTGCTGACCCGTTCCGGCTGGACCTGCATCATGGACCACACCCTGAAGGGCTGGGGCGTTGCCACCTTCCTGCGCGGCAAGCAGATGTCGAAGTGGGACGACGGCGCCCCCGGGCCCGAGTTCATCGGCGACGCCGACGGCCAGTACCTGCGCCGCACCCCCGGCCAGGACCTGCTGCCGGTGGCCGGCGGCGAAGGCGCCCGGGCCGAGGTCCGGCCGCAGGTCAAGATCGGCATGAACGACGAGGGAGCCTGAGATGGCGAACGTCTGGGACGACGTACTCCCCGAGGAAGACCGCCAGGTCTTCGAGGCGGCCGGCTGGGGCAAGGACGTCGGCTTCGGCGAGAAGCCGGTGCTGCTGGTCGTTGACGTGATCTACAACTTCGTCGGCGACGTGCCCGAGCCGATCCTCGAGTCGATCAAGCGTTGGCGCTACTCCTGCGGCGAGCGCGGCTGGGAGGGCGTCAAGCACCTCGAACGGCTGATCTCCGCGGCCCGGGAGAAGCAGATCCCGATCGTCTACACCGGCATGGACCGGCGCCCCGACGGATTCGACCAGGGCGCCTGGAACTGGAAGAGCTACCGCTCCGGCGACGCCTCGGACATCAAGGGCTCGCTCGGCAACGAGATCGTGAAGGAGATCGCGCCCGAGCCGCAGGACATCTACTTCGTCAAGGACAAGCCGAGCGCCTTCCACGGCACCCACCTGCTCGACTACCTGATCTACCTCGGGGCCGACACGGTGATCACCACCGGCACGACCACCTCGGGCTGCGTCCGGGCCAGCGCGGTCGACGCGACCCAGTACAACTACCGGTCGATCGTGCCCGAGGAATGCGTCTGGGATCGGTCGATGATCTCGCATAAGGTGAACCTGCTGGACATCCAGATGAAGTACGGCGACGTCAAGAAGACCGACGAAGTGATCGAATACTTCCGATCGCTGCCGGATCGGCCCTGCGGACCGAACACACCGACCGGCAAAGCCAACACCGACCAGGAGGTGCCGAAGTGAGCGAGCTGAATGTGGACGTCGAAGTCCGCAAGATCGTCACCGTGGTCGAAGAGGTTCACACCGAGGGCGGCCGGGCCGATGGCGGGGGGCCGTTGAAGAAGGCCGCGGTCGCGGTGGTCTTCAAGAACCCCTACGCGGGCAAGCCCTTCACCGAGGATCTTTCCGAGCTGGTCGAAGCCTCGGCCGGGCTCGGCACCCTGATCGGCGAACGGGCCAACGAGGCGATCGGCGGCGAGGTCGAAAGCCACGGCAAGGCGGTCGTGGTCGGCACGGCGGGCGAGCAGGAACACGGCAACGCGGCCAAGACGACCGCCTTCGGCAATCCCTTCCGCGAGGGCTTCGGCGGCGGCAAGGCCTGGCTGCCTTCGACCACCAAGCGCTGCGCCCCGGGCGCCAGCGTGGACGTCCCCCTCTGTTACAAGGACGAGATCTGGGTCCGCTCGCACTACGACACGATCACGATCCAGGTCGAGGACGCCCCCGCCCCCGACGAGATCATGCTGATCGGGGCGGTTGCTTCCCGCGGCCGGCTCAACGCCCGGGTCGGCGGCAAGAGCAAGGAAGAGGTCGAGTAGAGGCCATGGCCCGGGCCAGCATGAAGAGTGCGGCGCGGGCCGCGGCGGGGGTGGGCCGGTGAGCCGGACCCTCGAGATCCGCAACCTCGCCGGCATGGTCACCGGCCGGCTGGGCGACGACGTCGCCGGGCCGGAGGTGATCCGGGTCGAGGACGGTCTGATCACCGGCTTCGAGGCGGGGCCGGAACCCGATCTCGTGCTGGACGCCGGCGGGGCCGTCGTCTGCCCGGGGCTGATCGACTCGCATGCCCACGTCGTCTTCGGCGACTGGACGCCCCGCCAGGGGACGCTCGGATGGATCGAATCCTCGATGCACGGCGGCGTCACCTCGATGATGTCGGCCTCCGAGGTCCACCTGCCCGGGCGGCCGAAGGACCGCGAGGGGGTGAAGGCTCTGGCGGTCGCCGCCCAGCGAGCCTTCGAGAACTTCCGGCCCGGCGGCGTGAAGG
>JAIBCJ010000153.1 GCA_019694145.1 Solirubrobacterales bacterium | reverse complement strand
AACCAGACCCTGGGCGAGCCGGTAATCGAGATCACGCTGCGGGTGCTGACCGGATGGACCTGGATGGGAGTCGGCATCTTCGCCTGGTGGCGCCGCCCCGACAATCCGTTCGGCAAGTGGATGGTCTTCACCAGTTTCGCCTGGCTGGCCCAGGCCCTGACCTACGCGAACTCGTCACTGGTCTTCACCGTCGGCCTCGTCATCGCCTATGTCTTTCCCTTCGCCCTGATCCAGACCCTGGTCCGCTTCCCGACCGGCCGGATCGAAACCCGGGCCGACGGGTGGATCGTCCGCCTGGTTGCCGGCGCCCTCCTGCTTGTTCTGCTGGCGACCTTCTTCAGCTCTCCCGATCAGCTCGGATACGACAACGCCCCGAGCAACCTGCTGCTGCTGGCCGACTCGCCGACCACTTCGGCCGTCTTCTTCATCATCGCCAACGCGGTGGCGATCATCCTCGTCCTCGGTCTGATCCACAGCTTCACGACCAAGTATTCGGCCGCCTCGCCTCCGATGCGCCGCCTGATCGGACCGGTCCTCTGGACCTCCACCACCCTGCTGGCCGTGCTCGGGCTTTCCTCCGTCTTCTCGATCGCCAATCTGGATACGGTCGAAGAGATCGCCGGCATCCTCGGTGCGATCATCGCGATGCTGCTGCCACTCGCCTTCCTGGTCGGCCTGGCCCGCAGCCGGCTGGTCCGCGGCGAGGCGCTCGGCCGGATGCTCGAACGGGTGGCCCACGAAAGCGATCCGGTGAAGATGCAGGAAGCGGTCGCCGAAGCGCTCGGCGACCCCTCGGTCGAGATCGCCTTCTGGCTGCCTGACACCGCCGGCTACGTCGACGCCCGTGGCCTGCCGATCGCCGAGCCTGATCCGGATTCGAACCGGGCGGCGAGCCAGGTCACGATGGACGGCAGAAGGGTCGCGCTGATCATCCACGATGGCGCCCTGCTCGAGGAACCGGAGAAGATCGAGGCGGTGAGCCGTGGCGCCGCACTGGCTTTCGAGAACGCGCGGCTGGAGGCCGAGGTCCGGGCCAACGTGGCCGAACTGAGGGCTTCCCGCACCCGCATCGTCGAGGCCGGGGACGCCGCCCGCCGCGAGATTGAACGGAACCTCCACGACGGCGCCCAGCAGAACCTGGTCTCCCTCGCCCTCAAACTGCAGTTGGCCCGTTCCCGGGTCGAGTCCGACCCCCGCGGCGCGATCGAGATCATCGACGGCGCCAGCGCCGAACTCGAACAGACCCTGGCCGAGCTTCGCGAACTGGCCCGTGGCATCCACCCCGCCGTGCTTTCCGACCGCGGCCTGGATGCCGCCCTGCTCGCCCTCGCGACTCGCGCTCCGCTGCCGGTCGAGGTCGGAGAAATGCCGGATGATCGCCTGCCGGAACCGGTCGAGGCCGCCGCCTATTACGTGGTCGCCGAGTCGCTGACCAACGTCGCCCGCTATTCCGAGGCAAGCCGGGCCAAGGTCGACATCACCCGGGAAAACGGGGTGGTCCGCATCCGGATCGCCGACGACGGCGTCGGCGGAGCCGACCCCGCCCGGGGGTCCGGGCTGAAGGGCCTGGCCGACCGGATCGCCGCCCTGGACGGGCACTTCATGCTGGCCAGCCCGGACGGTCTGGGCACGATCGTCGAGGCGGAGATCCCGTGCGGGTAGTTGTCGCCGACGACTCGATCCTGCTGCGCGAAGGAGTGGTCCGCGTGCTCGAGGACGACGGTTTCGAGGTGGTTGGCCAGGCGGGCGACGCCGAAGACCTTCTCCGCAAGGTCAGTGCCCACAAGCCCGATGTCGCGGTGGTCGACATCCGCATGCCGCCGAACCTGACCGACGACGGGCTTCAGGCGGCCAAGAAGATCCGGGCCGAACACCCGGACACCGGTGTCCTCGTGCTTTCCCAGTATCTGGAGGAGAGCTACGCCCTCGACCTGGTCGCCGACTCGGCCGAAGGGGTCGGTTACCTGCTGAAGGACCGGGTCGCTGAAATCGATCGCTTCACCGAGTCGGTCCGCCGGGTCGGCAGCGGCGGCTCGGCCCTCGACCCCGAGGTGGTCTCCCACCTGCTCGGCCGCCGCCGGCGCGAAGACCCGCTCGAGGTCCTGACGGTCCGTGAACGTGAAGTCCTCGGGCTGATGGCCGAGGGCCGCTCGAACATCGCGATCGCCGAGAACCTGGTCGTGACCGAACGGGCGGTCGAGAAGCACGTGACCTCGATCTTCAGCAAGCTCGACCTCACGCCCACGGCCGAGGACCACCGACGGGTCCTTGCGGTCCTCACCTACGTCAAGGCAATCGGCGACTGAACCAGACCACCACCACCGCGAGATCCGACTTTTTCGCCGCTATGACGAAGAAGTCGCGGCTCGCGAATTTCACTCCTCGTCAGCGAGGACGCGGCGGCGGGAGCGACGGACCCAGGCCCCGTTGAGCGCCAGGGCGATCAGCAACACGATGCCGATCGGAATCGCCACCGCCAGCGCGAGCACCGTCACCCCGGCCGCGACACCGAGCATCTTGCCCGCATCGTCAATCGCATCACCGAGACCCCAGCTCGACGAATCGCCGCCGGACGAGCTTTCGCCGCCCGTCTCGACCCGCAAGTCGACCGGGGTGTAGTCCGCCCGCCGTTCGAGCCGCTTCAGCCGTGATTCGTAGTAGCTCAGCTCCGAGCGTTCGTTGGCTAGCTTTTGTTCCAGCTCCTGCCTTGTCGCTTCATCCGGAGCGTCTTCGAGCTCACTCAGCAGGCTCTCGATCTTCGCCTTCGAGTCGGCTACGTCGTCCTCGGTTCGGTTGGTCGGCGCCGTGATGTCGGTCAGTTCCTGGCTGCGCGACTTCAGATCGGCGATCCCGGAGAGATCGGCCACGGCCTCTTCGACCTGACCGGAAGGAATCAGCAGGCTGAAGCTCGCGCCGGCGTTGCCGGCCTCACCGTCGGTGACCGAGGAGTCCATGACGATTCCGTTGTGCTCGTCGGTCACGGAGACGACCTCGTTGGCCACGTCCTGAACCCCGTCGGGATCGGTACCGAGCACGATCTCGGCCTCCAAGGCAACATCGCGTTGGCGAGAACCGCCGGGCACGGTGGAACTCCTCGAGTTCTCCGATGCCTGATCCTTCATTGCCGAGGAGGGAAGGGCTCCGTATACCGCCCCGGTCGAGGCCTCGGGCACAGGCAGGGTGGCGGAGTCCGCGGTACCCGCCGAACCGGCTGAGATACCCCCCGATTCGCTGGCCGACGATGCGGAAGTGTCCAGCTGTTTCGACGCAACAACACCGGAGTCGCCTTCACCCCCGCTTCCGCCGCCAAACCTGCCGGAGTCGACGGCGCTCACCACGACGGTGGCGACCAGCAGGAGTCCTGCGAACCCGGCCATCGCCGGGAGCAGGATGGGGCGCCTCCCGGTGCGGCGTCGGAACCGTTCCGCGATGCTGCCTATCCCTCCCCTGCCCTGTTTGCCGAGAGCAGCTTCGTCGGCCCATTCGGGCGGGAAATGGTCGGCGACCGCCTGGTCGAGACGCTCGGTGAAGCCTGGCTCCGGGGTGGGCCGGGACTCGTGGAGAGCCTGGGCCAGGTCGGTGAATTCATTTTCAAGTTCGTGACTCATCGGGCCACCTCCTCGTTTGAAGCGGAGCCATCTGTGAGTGCGCTCCGAAGTCGTGTCATTGCGCGGTTGATGCGGGTGCCCACGTTGGTGGACGAGTAGCCGGTCGCTTCGGCGATCTCGGTGTTGGTCAGGCCGGCGAAGAACTTGAGGGCGACCATTTCGCGGTCGGCCGGCGCCAGGGTGCCG
Organism: Solirubrobacterales bacterium; assembly: GCA_019694145.1. GTDB lineage: Bacteria > Actinomycetota > Thermoleophilia > Solirubrobacterales > 70-9 > 67-14. The sequence goes on along the minus strand of JAIBCJ010000153.1, from coordinate 881 downwards.
AGCGCCGCCATCAGGTCGGCGCGCTGTTCGCGTTCGAGCACGGCGCCGGTCACCGAGCCCGGGGCCTCCAGCCCTCCAGGCTCGATCGCCGGCACCTCCCGCTTGCGTTTGCGAAGTTCATCCAGGGCCGCGTTCCGGGCGATCCCGAAGAGCCAGCCCCGGGCGCTCCCCCGCTTCGGGTCGTAGCGGTCCCACTTGCGAAAGGCCCGTTCGAAGGCGAGCGCGGTCACGTCCTCCGCCGCCACCCGATCCCGCAGCAGACCAGCCACATACGAGTAGAGGTCGTCGCGACTGCCGCGGTAAAGATCCTCGAAAAGAGGGCGCGGCCCGCTCTTCGGACCCGGGGACGAAACAGGTTCAGGGACAGCTTCCAACATGCCGTTCATATCCAGACTACGGGCGGCATCGCGATCCGTCACATCCCCAGCCTGCCGAGAGTCCGCCCGCATGCTTCGTGGGTCGGATTTCCGGCCCTGCTGCCGGTTATCCGACCCACTGCCGGTGATAAGCGGCATTGACGGGGGAATGTGGGGTCACCCGTAGACCCGTGGCGGCTCCGAGGCCGGTTCAGGCCCCGGATTCGAGAGGTGCCGCACATTCACGCCCTTTACGGGCCTGTTTGTGCGGCACCTCTCCCGGGTCAGGGTCGGTGAACCCTCGAGTGACCGACGAAGGTCAGCGTGCGGCCGGTGGATCCCGGGTGCGTTGCCCGGGATCCCGGGTTATCAGCCCTCGTAGGGTTCGAAGTCGGTCTTGCGGGCGCCGCAGACGGGGCAGAACCAGTCTTCGGGGATGTCCTCGAAGGCGGTTCCCGGGGGGATGCCTCCGTCGGGGTCGCCCTCGGCGGGGTCGTAGATGAATCCGCAGGATTCGCAGATCCA
>JAIBCJ010000152.1 GCA_019694145.1 Solirubrobacterales bacterium | reverse complement strand
GACGCAGCGCCGGTTGGCATGGTCGAGTCGGTGAAGTTGTAGCCGGACTCCCAGGCTGCCTGGGCCATCTTGCGCTGGCCGGAAAGGCCGGGATGGAAATGGTCGACGGTGCTGATGTCATCATCGACGAACTGCCACTGGGCGCGAGGCAGGTAGGGACCGGTGAGGTCCCCGGGGACGACCCGGTTGGATGAGAAGGCGAAGGTCGCGTAACGGTCGAAGCGGCAGCGCAGGCGGGCTTCGCATTCCTCCGCCAGGGCCTTGTTGTAGTCGAGGTCCCGCTGGCGGACCGCGTTGCGCCGGTCGATCGCCGCCTGGCTCATATCGGTCGGGTCGAGAACCAGCGACTTGCAGGGGATCACCGCAAGCGTGTCCCAGAAGACCCTCGCCGTGCCGGCCCGGCTGGAGGGTTGGTCATTGGGCGGGTTCGGCGCCCCGCGCAGGAACCAGAGGTTGTAGATGTCAGGCACGCTCTCGATCTGGATCAGCGCGTTCGGCATGCGGCTCTGAAGGATGTCCAGGGTCTCGACGAACCGGGCCCGGTACTCGGCGACCGAGGTCATCTGGGCGACCGAGTCCTTGCAGAGATTGTTGCCGCCGAGCTGCATGGTCACCAGCTCGGTGTCGGCCGGAGTCGCGTTTGCCTGGGCCGGAGCGTCGGTCATGTCCTCGCCGTTGGCGGCCATGTTCCGGTTCTTTCCGGAGATCGCCGGGTTCAGGGCGAGGATGCGCTGGTAGAGGCTGTTGACCGACGAGTTGGTCCCGGTTGACCAGGAACTCTCCGGCTGGGTGACCGAAGGGATCACGTTGATGCCGGTCGCCACCGACATCGAATCCCCCAGCACCGCGATTGAGTTCGGCATGCCCGGATCGGCGGCGGTCGGGGTAGGAGGCGCGGCAGAGGCGTAGCCGGCGGCAAAGTTTGCAAACACGGCAAGCGTCGCGGCAAGAATCAATACGCGACTGATGACTGGGACCCCGCTGGTCAAGTCTCCCTCTCCTCGCTCCACTTCCCCCAGGGCCTCGACCCCTGTGCACTTACTGTGAAGGAAAATACCTGCCGGAGCGGCCCCTGTCCAACCCGGTACGGCTTGCGAGCGTGCCCGGACAAAAGGTAGTTTTCGGGTGGGAGTTCAACCGCAATCGGGAGGATCGCAATGGAGAGAGGATTTCTCAGGGGAATCGTCGTCGCGGCGTCGCTGGTTTTCGGAGTGATGGCGGTCAGCTCGCCTGCCCTGGCGCTGACCCCACCGCCGGTCGACAAGGCGTCGGTGGTCTTCTCGAACGGCAAGCGGCTGATCCGGATCAAGGCCGACGCCACCGACCGCGAAGTCCTGACCCTGAAGAACTCCTTCGTCAGCAGCATCGACGGGCTTCACGACACCGCCCTGGCCGGGTCGCCCGACGGCAAGTCGGTGCTCTTCCGGCGGGAAGACTGGTCTGACAGGCCAACCGGCCCGCAGGGCCTGATGTCACTGATGGTTGACGGCGGCAAGCCGAAGCTGCTGGTCAAACAGGGCTCCCTGAGCTGGATTCAGGCCGCAACGTTTTCGGCGGACGGTTCGCTGATCTACTTCACGAAGACCAGGTACGCCGGGGACTGGGAGAGCTACACCCTGAGCGTCAACTCGATCCGTCCCGACGGAACCGGCCTGGAAACCATCTGGTCCGCGCCCCCGGTCGATCTTGATGACGACGAGTACTCGATCGGCGGAATCACGCCCGCCCCGGACGGCCGGTTGCTCCTCACCTTCGATTACGACACCAGCGACAGCCACCTCGACCTGCTTGATCCGGACACCGGCGAGGTGACGCCGCTCAAGGCCGGAGCCGCCTGGGGCTCGTATTCGCCCGACGGCAGCCGGATCGCCTTCATCAATATGAAGCAGGGCTATGGCGCGCTCAGTGTGATGAACGCTGACGGCACCGGCGAGACGCGGATCGCCCCGAAGGTGCCGGGCTTCATCGATCGCGGGCCCGACTGGTCGGCCGACGGCAGCCGGATCATCTTTCAAAGCGTGCGAGATGGCTGGGTCGCCAGCTACGGGGAGGAGGTCTGGGCGGTCGAACCGGACGGCAGCTGCCTGACCCGGCTGACCAACGGTGCGCCGGAGAGCACCGCGCCGGTCTGGCTCGGCACCGCAGGGGACTCCTTCGAACCTGGCGGCTGCGGGGACCGGGCCCCGAATGCGATCGTCGAAACGAGCATCCCCAAACGGGTGCGCGGGCTGGACCCGCCCCGGTTCTGGATGGGCCCGGAATGGGAAGGGATGCTCTACGACGACCTGATCAGGATCATGAACGGCGTCTCCTTCGGTTACTCGGACTGCACCGAGTTCGACTACACACAATGTTCCGGCTACCGCGAAGTCAGCACCGACGCGGTCTGCAGCTATCCGTTCTTCCCCGAGAACTACGCCGGGATGCGCCGGGTCCGCGGAACGGTGATCGTCAGGCAGAACGGGGACTACCGCAACGAGGCAACCGTCTACACCGGCGGGCTTTCGGTTGACATCCAGATCAATCACGCGAAGTCCTTCGCCGATTTCGTCGAGGCGGCAAGGTTGATCCAGCCGGTCAGCGGCCCGCGGCTCCACCGCCTGGAGGGACCCGTCTTCACCCTCGGCGACGTCCGAACGGCGCACCTGGTCCTCCGCACGAAACGGCAGGAGGGTTCATTCGCCTCGCTGAGAAGGCTGGGAATCAGCCCGCGGGAGGCCCGGGGCTACCTCCGCTTCGCCCGAGACCTCGACCGGATCGGCAAATACGGCACAACCCGCTGCCGGGGATTCAGCAACCTGCCGTGAGGCGGAGCGCGTCGGACCGTTAGGGTTCTGGTACCTGTCACGAAACCTCAAGAAACCAGTCAAGGAGTCCCCTGATGGCATACGAAGTTCCCGATCTTCCCTACGCATACGACGCCCTCGAGCCGCACATCGACGAGGCGACCATGAAGGTGCATCACGACAAGCACCATCAGGCGTATGTCGACAAGGCCAACGCCGCCCTCGAAGGCACCGAATGGGCCGACAAGCCGGTCGAGGAAGTCATCGCCAATCTTTCCTCGCTGCCGGCCGACAAGCAGGGCCCGGTCCGCAACAACGCCGGTGGTCACTACAACCACTCGCTCTTCTGGGAGATGCTCTCGCCCGACGGCGGCGGCGCCCCGAGCGGCGACCTTGCCGCGGCGATCGACTCCGCCTTCGGTTCCTTTGACGATTTCAAGGAGCAGTTCAAGGCCGGCGGCATCGGCCAGTTCGGCTCCGGCTGGGTCTGGCTGGTCAAGGACGGCGACGGCGTCGCCATCGTCTCGACCGCCAACCAGGATTCTCCGCTGACCGACGGCAAGACCCCGCTGCTCGGCGCCGACGTCTGGGAGCACGCCTACTACCTCAAGTACCAGAACAAGCGCCCGGATTACCTGGACGCCTTCTGGAACGTAGTCAACTGGGACTACGTAGCGGAGCGCTTCGCCTCCTAGTTATCCCAACCAGAGCCGGCCCATCCACTCCTGGATGTCGTGGGCCGGCGGGTTTCACTGGCGGCCCGGCTTAGTCCGGGCCGCTTTCTTTTTGTGATTCTGTGGGTGGGTTCACGTTCTTCCCACCCGCCCAAGCGGGGCGAAGCTCGCCGACTACTTATGATCCTTCCGATGATCGGCCTTCCCACCCGGACCGCTGTCCTGCCCATCCCCCCGAAGCAGCTCTTCTTCCTCGCGCTGCTTGCCTTCGCCGGCCTCGGCATGTTGATCTCCGGCTGCGGCAGCAGTGAATCCGGAGACGAGGTTGCCCGCGGCGCTCCTTCGGCTTCCGACTTTCCTTCGGCCGAAGGAAAGACGATCGAAGAGCTGCTGAATGACCAGACCCCCAGCGACAAGGTCGTCTCTCCGGCCGCGGTCGTGTTCGAACCGGGCGAGAACCGGTATCCGTTCGGTGTCTTCAACGTGGACCGGAGCCAGGTCCAGGATGCCGACGTGGCGATCTATGTCGCCAAGTCTCCGCAGGCGCCGGTGGAAGGCCCGATGCCGGCCGAGGTCGTTTCACTGGAAACCAAGCCTGCCTACCGCTCGAAGGGTGCCGGCGGCCCTGGCGAGGCCAACAGCTTCTACCTCTCGCATGTGAAGTTCGACCGCAACGGCCCCTGGCTGGCGATCGCGATCCTCAAGACCGCCGACGGTTTCGAAGCGGCCCGCGTCACACCGAGTCCGGTCGTCGGGCAGTACCCGGACGTGGCCCAGGTCGGCCAGCAGGCGCCGAAGGTCAGCACCCCGACCGCTGAAGACGTCGGTGGCGACCTCTCGAAGATCGATACGCGCCAGCCGCCCTCGAGCATGCATGACGACGATTTCAAGGACGTGGTCGGCAAGAAACCGGTGGTGCTGATCTTCGCCACCCCGGCGCTCTGCCAGTCCCGGGTCTGCGGACCGGTCGTGGACGTGGCCGAGCAGGTCAAGGATGAAGTCGGCGACGGGGTCGTCTTCATCCACAACGAGGTCTACAACGAGAACGATCCGAGCAAGGGCATCCGCCCGCAGCTGACCGCGTTCGGCCTCCAGACCGAGCCGTGGATCTTCCTGATCAACAAGGACGGGACGATCGAAAAGCGGATCGAAGGCGCGGTTGGCGTCGACGAGCTGAAGTCGGACGTCGAGCAGCTCAAGAAGAAGAACGGCCTCTAGG
>JAIBCJ010000151.1 GCA_019694145.1 Solirubrobacterales bacterium | reverse complement strand
GTGGATCGATAGGCGATGGTCAGCACCCGCCCGGCCAGCGGCGGCCGGGCCAGGCCGGTGGTCTTGCGAATCCAGATCGCCGTTCCCGGCTTGCCCTTGATCAGCTTGGCGGGCGGGCTGTAGAAGTTCTTTCCGGCCGGGGCCTTGGGCAGCCTGGCGGGCTTCGCTGCCGCACCGCCCGGGACCAGGACCAGCAGCAGGGCTGCGGCCAGGCCGAAGCAAAAAACGCGGATACGGCTGCGGGTGATCCGGCTACGGCTTGTAAGGCGGGTCACCGGGCAGATCCTCCGGGTCCATACGGCTCATGCGGGCAATCATCTCCTTGTAGGCGAGAGCCATCGGGCGCAGATGCGGCTTGTAGACCTTGTCCAGTGTGTCCTGCCTGTCATAGAGGTAGATCGGTCCGCTGATCAGGCTGACCACCGGGACCGCCTCCTGGTAGGCGCCGGAAGCGTCGGTCGGCAGCGACACCCCGAAGAAGGTTGCCGGCAGGACCACCGTGCGGTCAAGCCCGTACTTGGGGATCACCTTCCTGATCACGTTCAGAGGCTTCTCGCCGACGTTTTCGAGGATGCCGGCGATCTCCGGCAGGTTGGTCATCTTCAGCTTGCCGTTCTCGTCCACGTATCCGTGGCGGGCAATGTGCTCGATCGCGAAATTGACCCTCGGCCGTTCCGCTTCCGGCGCGTTCTCGACGTACTTCTTGAGGAACGCGGCGTGGCCCTGATAGCCGGTGAAATGGGAATCCATGGTCGCGAACATGAGGGACATGGGCCGGTACTTCTTCTTCAGCGCCCCGAAGTAGCGGGCCAGCGCGAGTACCTCCGAGGTGCCCGAGCCGTCTTCAACCGCGCCGTCCCAAACCGCGTCGTGATGCGAAGAGATCAGCAGGGTCGTCCTGCTCTGCCCGGGCAGGAAGCCGATCACGTTGCGGGCCGGGGCCGCCTCGCGCTCGCCGTTCATGACGAGCTTTGCCTCGGCGTCGGGAGAAACCGAAAGCTGGGCGCGGATCGCATCCCCTTCCGACCTGGTCACCCACATGCCCGGGATGTCCATCTGCAGCTTGCGGTATTCCTCGTTGAAGTAGTACTTCGAGTCGAAGTAATCGGCCAGCACCCCGACCACGCCCACCGCGCCACCGTCCATGGCCCGCTGGACCACGTCGACGATGTTCGAAATGTAGGGCTGCGGGATCACTTCGCCCGGCTGGACGGTGTTGTCCGGGTCGTAGGTGAACTTGGAGATCGCCTTGAAGACATCGGCCGGCAATCCGAGGAACCGGAGGTCGAACATGACCACCTTGCCGCTCACGTCCTTGCTCGCGAAGGTGGACGCGGAACCGTTGCCGACATCGACGATCGGAGCAGTGATCCCGGCCGGGCCGGTGCCGAAGGTTCCGGTCTGCTCGCCACCCATGAAGGCGTGGGCGATCGGGAAGCTGTCCCGCTTGATCCCGTCCACCGAAAGGGAGGAGTCGCTGACCTTCCAGGCGTAGGAGCGGGCGGTCTGGAAGTGGACTTCAGAAAGACCGAATCGTCGGAAACTGTCCCGCACATAGGTCGCGGCCTTGAGGCTCGCTTTCGAACCGGTGCGCCGGTACCCGAAGGAAGTCAGGTCCTTGATGTAGCCGAAGATCGTGCTGGTCGAAGGCACCACCGCCCTGGGCTTTGCGTTCGCTCCCGATGCCGGCACGGCAGCGATTGCCCCGACGATCAGGATCGCGGCAAGAATCCCTCCGGTTCGCCTCATGCTCCCTCCTCCATGCCGACAAGGATAGACCCCGCCGGTCAACCGGGAGGTTCGAGTTTCAGCGCCTCAGGCGACGGCCGGCGTTCACGGACCGGAAACTGCCGTTGCCCTGGCGCGAAGTACCGATCACCCGCACCGGCAGGCTGCCCCGGCGGAGCACCCGGCGCCGGGCCCGGTTGCCGATCCTCACCCGGACCGTCCGCTGACCTGCCCGCAGCTCGTATGTATCGGTCGCGACCTGGACCAGCCGGTTATGACGCAGCCCCAGCGCACGGCCCCTGGCCTTCACCCGCAACCTTCCGCGGCAGAATTCCATGTTGGTCGTGAAGCACCGGACCGGGATCCTCAACTGTCTGGACCCACGCAGGCGCGGCAGGCTGCCACCGATCTGGACGCGGCTGTTGCGGTGAACCACAGGCGGTGCCGTTGCGGTTCCGGTCAGGTCAACTGAGGTGTCGGCCCCGGAGGCGTCGGTCGGAATGGTCAGGGTGGCGCTCCTCGCCCCGGTCCCGACCGGCGAGAAGACGACCTGGACCTGGCAGGAATCACCGCTCGCCATGGAGCGGCCCGAGCAGGTGTTGCCGGTGACCGCGAACTGACTGGCGTCGGCGCCGAGCCTGATCAGGTTGCCGATCTCGAGATCGCCGCTGCCGGTGCTGGTCAGGGTGATCGTCCGGGCCGGAGAGTCGGTGCCCGCCTGCCGGTTCCCGAAGGCCAGCGTCCCGGGCGTGACCGAGGCACCGGGAAGCAGCTCGGGAAGGCCGGTTCCCGACAGGGACAACTGGTCGGGGGAGGTGACCGAATCGGAGGTGACCTCGAGGCTGGCGGTCTTCGGCCCTTCACTTTCGGGGTCGAAGATCGCCACGAGCGTGCAGGAACCTCCCGGCGGGAGAACCCCGGCCGGCTCGAGGAAGTAGCAGGTGCTGCCGTTGGGCAGGAGCTTGAAGGAACCGGCGTCGGGTCCGGTGAGGGTCCCGTCATCTAGGTTGACGGGATCGCTTCCCGGGTTGCTGAGCGTGAATTCACCCGGCTCTCCCAGCTCACCGCCGACGTTGATCGGGCCGAAGGCGAACACGGCCGGGCTGATGGCGAGCACCGGAGCCGGGCCACCGGTGCGGAACTTCACCGTGGCCGGACCGCCGGTGTTTCCGGCGGCGTCCGTCGCCCGGACAGAGAAGGTGTAGAGGTCGTCCCCGAGCGGGCCGTAACGCATCGGTGAGGCGCAGTCTTCGTAGCCGGCGGTATTGCCGCCGTCATCCAGGCGGCACTCGAACTGCGAACCGGTCTCGCTTGACGAGAACTCGAAGTCGACTGTGGCCGGGGCATTCGATGGCCGCGGCGACGAAGAGATCGTGGTTGAGGGAGCGCTGTTGTCGGCCTGTCCGGTCGGCCAGGCCCGCCAGGTCCGGGTGTTGTAGGTCTGCTCGACCCCGGGTTCTTCCCAGTCACAGACCCCGGTCGGGAAGATGCTCTCGAGCTCTGCGAGCTGGCCGGCGTCGAGCTTGCCGTCGTAATCCGACGGGTCGACCGGCTTCAGCGCGCATTTGAGGACGTCGTTCGCGATCGGACCGCCGGCGATCATCCTTGGCGTTTCATGGCTGGGGAAGGTTGACCCGCAGATGCCCGAGTTCAGGGTCTGGGGTTCGATCGCCAGCACGCTGCCGTCATCGTTGAAGCAACGGTCGGTGGCGGCGGCCGGGGCATGGGCGACAGCCTTGGCCTGGGGGTCGGTGTCCGAGGTGTCGGCCTGAATCGCGTCAACCCAGTCGCCGAGGATCCCCCAGGTCACGTTGTTCGGCACGGTCGGGTCGTCATTTCCGTCGCCGTCCCCCGGGCCGTAGAGGCTGGTCCAGATGAAATGCGGAACCGGCGCACCGGTCGACTCTTCCAGCCTTTGCTGCATCGAGAGCGCGTGGATGATCTGGTGGCCGTTGGGCACCGTTTCGATCCAGTACTGCCGGTTGTCGATGGCGGGAGTCGAGGCGTATCCGGCCGAGCCCTCGTTCAGCTGGCCCATCTCGTAGGCGGTCTTCAGCGCGGCGGGATCGGCAACCCGCCGATCGGAGGTCACGTTTCCGTCATCGTCGATGCCACCGACGTTCTGGTTCAGGTCGAGAAACTGCCGGGCGCTTATCTGATCGTTCAGCAGTGCGTTCAGCCCGTACTGGACCCCGACGTTGTCGACGGCCTGCCGGGCCTTTCCGTTTGGCAGGGTGCCCCAGAGGTTCTTGTTGGCGTCCCAGACCGTGCAGCGGATGCCGAGCGGATTGGTCAGCGCGTCGTAGCGGTCGACGGCCGGGACCGACGCCGGGCAGTTCTGCGGATAGAAGAAGCCGTCACCGAACGCCGCCACGGTGGTCGCGCAGGTGGTCAGCACACCACCACCGAGGACCGCATGCTTTTCGGCGTCGGTCCAGCCGGCGCCATTCACGTAATCGCCGACCCTCGCGCAATCGATCAGGTTCCCCGCGGCGTAGGCGTTGTCCATGAACGAGTTGCTCAGGGTCAGCGCGTCGAGGAGGCCCGGGTAGTTGTTGGCGATCATCTGCTGGGCCATCGACCCGCCGGACCCGCCGGTGCCGATCGTCTTGTCGATCGGTCCCCAGTTCTCGATGAATCTCTCCTTGACCATGGAAACGGTTTCCGCCGACATCGCATCCGAGCAGCGCTGCCCGAATGCGTTGAGGCTCGACTGCATGTACGCGTAGCCGTCACCGACGTTTGCGTTCGGACTGCCCGCGCCGCTGTTGGCCTGGAAGTAGCTGTTGTTGCAGCCGCCGCCGAAGGAATAGATCGCGGTGCCGTTGAATCCTTCGCCGGCCTTGTCCGGATCCGATCCGGGGCCGATATCGATCAGGGTCGAGAAGGCGTAGATCGACCGGTTCAGGGTGCCGCGCTCGGTCGCCACCGCAAAGGGCACGGTCTGGCCCTCGCTGGTCGT
>JAIBCJ010000049.1 GCA_019694145.1 Solirubrobacterales bacterium | reverse complement strand
ACGGCGGCGGCGGATCCCTGCCGGGGTATGCAAACGGTGGCCCCGGTGGTGGTGGATCCAGCTACGGCCCGGCCGGCTTTTCGACTAGTTCCGGCTTGAGGGAAGGCGACGGGACTGCCACGGTCACCTTTGAGGTAACCGATACCCGCAACCTGTTCGCCTCCGCGGTCGGACCGGGTGACGGTTTTGTGTCCAGCTCTCCCGCCGGGATCGATTGCGGGGTAAGCGAGGCGCCCGGACACGACGACTGCACCGAGGCCTACGGCAAGGATCAGCCGGTTACGGTCACTGCGAACCCTTCCCCGGGGTCGGTCTTTGACCAGTGGATCGGTCCAGGGCCTTGTTCGGGTAATACCAATCCAATCTGTTCAACGACCCTCAACCAGGTCAATCCCGGCGATCCCAAGATCGTTTCGGCCAGGTTCAAGGTTCCGCCCGTAACCCGGACCTTCCAGTACACCGGCGAAGCGGTGCAGTGGACGATGCCCTACGGGGCTTCGTCGGCGACGATCGACCTGTACGGGGCCCAGGGTGGAGGTCCGGGCGGACGATTCATCGGCGGCAAGGGTGGCCGCGCCACGGCGACGATCTTCCCGGCCGTAGGGACGGTCTTCTGGCTGCGGGTAGGGGGTGCCGGGGGAGCGCAATCCGGAGGTTTCAACGGCGGTGGAACGAGCCCGTCTGGCCCCAACGCCTACGGTGGAGGCGGAGCAACTGATCTCAGGACCGGGAACGACACCATCGCGGACCGGATCCTCGTCGCCGGTGGTGGTGGAGGCGGCGGCCAGAACTGCGATGACCAGAGCGTCGTCGCTACCGGAGGCAGCGGAGGCGGCGCCACGGGAGGTCCGGGTGACCTGAACTTCGCCGAAGGCGATCCTCCGGCCGGTTGCAACATCTACAGGGCAACCGGTGGCACCCAGACCCAGAAGGGTTCCTTCCAGACCGGGTACCCGCCCGTCGGGGGCCCACAGAACGAAGGCGGCAGCGGCTCCAACGGAGGCGGAGGAGGCGGCGGCTACTACGGTGGTGGTGGCACCAACGGGCCCGGCGGTGGCGGGTCGAGCTACGGTCCGTTCGGCTACACAACCGAATCCGGGGTCAGGGAAGGCAACGGGCTGGCCACCATCACCTACACCTTGACCAACACAACGGGTCTCGAGGTCGGGGCAAGCGGACCGGGTGACGGCTACGTGAGTTCGGAGCCGGTCGGCGTTGACTGCGGCACCACCGCTTCCCACAACACCTGCTACTCGATCTTCGGAAACGGCCAGCCGGTGACCCTCACCGCCAACCCCGATTCCGACTCGCTCTTCAACAGTTGGGGCGGGGACTGCTCGGGCACCCAGCCGACCTGCACCGTCACTCTGGATCAGACCCGGAGCGTCACCTCATCCTTCTCTCACGGACCGCGGAAGCTCACGGTCACCAGGCCGGGCAACGGTGCGGGAGGCGTCACCTCAACCCCGGCCGGCATTGATTGCGGAACCACCTGCGAGGCGAACTTCCCCTACGGCACCGCGGTCACGCTGACGCCGGGTGCCTCGACCGGTTCCAGCTTCACCGGCTGGACCGGCGCCTGTTCCGGCTCGGGCGCGTGCTCGGTGACGATGGACCAGGCCCGGACCGTCGGAGCGACATTCACCCTTCAGAAGCGCACCCTGACCCTGGCGAAGTTCGAGAACGGATCGGGAACCGTCGTCTCGAGCCCGGCGGGCATCAACTTCCCGACCGGAGCGACATCCTGCCTCGTCGACGGGAAATGCGTGAACGCCCAGTTCGACTACGGCACCGAGGTAACGCTGACCCCGACCGCGGCGACCGGGTCGACCTTCACCGGCTGGGGCGGAGCCTGCCAGTCATTTGCGATCGACCAGAACTGTGTCGTGACCATGGACCAGCTCAACACCGCCGAAGCCGGCTTCGTGCTGCAGAAACGGACCCTGGAAGTCGCGAAGGCCGGGTCGGGGACGGGCGGAGTGACTTCGGCCGCTGCCGGCATCGATTGCGGAAGCGACTGTTCGAACGACTACGACTATGGCACCGAGGTCACCCTGAACGCCGCTCCTGGGCCGAACTCGCTGTTCACCGGCTGGAGCGGGCCCTGCACCGGAACCGCGGCTTGCGTGGTCACCCTGGATCAGGCCCGTCAGGTCACGGCCGCATTCGCGCTCGAGAAGCGCAGCCTGGGCGTGACCCGGTCCGGCAACGGTTCGGGCACGGTCATGTCGCAGCCGGCGGGAGTCGCCTGTGGTGGCCAATGCGAAGGCATCGAGTTCGATTACGGCGCCGAAGTGACCCTCTCGGCGAACCCGGCCACCAGTTCCGATTTCAGCGGATGGACAGGGGACTGCTCGGGATCGGGTTCCACCTGCATCGTCACCCTCGACCAGGCCCGTTCCGTCGAGGCCACGTTCACCCTTCAGAAGCGGACGCTGACGGTTGAGACCTCAGGCACCGGGTCGGGCACAGTCGGTACAGACCCGGCCGGCCCCGATTTCGACTTCGGAACTCCGGTCACCCTGGAAGCGGTTCCCGCGAACGGCTCGACTTTCACCGGGTGGGGCGGGGACTGTTCCGGAATCGTGCCGACCTGCACGGTCGATATGTCAGACGCCCGGTCAGTCGAGGCCAGGTTCACCGCCGACCCGTTGCCGGACCCCGCACCGGTGATCGGTCAGCTCAGGGTCGCGCCGCGAAAGGTCCCGCTCAAGGGCAAAAAGAAGTCGGCGATCCGGCGCCAGGGACCGGCGATCAGGATCAGGCTAAGCGAAGCCTCGACCGTTCGTTTCAGCCTCAAACGCAAGCCGGGCAAGGCCAGGAACTTCAGGCGCAAGCTCAAGGCCGGCACCAGCAAGGTCCGGATCCCGGCCGGGGTCCGCAAGCTCCTCAGGCCGGGAAGGTTCCAGCTCACCGCCGTAGCGACCGACAACGCCGGTCAGAGCTCGAACCCACGCCGAACCGGATTCAGGGTCATCCGCTAGCCCCCGGCCTTTACGGCCCGGTGGCCTTCCTTTTCGAGGTAGGCGATCACCTTGTCGCGGTGGTCGCCCTGGAGTTCGATGCTGGAACCCCTCGCGGTCCCGCCGACCCCGCAATGCTGCTTCAGCTTCTTCGCCAGGGCTTTGGTCTCGGCTTCGCCCAGGGGGATCTCCGAGATCGTCGTGGCGGTCTTCCCCTTCCGGCCCGAGGTTTCCCGCTTCACCTTGATCGTCGAGCCGGCCGGCGCCTGGCCGGGCGGGGGTGCCGCGCCGGATATGCCTCCGCGCCTTTTCGCCTTTTTGGCTTCCCGCTTCTGTTCCGGGCGGAAATCCCCGCCGTCGCTTGACCAGACGAGTTCCGAGTCACGACCCATGGCGGAACCCTACCCGCCGGTCTGCTTCCGGACGACCTCGGTGTTGCTTCAGTTGACCTCGCGCCTACGGCCGGCAATCAGGAAGCGCCGAGCGCGCTCATCACGGCGTCGATGTCCCAGAAGGCGCGGACCGAAGTGATCTTTCCGTTTTCACCGATCGCGTAGATGAAGATGCCGTCATAGCTGGTCTTTGCGCCGTTGGGGTACCTGCCGCGGACGGTGGCCGAGAGAGCTGCCTCGGAGCCTCCGGAATGCGTCGCGGTGATCTCGAAATCGAAGTCGTTCGGACCGACCACGAGGTCCCAGAACCCTTCGAGGGCGGTTCGGCCTCGCAGGCCAACCCCCTCCGGGTCCAGCGGAGACCCGCCGACCGGATCTTCGAGAACCGCATCATCGTCGTAGAGGTCGAGCCAGGCAGTGCGGTCTCCGGCGGAAACGGCGGCCATGGCCTCGCGGGCAGCGGAAAGTGCTGGGTGTTCAGACATTTACACGTGTAAAGTTACCGTAAACTTGTCACATGTCAAGTTCGTCCCGACCGGAGATCCTCAGGGCCACCAGGACCCTGATCGCGAAGAATGGCGCCCAGGTCTCGCTCGCCGAGGTTGCCAGTGAAGCCGGAGTTTCCCGCCAGGCGGTGTACATGCACTTCGGGTCCCGTGCGGGTCTGCTCGTTGCCCTGGTTCGCAACATGGACGAGGAGGCCGGAATCAGGCAAAAGCTGGAACGGGCGCTGCTGCGGGAGGACCCGGTCGAGGCATTCCGCCAGTTTGTGAAGGGGTGGCTGAGGTACGCGGCGGAGATCCAGCCGGTCGCCTCGATGCTTTTCGCCGCGAGGGAGATCGACCCGGCCGCGGCAAAGGCCTGGGAGGACCGTTCCCGGGAACTTCGCGCGGGGTTCCGTGCGGCGACGGTGCGACTGGGGAAGGCGGGAATGCTGCGGGACGGGCTTTCGGCGACTTCGGCCGCGAGCCTGTCCTGGGCGATTTGTTCGGTGCCGGTGGTCGAGCAGCTGGCACTCGATCAGGAATGGTCAAAGGACCGGGTCGCAAGGCAGTTGACCGAAGCCGCGCTGAGCGCGATCACCGGTTGAATCGAGGCGGGTGAGACGGATTTCTCCCGAAGCGCCGGTTTTGGCGCTAGCCTGACGGGGGAGAGAGGAGCCAATGTGCTCAAGGTCTGTACAACGAGGAGAGGCGTTTCGTCCATGAACCTGGTTCGTGATTTGCGGGATTCGTTGATTGGGAAGTTGCTCGCTGTCGTTCTGATCAGTCTGGGGCTCGGGTTGGCTGTGTCCGCCTGTGGGTCCAGCTCGGACGAAGGCGACTCGGGAGGAAGCGGCAAGGAGGGTGGAGAGATCACGATCTCCCAGACCTCACAGCCCGACTACCTGGACCCGGCGCTTTCCTACACGGTCAACGGCTGGGAACCGATGTGGATCGTCTACACCCCGCTTCTCACTTACCCGCACGTCGAAGGCACCAAGGGCGGCGAGGTCATTCCCGGACTCGCCGAGGACCTGCCCAAGGTCAGCAACGGCGGCAAGACTTACGAGCTCAAGCTGCGCAAGGGACTCAAGTACTCCGACGGCCAGCCGGTCGTTGCCAGCGACTTCACCCACACGATCAAGCGCGTCCTGAATCTCGAATCGGGCGGTTCATTCTTCTTCGAGAACATCGTCGGTGCCGACGAATACATCAAGAACGGTGACCCCGAGGGGGACATCAAGGGCATCACGACCAACGACAAGACCGGCGAAATCAAGATCGACCTGATCAGCCCGGACGCGTCGTTCTCGAACATTCTCGCGACCAACTTCGCCGGCCTCGTGCCAGGTGACACACCCTTCAAGAACCTGACCGAGGATCCGCCGCCCGGTGTCGGTGCGTACGTGATCACGAAGTCGGTGCCGAACCGCGAATTCGTGATGGAGAAGAGCCCGAATTTCGCCAGCTTCAAGATTCCGCAGATCCCGACCGGTCACGTCGACAAGATCACGACCGAGATCATCAAGAACGCCAACCAGCAGGCGCAGGACGTGCTGGCCAACAAGCTCGACTACATGCAGGACCCGCCGCCGGCCGACCTGAAGCCGACCGTGGAGGCGGAGGCATCAGACCGTTACTCGGAGACGACCACCGGTTCCACCTACTACTTCTTCATGAACACGCGGGTGGCTCCGTTCAACGATCCGAAGGTCCGTCAGGCGGTCAACTACGGCATCGACAAGCCCGGCCTGGCCCGCATCTTCGCCGGTGAGCTGGCCCCCGGCTGCAGCTTCCTGCCGCCCGGCATGCCGGGTTACAACGAGGCATTCGATACCACCGACTGCCCCTACGGTGATCCGACACAGCCGCCGGACCTCGAGAAGGCGAAGCAGCTGATCAAGGAGGCCGGTGTCGAAGGCACGAAGGTAACCGTCTGGGGCAACAACGACGACCCCACCGACAAGGTGACCGAGGCCTACGCCGACATGCTCAACCAGATGGGCTTCGACGCGACCCCGAAGATCCTGGACGGCGGCGTCTACTTCCAGACGATCGGGAACCAGAAGACGAAAGCCCAGACGGGCTTCGCCAACTGGTTCCAGGATTTCCCGCATCCGCTCAACTTCTCCTTCCTGGTGGACGGGGATTCGATTCAGGACACCAACAACCAGAACTTCGGCAACGTCGATGATCCGAGCCTGAACAAGACGATCAACGAGCTGACCCTGGAAACCGACCTGCCCTCGGTCGCCGACCGCTGGGAGGCCTGGGACCAGGAGCTCGTCTCGCCGCCGAACAGCTATGTCGCTCCGTACGGACATCGCAAACTGGCGACCTTCGTTTCCGACCGGATCGATTTCGACGCGATCGTCTTCCATCCGCTCTACAACAACGACTACTCCACGTTCAAGCTCAAGTAGCTATTCCCGAGGCCCTCGAAAGCAGTCATTGACCAAGAGTGAGCGGCGCCACGGACAGGCCCGTATCTGACCTCCAGGAATTCTCGGAACCGCCGGCCGTCACCCAGGAGGGGGTGGCCGGCGAGAGTCCGTGGCGGCTGGCGGTCAGGCGGATGCGGAAACGGCGGTTCGCTCTCTTCATGGGAGCGGTCTTCGTCCTGCTCGTCCTGACCATGGCGGCCGCTCCGCTCTGGGCCGAGCACGTGGCTCACACCACGCCCTCCGCGAACCATCTCTCCGACCAGATCGAAGTCGATGGCGAGAAGGTAAACGTGGTCGGGCTGGACGGGGTGCCGATCGGGCCGACCTGGCAAGGCCAGTTTTTCCTCGGCGCCGACACCAACGGGCGCGACGTGGCCGTACGGCTGCTCTACGGTGGCCGGAACTCGCTGATCATCGGCCTCGGAGCGGCCCTGATCACCCTGGTCCTCGGTCTGGTGACCGGCCTCCTGGCCGGATATTTCCGGGGCTGGACCGATTCGATCCTTTCGAGGATCATGGACGTCCTCTGGGCTTTCCCGGTGATCCTGCTGGGGATCGCCCTGGGCACCTCGCTGGCTCTCGGAGGGCTCAAGCTCGGTCCGGTGTCGGTGTCGGGCGGCAGCCTCGCGATTCCGATCTTCGTGATCGCGATCGTCTACATCCCCTACCTGGCCCGGCCGATCCGGGGCGAGGTGCTGAGCCTGCGGGAGAAGGAGTTCGTCGAGGCGGCCCGGGCCCAGGGCATGGGCTCCTTCCGCCTGATCACCTCCGAAATCCTGCCCAACGTGCTTTCGACCGGGCTCGTCTTCTTTCCGCTCCTGGTCGCCAACGCGATCCTGCTCGAAGCCGCGCTCTCCTTTCTCGGAGCCGGTGTCCAGCCACCCGAGCCCTCCTGGGGGACCATGATCGACGAGGGTGTCGCGCGAATCGTCACCGCGCCCGCCCTGGCGATCGTGCCCGGCATGATGATCGTGCTCACCGTGCTTTCGCTCAACGTCTTCGGCGAAGCGATCCGCGACTCGCTTGACCCGAAGGCGAAAGTGAGGATCGAACACTGATGCTGGCGTTCGCTCTGAGGCGGCTGGGCTCGATGGTCCTGGTGCTGTTCGCGGTGTCCGTCCTGACCTTCCTGATCTTCAACGTCCTGCCCAGCGGCGACCCCGCGGTCCGCATGGCCGGCAAGCAGCCGACCGAAACCCAGATCGAGGCGATCAGGGAGGAGTGGGGCTTCAACGAACCGGTCTACGTCCAGTACGTGAAGACCATGGAAAACCTGTTCAGCGGCAACATGATCAGCTACTTCAACCAGCTCAACGTGCTGGAGGAGATCAAGAAGGGCATCCCGAGGACCTTCGCCCTCGCGATCGGCGCCGCGATCATCTGGATGGCCTTCGCGGTCGCGCTCGGGGTGTGGGGAGCGATGCGGGCCGGCGGAATATCGGACGGGCTGCTCAACTTCTTCGCGCTGGTCGGAATCTCGATGCCGGTGTTCTGGCTCGGAGCGCTGATGAACCAATACCTTGGGTTCGAGTTGACCAAGAAACTCGGCTTCGAGTTATTTCCGAATGGGGGGTACGTCGAGTTCTCGCAAAGCCCCTGGGAGTGGTTTCACCATCTGATCCTGCCCTGGATCGCGCTCTCGGTCCTGTTCATCGGCTTCTACTCCCGCGTCCTTCGGGCGAACATCCTCGAAACGATGGATGAGGACTACGTCCGGACCGCCCGGGCGAAGGGGCTGTCGGAGCGAAGGGTGATGCTCAGCCACGTCCTCCGCAACTCGATGATCTCGGTCGTAACCCTCTGGGGACTTGACTTCGCGGTGGTGGTCGGTGGCGGCGCGATCCTGACCGAAACCGTCTTCAACCTCCAGGGCGTCGGCCAGTATGCAGCCGACGCGATCGGGCAGCTAGACCAGCCGCCGATCATGGCGGTGACCATGTTCGGCGCCTTCTTCGTGGTCTTCTTCAACGCCGTGATCGACATCGTCTACGCGGCACTGGACCCGCGTATCCGTCTGCAGGACGGGGACACAGCCCTGTGAGTGAACCGCTGCTCAGCGTGCGCGACCTCGAGGTCAGCTTCCGCACCGAGGGCGGGTTGCTCCAGGCCGTCGGGGGCGTTTCGTTCGATCTCCAGCGCGGCGAGACGCTCTCGATCGTCGGCGAGTCGGGCTGCGGCAAGTCGGTAACCGCGATGACCCTTATGGGCCTGACCAGCGGTCCCAACACCGAGTTCAAGGGCTCGGTCAAGCTCGACGGCCAGGAACTGCTCGGTGCCAGCAACGAAGTGATGCGGCCGATCCGGGGCGACCGCATGTCAATGGTCTTCCAGAACCCGATGACCTCCCTGAATCCGGTCCACCGGATCGGCAACCAGATCGTCGAACAGATCCGGGCCCATCGCGACGTCAGCAAGAAGGAAGCGATGGCCAGGGCGATCGAGCTGCTCGACGCGGTCGGTGTGCCGGACGCAGCCGCCCGGGCCCGGGCCTACCCGCACGAGTTCTCGGGCGGCATGCGGCAAAGGGCGATGATCGCGATGGCGCTTTCGCTGGAACCGGAGATCCTGATCGCCGACGAACCGACCACTGCGCTCGACGTCACAATCCAGGCCCAGATCCTGGAACTGCTCAAGCAGCTCAACCGGGATTTCAACCTGACGGTGATCCTGATCACGCACGACCTCGGCGTCGTCGCCGACATCGCCGACCGGGTCGGGGTCATGTACGCCGGCCGGCTGGTTGAAACCGGCACTCTCGACGAGATCTTCTACGACCCCCAGCACCCTTACACCTGGGGGCTGCTCGGTTCGGTCCCCCGGATCGAGAGCACCCGGCAGGCGAGGCTCGCCCAGATCGAAGGCCAGCCTCCTTCCCTGATCGATCCGCCGACCGGTTGCCGCTTCCGTGACCGCTGCCCCCACGCCTTCGACAAGTGCGGGGTGGAACCGGACCTGGTCAGCCGGGTGGCGGACCCGAGCCACCTCGACCGCTGCTGGCTCGAGGTTTCCGAACGACCCGCCCTGCGGCAACTGCCGAACGGGCTGATCGGACTGGCCAGCCCCGAATGAATGATCAGGCCACCCAGCTGGAATCGACCTCAACGGGCGAGGCCCTGGTGCAGGTCAAGGACCTGAACAAGCATTTCCCGCTCTCGGGAAATTCACTGCTCGGCCGCGGCAAGGGTGCGGTCCGGGCGGTGGACGGGGTCAGCTTCGAACTGAAGAAGGGTGAAACGCTCGGTCTGGTCGGGGAGTCGGGCTGCGGGAAGTCGACCCTGGCGAGGTCGCTGCTGCAGTTGCTCAGGCCAAGCTCCGGTTCAGTCAGGTTCCGCGGGGTCGAGCTGACGGAAATCAGCAACCGGAAACTCCGGCCGATCCGGCGGGACATGCAGATGATCTTCCAGGACCCCTACACCTCGCTGAATCCGCGCAAGCGGGTCGGGCAGATCATCGGCGAGCCGCTTCGTATCCACGGGCTGGCCGAGGGCCGTGAGATCGAGCGCCGGGTGCGGGAGAAGCTGGACCAGGTCGGGCTCTCCGGCAGCTACTACGACCGTTACCCGCACGAGTTCTCCGGTGGCCAGCGTCAGCGCATCGGCATCGCCCGTGCCCTTGCGCCCGAACCGAGCCTGATCGTCGCCGACGAACCGGTCTCGGCGCTCGACGTTTCGATTCAGGGGCAGATCGTGAATCTGATGGCCGACCTCCAGCGCGAGCTGGAGCTGACCTACCTCTTCGTGGCGCATGACCTGGGCGTGGTCCGGCAGGTGTCCGACCGGATCGCCGTGATGTATCTGGGCAAGATCGTCGAGATCGGCCCGGCCGAACTCGTCTACTCGAAACCGATCCATCCCTACACGGCCTCGCTGCTGGCGGCCGTCCCGATTCCCGACCCGAGAACCAACGCACAGAGGGAGCGCCGGCCGCTCGAGGGTGACGTTCCGAGCCCCTCGGACCCGCCCTCGGGTTGCCGTTTCCACACCCGCTGCCCCTACGCAACCGAAGTCTGCGAGCAACAGGAGCCGGCCCTGATCGACTACGGCCAGGGTCATTTCGCCGCCTGCCACCATCCCCTCGGTCGACCGGACCCGGCCGGGGAGTAGATTCGGTCCTGTCTTCAAACAACCCAGGAGGTCGAAGTGGCAGAACTCGAAGGTCGTTCGCTCGAAATCGTCAAGGAAGGTGCGAACTATGCGGTCGTCGCCGTGCCGACCGATGACGGCTCGGTGCAGTCGGTGATCGTCTGGGCGCACGCCGACGACGACGGCAACGTGATCCTGAACAGTGCCGAGGGTCGGGCCTGGCCGCAGAACCTGCGCAAGGCGGGCCGGGCGACCGTGACGATGATGGCCGACGGCAACCCCTACGAGTACGTGTCGATCCGCGGCCGGCTGATCGGTGATACCCAGGAAGGCGCCGACGACGACATCAACATGCTGGCCAAGAAGTACATCGACGCCGACGAGTATCCGTTCCGCCAGCCGGGCGAGGTCCGGGTCACTTTCACCCTCGAACCCGAGAAGGTCAACTACCTCAAGCAGGGTTAGCCGCAGAACCCGGGAGGGTTGGCCTGGCCCGCATCTTCCCGGTTTGGAGTTCGAATCCCGGGGTAGTCACAGAGCGCTCAGGAACGCTGGTGTTCTCGACTACCCCGGGAGATTTGATGAAGCTTCGCAGTCGTTGTGTGTCCGTCCTCGCAATTCTGGCCGGTGCGGCATTCGCCACGCTCGCCATGATCGGGCCGGCGGCCGCGGCCGGCAAGTCACTCGACTATGTGGCACTCGGCGACTCCTACAGCGCCGCTTCCGGGGTTCTGCCGCTCGACCCCGAAGCCCCGGTCCAGTGCCTGCGCTCGACTCTTAACTATCCGCATGTTCTGGCTGCAAAGCTGGGCGCCGAGCTGACCGACGTGACCTGCGGCGCGGCCGAAACCAGGCACTTCGGCGAGTCCCAGTACCCCGGGGTGGCGCCACAGCTCGACGCGCTCTCAAAGGACACCGACCTCGTCACGATGACCATCGGCGGCAATGACAGCAGCGTCTTCATCGGCTCGATCCTGAGCTGTGGCACGCTCGGGGTTGCCTCGCTGGGTCAGGGCAGCCCCTGCAAGGACACCTTCGGCGACCAGTTCGAGGACACGATCCGGAACACCACCTACCCGTCACTGGTCGAAGCCCTGAACGCTGTTCACGCGAAGGCGCCGAAGGCCCGGGTCGCAATCCTCGGCTACCCCTGGATCATGCCCGAGACCGATGGCTGCTACCCGCAGATGCCGGTCTCGAAGGGTGACGTTCCCTATGTCCGTTCGCTGCAGCGGACGCTGAACGATGCGGTGGGACGCGCGGCCCGTGAAACCGGTTCGGTCTTCGTCAACCTGAACGGCGTGTCAAACGGGCACGACGCCTGCCAGGCCCCGGGAACCCGCTGGGTCGAGCCGGCGCTGCTTGGCGAGAACCCGGTGATCGTCCACCCGAACGCCCTCGGTGAAGCGAAGATGGCCGAGCAGGCCTTCAAGGTGCTTTCGAAGTCGGGCACGCCGGCGCCGGCCGCTCCCCGCACGCGGATCAGCAAGGTGCTGATCAGCAACGGCAAGCGGCGGGCCACCTTCCGGCTTGAGTCGACCGGCTCCGCTCCGACCTTCCGGTGCCGCCTTGACGGTCAGGGTTTCCGGAGATGCCGGTCACCGAAGACCTACCGTGGCCTGAAGACCGGCAGCCACACTTTCCGGGTCGTGGCGATCGACGGCAACGGCCTTGCGGACAGGACCCCGGCCGTCTTCAGGTTCAGGATTCGCGGCTGACTTCGATCCGTTTGACCGTTTCGCAACCGCGCACGCGGTCCCGGTCGTCAACCAGCGCCCGATCCCGGCCCGCGCCGCAGGTGACGAGATCCCGCGCGCCGTCGCGGCTGAAGATGTCGTCCCGGCCGGAGCCCCCGCTGACCAGGTCGCGTCCGTAGTCCGCCTGGATGCGGTCATTGCCCGGGCCCCCGAACAGCCGGTCCCGCTCGGGTCGGCCGACGCGGCCCCAGCTCGAGTAGTCGCGGTAGGGGACGCCACAGGCTTCCTGTTTCATCTCCTCTTCCAGGTTCTCGCAGAGGAAATCGTCGCCGGCCCCGCCGATCACAAGGTCGGTCCCGGTTCCGCCGGTCAAGGTGTCGGCGTCCGGGCCGCCGTCGAGGAGGTCGCCGAGCTTGTAGCCGTCCAGGCTGTCCTTGCCCTTGCCGCCGAAGAGGCAGTCGAAGCCGTCCTTGCCTCCGTGAATCTCGTCATCTCCGGTCAGCCCGAGGATCTGGTCCGGGTTGTGGGTGCCGAACAGCGAATCCGAGTACTGGCCGCCGCGAAGCAGCTTCGCGGCACCGCCGCGGCAGGTGCCGGAGGGCTCGTTGTCAAGCAGGACCGAGACCTGACCACTGGCCCGGTCGGCCACGGCGAGGTCGGCGTCGAAGTATTCATCGAAGTCACCCGAGGTGATCGAGACCGGATTGGAGCCGACTGGGATCGTGTCCGTGGCGGCAAAGGTTCCGTTGAATTCACCCTCGATGATGGTCACGTCATCCGAGCCGGCGTTGGCGACGGCCAGGCGCCAGCGACCGTTCGCCGTCATCTGGACGGAGGTGAGGGCGACCGGCCGGTCGCCGACCGGAACCCTGCCCAGCTCATCCATGCTGCTGTCAGGGTTCAGGCGCAGGATCGAGACATCATCGGATCCGGAATTGGCGACGGCGAAGAGGTTCCGGCCCTGCCGGGAAGGGATCGCCGCGATCGCAACCGGGCTCTCACCGACCGGGGCCGTGTCGGTGACTTCCCAATGGCCGTAGTTTCCCTGCCCGATCTCCCCGGTCTCATCGGGATCCTGGAAGTACCGGACGACGCTGATGTCGTCAGAGCCCCGGTTCACCACGAACATGGCGATCGCATTCTCGGAGTAGATGTCGACCGGCTGATCGCCAACCGGCACCGTCGCTTCGATCGCGTCGGGGAAGCCGGGAACCTGGCTGACCAGAATCAGGGAGTCATCGGCGGTGTCGACGGCCACTACCTTCACCCGGCCGAAAGGGGCCGAGTCGATGCCAAGCCCGTGGTACTTCGCCAGGGCCGTGACGGGACCGATGTCGACGCCGATATTGCCGCTGACCAGGCCGTAACCCTTGCTGCTGGAGTGGGTCACGCGATAGAACGAGAAGTCGCCGTCATGGCGCACGACGCCGACCGCGTCAACCTCGCTCCAGGTATCGGTGAAGGTCTGGAGGGAAAGAGGATCCTCCTTGACCCTGAACCTGTGGACCGGCAGCAGCGGCGTTTCCTGCCGGTTCTCGAAGACCTGAATGCCGGCCGGCCGGCGATTCAGGACCAGCAGCCCCGACTCGCTGCTGGCCTGGTCATACGGAGCCACCCCGATGGGCGTTCCCGCCGTCTGGATCGGCGAGTTGCGGGAAGGCACGAAGGCGGGATCTTTGGCCGCGAAGGAGGCCGGGGCGAGCAGCAGGGTCGCGAGGGCGGCGAGGACCGGGATGAAGTTGCGGGGACTTGGCATCTGCTTCCTTACAGACTGGACGAATCGACTCACCGAAAGAAACCCCGCGCAATGGGGGAGTTTCGCTCTGGAGCCCTCAGCGGAAGGCGAAGGGGATCTTGAGCATGGTGCCGGGGAGGTCCCGGCGGGAGCGGTCGAGCGCCTGCTGGAGGGCGACTGTGGCCTGCTTGCCGTTGATCGGGTTGCCGTGCCCCATCAACAAATGCCTCGGGTTGTAGGTGCCGAGCTGCTTGCGGGGCGGGGTGGCGCGCAGGCCGATGTGAACGCCGGCGCCGGCCTCGCTCGGATTGAACATCCTGCTGGCCCCGACCGCTTCGGCCACGACCAAGGTCTTGGTCTTCTTCCACCAGAGCGCCCGTTCCTTCCAGATCCGGT
This sequence comes from Solirubrobacterales bacterium, assembly GCA_019694145.1. GTDB lineage: Bacteria > Actinomycetota > Thermoleophilia > Solirubrobacterales > 70-9 > 67-14. The sequence continues at coordinate 1,415 of JAIBCJ010000049.1, read as the reverse complement.
TCTCGACCACCTCGATCGCCTCGAAAGGAGTGCCCCGGAGTTCCAGCGGCAGGGCGACATGGTCGATGCCCAGCCGGTCAGCTACCTGCGCACAGTCGCGGTTGTGCCGGTCAAGCAACTGGAAGACCACGGCCGGCTTGCCGAGGGTCAGGGCCCGCTCGATCGCGGCGTCGTCATCGACCGGATCAACAAGCCAGACCTTCTCGCCATCGGTGAGGGCATGGGAAGCCCGGGCCATCGCCTCGTCCTCCATGACCCAGCTGATCCCGATCTCGCCGTTCTCGATGATCCTCGCGCCCACGGGCGGGAGTCTAGACCCGCAGCCGCTCCGATCGGCCGCACCGGGGTTTAAGGTATGCGAAATGCGGGGAGTGAAGCAGAGCGTCAATTCGGGCGGGGTGCTGTGGCTGGCGGCGCTGGTCACCTGCTTCGCCCTCCTGCCCGCCGCCAAGTCGGAAGCGATACCGATCGTGAAAAACGTCCAGCTGGCCGGAAGCGGGGGACAGTGGAAACTGCTCGTCCCCATGACCCTCCCGCTCGAAGTCTCGGGGTTCGAAGTGACGGGGAAGGCAGGGGTCGAACTCCCGGGCGGGCAGTGGACGAAGACCTGGCAGACGCGAGTCCATTCGGGATCGCTCCGGGAAGCCGACCAGCGCGACTTCTTCCTCCACGTCCACGGAATTCCCGTTTCGAGGAAGCTCGCGCGCCGGATCCTCCGGGCCGGCAAGGAAGCTTCCGCGAAAGTCACGGTCAGGTTCACCGGGCCCTCCGCTGATCCGGAAATCCGACCCGACGGGTCTCTTGGCCTGTCGCAGAAAGGCATCCCGCGGGCGCGGCCCGGGGTCTGCGAAACACTGCCCAGGGTTCTCCTCGAAGGCAGCAAGATCAGATCACGGACGCTCCGTTTCCCCGTTTGCGGAAAGGATCTCTCCTGGGAACTCGTCCAGCGACCTCTCAAGGGCGACTACCTGAGCAGGGCGGACGTGTTCCGCTACTCGCGGAGGTCCGGTCAGGTCGGTGCCGACGAACTGGAACTCGCCGGCTCTTTCCGGGGGCGCCAGGTGACGACCCAGCGGATTCAGTTCCGTCTCGGCAACGTGCCGGCATCCAGTGTCTCGGTCGCGGCGTTCGGCGACTCGGTGACCGCCGGCTTCGGGTATTTCGGGGCGACCGGCAAGCCGATGACCCTCGGGCAACTGCTCGACTGCAAACCGGGAGCTACGACCCTGAACGACGCCTGCTCCTCGAACTCCTACAACCGCAACAGCTCGGTCGGGAGCAAGCCGAACTATCTGCAGGACTTCGGGCTCTCGCGGAACATTTCCTGGGCCGCGCAATGGGCAAACGAATACGGCATCACCGAATACGAGAATTACGCGGTGACCGGTTCCGCGCCGGCCGACTGGCTGCCGAAC
>JAIBCJ010000150.1 GCA_019694145.1 Solirubrobacterales bacterium | reverse complement strand
CCCCTGTTTGAAAACCGCCCGATTTGGGCAATGAAAGCGACATCAGGCGCGCGCAATCCGGGCGCAAAAGGGAACCTCGTCACTCGAAGGAGAGCACTTCAGATGCCCACCCACTCACCGACTCTCGCGAGCCAGAAATCAAGGCAGCTCGGACTGCTGCTGCTCGCCCTCGCCGCCATACTCGCCTCGTTCGCGGCCACGGCCCCCGGCTCCAAGGCCTCACCGGTTTCGCTGACCTTCGACAACGGGCGGATCAGCATGGGCTTCTTCCAGGACCGCACCGTCCTTCCGGCCGACAGCTCCTTCCCCTCGCCCGACCTTCCCACCCCGCAGCGGACCGACATCCAGCTGAACGGCGACCTGACCGACGGGAACATCTCGATCCCGGCGGCAACCAACACCGGCATCCAGTTTCCGTACATGAACGTCAAGCACCCCCTGCAGCCGGACCTGAAGATCCCCTTCACCTTCCGGCTCAACCAGGACGGCCTGACCGGCACCTTCAACCAAGAGACCGGTGCGATGACCCTCGAAGGAAACCTCGACATCATCGTGATCACCGGCACGGGAACGAACTTCCCGCTGCCCGACTCGCTGGATGACGTCGGCGTGCCACCGCTCGGATTGTTCGCCCGCTGCCGCTACGACAACGTGCCGGTCAAGCTCTCGACCGCCAAGAGCGACCCGTTCAACGGCCAGCCCTTCGCCGACGGATTCGGAACCAACGGTGCCCTCGCCGCCTCCTGGAAATCGCTCACCCCCTCGGTTTCGGAGAACGGCGGTACCTGCGGTGACCTGAACCAGCTCACCACCTCGATCGGCGGCCTCTGGCTTTCCAACGCCGTGGCCGAACCGAAGCCGCAGCCGGAAGGCCCGAAGCCGTCATGCAAGACCGACCTCAGCCTCTGCCCGGAGCAGAAGTACACCCTGATCGACGGGGTCCAGCTCAAGCCCGGCCGCAAGACGGTCAAGCCCGGACAGACGGTGACCCTGACCGTCAAGGTGCATAACTCGGGCAACAAGACGGCCCGGAATCTGAAGGTGAAGGTCAAGTCGACCAACAAGTCCTTCAAGGTGCCGAAGAAGGTCACTCTCACCGTGCCGGCGGGCAGGTCCGCCAAACGGAAGTTCAAGGTCCGGATCAAAGGCAACGCGAAGGGCTGGGGCCGGATCACCGCGGTCAACAACGGCTGGCCCGGTCACACATACCTGAAGGTCAGGCCGTAGCCGGCTGAGGGCCCGGCCGGAGTCGCATCCGGGCTGAACCGGGCCTAAACTCCCCCGGGTGAGGGAGTCGGTAACCAGGCCGGAACATCACCTTTCCGACCCGGGCAAGGAGGCTCGCGCCCGATCCGGCATCCCGATTGTTCCGGCCTTCGACGGGTACCGGGCCTGGGCGATCATGGCGATCGTCATGCTTCACATGACGGCGATTTCCGGGGTCGCCGGGCCCGGAGTCGAGAACGCCTTCACCCGGCTCATCTGGGGAGCCCTCGGCAACGCGGTCGAACTGCTCTTCATCGTCAGCGGATTCGTCGTCTTCCTGCCTACCGTCGCCCGGCGGGGAGACTTCGGCAGCATCGCTTCCTTTGCGATTCGGAGGGGAGCCCGCCTGCTGCCCGCCTACTGGATGATCCTGCTGATCTCGCTGCCGGTGATCGCGGTCTTCGACCCTCCCTATTCGGCCCTTCCCGGACTGCGGGACCTGCTGCTGAACTTCTCCGCGCTGACCGTCCCGGTCGGTCTGTTCGTTCCCGGGATCTCGATTGGATTCGGCCTCGACCCGCCGCTCTGGACCTTGTCGGTAGAGGTCGGCTTCTACCTGGTTCTGCCGTTCGTCGCGAGCATCTTCTTCCGGAAGCCGGTCGCCGGACTCCTGGTTTCCCTGGCGGTAACCGCCGCCTGGACGATCGCCTTCGATCACGTCAGCGAGGTGACGGACCTGATCGCCACCGCCCCCGACTTCGGTGAACTGGTCAGGCTCAAACTCTCATCCGAGCTGCAGCTGCCGGCCTGGGCCTACTCGTTCGGGCTGGGCATGTTCGGGGCCTGGGTCTGGGTCCGGATCAGCGACAGGCAGGGAAGGGGCGAAGCGGAAACCCCGGTCCCGGGGTCGGGCCCCGCTCCGGCCGCCCTCATCGCCCTGGTCTCGGGGCTTGCCCTGATTCCCCTGGTCTGGGTGATCGGCGGCGACTACTCGAACACGAGGGCCTCGCTCCTGCTTTCGCTGCTCTTCTCCACCCTCGTCGCGATCTTCATGGTTTCGCTTTCGCTCGCGCCCCGGAGCTGGCAGACCCCGTTTGCGGCACAGCCGGTTCGCAACCTGGGTGACATCAGCTACGGCATCTATCTGAGCCACATGGTGATCACCTACACGATCGCCGGCGAACTGACCCTGCCCCAGGACGGCAATCTGAAGAGCCTCCTGATCTGGACCGCCGTGGTGGTCCCGCTCTCGGTCATCTACGGCTACCTTTCGGCCCGCTTTCTGGAGCAACCGATCCGCCGCTGGGCCCGCAAATACGGGCGTCGCGTCCCCGAGTAGACGGAGCCGGCCCATCCGTTCCCGGATTCTGCGGGACCCCGGGTTGAGCATGGAGGGCGGGCTGGACCCCGCCCGACTGCAGATGAATAAACTGCCTCGGCCATGCGTAAGAAGAATCCCGAGACCCACGAAGAGAAGCTTGAGTACCTGCGCGAGCTGCGTGACGCCGCAATCAATTCCGCTTCCAGCGAAGCCGTAGACAAGCACCATGCCAAGGGCAAGCTGACCGCCCGCGAGCGGATCGAGAAGCTGCTCGACCCCGGATCGTTCGAAGAGCTCGACACCTTCGTCCGGCATCGGACCTACGACTTCGAGATGAACAAGCGCCGGCCCTGGGGAGACGCGGTGGTCACCGGCCACGGCACGATCGACGGTCGCAAGGTCTTCGTCTTCTCGCAGGACTTCACGGTTTTCGGCGGCTCGCTCGGCGAGGTCATGGCCGAGAAGATGTGCAAGGTGATGGACCTGGCCGCCAAGGTCGGCGCCCCGGTGATCGGCCTGAACGACTCGGGTGGCGCCCGGATCCAGGAAGGCGTCGTTTCACTCGGCGCCTACGGTGACGTCTTCGCCCGCAATGTTTCCAGCTCCGGGGTGATCCCCCAGATCAGCGTGATCATGGGCCCCTGTGCCGGTGGCGCCGTGTACTCGCCGGCGATGACCGACTTCATCTTCATGGTCAAGGAGACCTCGCACATGTTCATTACCGGTCCCGAGGTGATCAAGACCGTGACCGGCGAGGAAGTCGAGTTCGAAGAGCTCGGCGGCGCGATGACCCACAACTCGAAGTCCGGTGTCGCCCATTTCGCGGCCGACGACGAGGAGAGCTGCCTCGAGGACGTGCGCTACCTGATGAGCTTCCTGCCGCTCAACAACATGGAGCAGCCGCCCCACTCGATTCCAGGCGATGACCCCGACCGCGAGGACCCGGAGCTCGACACCTTCGTCCCCGACGACCCGAACAAGCCGTACGACATGCGCAAGGTCGTGGCGAAGATCGTCGATGACGAAGAGTTCTTCGAGGTCCACGAGCACTTCGCCAAGAACATCATCTGCGGCTTCTCGCGCCTCGACGGCCACCCGGTCGGCATCGTCGGCAACCAGCCCGCCTTCAAGGCCGGCGTGCTCGACATCGAATCCTCCGAGAAGGCGGCCCGTTTCGTCCGTACCTGCGACGCCTTCAACATCCCGATCATCACCTTCACCGACGTGCCCGGCTTCATGCCCGGCACCGACCAGGAGTGGAACGGGATCATCCGCCACGGAGCCAAGCTGCTCTACGCCTACACCGAGGCGACCGTGCCGAAGCTGACCGTCGTGACCCGCAAGGCCTACGGCGGCGCCTATGACGTCATGGCCTCCAAGCACATGCTGGCCGACTTCAACTTCGCCTGGCCGACCGCGGAAATCGCGGTGATGGGCGCGGAAGGGGCGGTCAACATCATCTATCGGCACGACATCAAGAACTCGCCGACCCCGGACGAGCGTCGCGCCACCCTGATTGCCGATTACAAGGCCCACTTCGCGAACCCGTACGCAGCGGCCGAGCGCGGCTACATCGATGACGTGATCGAGCCGAGCCAGACCCGGCCGAAGCTGATCAAGGCGCTCAGGACCCTTGAAACGAAGCGCGTCGCCCAACCGCGCCGCAAGCACGGCAACATCCCGCTCTAGCTGACACAGACCAGGGCCTTGCCGGTGCCGCTGGCCCGGACCCGCCAGGGCTGACTCGACCGGCCGGCCGGCAGATCGACCGAGGTTGACCGGCCGGCCTTTGCCGTCCCAATCACAAAGGTCGCCTGGTCGGCAAACCGGCCGAGGGCCAAAGCGGCATCCGACCGGGCGGGGGCGATGCTCAAGGTCCCGGCGGGAACCGAGGCGATTTCGCTTCCTGCCGGGTTCAGCTTCACGGTCCGGCAGCCCGAACTCCCCCCGGCTCGGCCGGGCCGGGGCACGATTCCCAATGCCGCCACTAGCTCGGCATCGACCAATCGCCGGACCTCGTCGCTCTGGTCCGCGATCTGTTCTTCACTCCAGCCGGCGCGACCGTAGCGCTCCTCCACTTCCCGGAACCGCTGCTGGCTCATGAAGATCGGCAGGTACGGGGTCAGGCGAACCTGATACCCGGGAATGGCCTCCTCGCCGGCGATGTCCATCGCGGTCAGCGAAGCCTTCGGGGTAACCGAAAT
>JAIBCJ010000048.1 GCA_019694145.1 Solirubrobacterales bacterium | reverse complement strand
GACTCCGGCCCCTTCGCCGCGCTCGCCTTCAAGGTGATGGCCGACCCCTACGTCGGCAAGCTGACCTACTTCCGCGTCTACTCCGGCAGCCTCGAAGCCGGCGGCCGCGTGCTGAACGTGACCACCGGCAAGACCGAGCGGATCGGTCGCCTGCTGATGATGCACGCCAACTCGCGCGAGGAAATCGAGCGGGTCTACTCCGGTGACATCTGCGCCGGCGTCGGCCTCAAGCAGACCGGTACCGGCGACACGCTGTCGGCCCCCGATGCCCCGATCGAGCTCGAGTCGATGGACTTCCCGGACACCGTGATCGCGGTCGCGATCGAGCCGAAGACCAAGTCCGACCAGGAGAAGCTGGGCATGGCCCTGCAGCGCCTGGCCGAAGAGGACCCGACCTTCAAGGTCGAATCCGACGAGGAAACCGGTCAGACCCTGATCCACGGCATGGGCGAGCTGCACCTCGAGGTGCTGGTCGACCGGATGATCCGTGAGTTCAACGTCGAAGCCAACGTCGGCAAGCCGCAGGTCGCCTACCGCGAGACGATCCGCAAGGACGTGCCCAAGGTGAGCGGCAAGTTCGCCCGCCAGACCGGCGGTCGCGGCCAGTACGGCCACGCGGTCATCAACATCGAGCCCGCCCCCGGCGAAGGTTTCATCTTCGACAACAAGATCAAGGGCGGCGTGATTCCGACCGAGTACATCCCGGCTGTCCAGCAGGGCATCAAGGAAGCGCTCGAAAACGGCGTCAAGGCCGGCTACCCGATGGTTGACGTGAAGGTCGAGCTGATCGACGGCTCCTACCATGACGTCGACTCCTCGGAAATGGCCTTCAAGATCGCCGGTTCGATGGCGCTTCAGGAAGCTGCCCGCAAGGCCAGCCCGACCCTGCTCGAGCCGGTCATGGCGGTCGAGGTCACCACTCCCGAGGACTTCCTCGGCGACGTGATCGGCGACCTTTCGCGCCGTCGCGGCAAGGTCCAGGGCCAGGAGCAGCGCGGCAACGCGCTCGCCGTTCAGGCTTACGTGCCGCTTAGCGAGATGTTCGGTTACGCGACCGACCTGCGGTCTTCGACCCAGGGCCGGGCCCAGTACACGATGCAGTTCGAGCGCTACGAAGAGGTGCCGAGCAACATCGCCGAAGAGATCGCCGAGAGCCGTTCAGGCGCAAAGGCCGGGGCAGAAGCCTAGGCCGTAAATACCCCGCCGGGGCTAAATGGCTATATTTCAGAGGTTCGCCCAAAATGGGCGAAAGTCCGGAGCCACCAAGCTTTAGCAGTTCAATCAGACGTAGAAACCAAGATCCAAGAGAAACAGACGAGAAAGGTCCCAGGAGAGCATGTCCAAGGAGAAGTTCGAGCGCGATAAGCCGCACGTAAACGTCGGCACCATCGGTCACGTCGACCACGGCAAGACCACCCTTACCGCGGCCATCACCAACACTCTCTCCGAAGACAAGAAGAGCTTCGAGGAGATCGACAACGCTCCGGAAGAGAAGGAGCGCGGGATCACCATCGCGACCTCTCACGTCGAGTACGAGACCCCGAACCGGCACTACGCCCACGTCGACTGCCCCGGCCACGCCGACTACGTCAAGAACATGATCACCGGTGCCGCCCAGATGGACGGCGCGATCCTGGTCGTTTCTGCCGCTGACGGTGTCATGCCGCAGACCCGCGAGCACATCCTGCTTGCCCGCCAGGTCAACGTGCCGCACGTCGTCGTGTTCCTCAACAAGGTCGACCAGGTCGACGACGAGGAGCTCATCGAGCTGGTCGAGGAAGAGGTCCGCGACCTCCTCAACGAGTACGAGTTCGACGGTGACAACACCCCGATCATCAAGGGTTCGGCTCTCAAGGCCCTCGAAGGCGACGCTGACTTCCAGGCCAGGATCGTCGAGCTGGGCGAGGCGCTGGACTCCTACATCCCGGAGCCGGAGCGTGACCTCGACAAGCCGTTCCTGATGCCGATCGAAGACATCTTCTCGATCACCGGTCGCGGCACCGTCGCCACCGGCCGTATCGAGCAGGGCATCGTCAACACCGGTGACGAGGTCGAGATCGTCGGTATTCACGACAAGACCGAGACCACCACGATCACCGGCGTCGAGATGTTCCGCAAGATCCTCGACGAGGGTCGCGCTGGCGACAACGTCGGCTGCCTGCTCCGTGGCACCAAGCGTGAGGAAATCGAGCGCGGCCAGGTTCTCTGCAAGCCGGGTTCGATCACCCCGCACACCAAGTTCCGGGCCGAGGTTTACTGCCTGAAGAAGGAAGAAGGCGGTCGTCACACCCCGTTCTTCTCGGGCTACCGCCCGCAGTTCTACTTCCGGACCACCGACGTGACCGGCGTCGCCAACCTGCCCGAGGGCACGGAGATGGTCATGCCGGGTGACAACGTCGAGATGACGATCGAGCTGATCCAGCCGATCGCCATGGACCAGGGCCTCCGCTTCGCGATCCGCGAGGGTGGCCGCACGGTCGGCTCCGGCGTCGTCTCGGAGATCATCGAGTAGCGACACGATTTGCCCGGGGCGGACCCGAAGACAGCAAACGTTTTCGGGTCCGCCCCGTTTTTGCGCCCTCAGGGCCTGAAGTACCGCAGCACAGCAGTAACGCAGTAACGAAGTAAAGAAGTTCGCAGCACCAGTAACAGATACGACCTTTGAAGTACCCCGGATTGTCGAACCACGGCACTGGATCCGCCTCACGGGCGGGGACTGAGCCGCAGGCGGCGGGGGACCTTGACATCAGCGCCTCAGCCGATACAGCTGATTTGCGCCAGCAGAAGAAAGTAAGAAGAGAAGCCAAAGTGGCCGCTATTGCCGCACAGAAAATCAGGATCAGGCTCAAGGCCTACGATCACGACGCCATCGATCGCGCTGCCCGCGAGATCGTCGATACGGCCGAGCGCACCGGCGCGACCGTTTCCGGTCCCGTGCCGCTGCCGACCGAGCGCAACATCTACTGCGTGATCCGTTCGCCGTTCAAGGACAAGGACTCTCGGGAACACTTCGAGATCCGCACCCACAAGCGTCTGATCGACATCAAGCAGCCCACCCCCAAGACCGTCGATTCGCTGCAGCGCCTGGACTCGCTCCCGGCCGGCGTCGACATCGAGATCCGACTGTAGGCACCATGTCGGCGATTCTCGGAAAAAAGCTTGGCATGACCCAACTGTTCAGAGAAGACGGTGAGGTCGTGCCCGTAACAGTCATTGAAGCCGGACCCTGTCCGGTTACCGCGATCCGCAACGAGGAGCGCGACGGCTACTCGGCGATTCAGCTCGCTTTCGACGAAGTCAAGGAGTCGAAGCTGAGCAAGGCCGAAGTGGGCCACCTGGCCAAGGCCGACGCCAGCCCGATGAGGGTGCTGGTCGAGTTCCGCGACGTGGAGCTCCCCGCCGCTGGCTCGGCCGGCGAAGAAGGTTCCGAAGGCGAAGAAGCCGAAGGTGACGGCGGCGAGGTCAAGCTCGGCCAGCAGGTCACCGTCGAGGCCTTCGAGGAAGGCCAGAAGGTCAAGGTCGCCGGCATCACGATCGGCAAGGGCTTCCAGGGCACCGTCAAGCGGCACAACTTCGGCCGCGGTCCCGTTTCGCATGGTTCGCACAACGTTCGTGCCCCGGGCTCGATCGGTGCGTCCGCCTGGCCTGCCCGCGTGTTCAAGGGCATGCGCCTCCCCGGCCAGATGGGCGGCAAGCGCCGCACCCAGCTCGGCCTGGAGATCGCCGGCATCGATGCCGACAGGAACCTGCTGATGATCAAGGGCTCCGTTCCCGGAGCCAAGAACTCGATTGTGGAGATCCGTACCGATGGCTAGCGCCAAGGCCCCCGTTCTGGGCAAAACCACCAAGGCCGATCTGCCGGCCGGCCTCTTCGACGAGGCCTTCCATCAGTCGCTGGTCCACGAGACCGCCCGGGCCGACGCCAACGCGCGGCGCCAGGGCACTGCCTCGACGCTGACCCGCGGCGAAGTTTCAATGACCACCGCCAAGGCCTGGCGCCAGAAGGGCACCGGCCGTGCCCGGGTCGGCGCCCTCAGCGTGCCGAACCGCTACGGCGGCGGCGCCGCCTTCGGGCCGAAGCCGCGCCATTACACGGTCAAGGTCAACCGCAAGGCTCGCCGCAAGGCGATGCGCTCCGCCCTCTCGGTTCACGCCGAGCGTGGCAGCGTCGCCGTGGTCAAGGCGGCCGACTTCGAGACCCCTTCGACCAGGGACGCCGCGGCGGCCCTCGAGAAGTGGGGCGCGAAGCGCTCGACCCTGGTGATCATCCTCGGGGAAGAGACCGGCCTGCTGAAGAGCTTCCGCAACATCCCCCGGGTCTCCGTGATGGAGGTTGGCGCGACCGGAGTCGTCGACGTGATCGGCGCCGCTTCGATCGTGGTTTCCGAAGCGGCCCTCGAGGTTCTGGCCGCCCAGTCGACCGAACCGGACCGGGGAACCGGGACCGAAAAGGACGGTGAGTGATGGATCCCCGCAGCGTGATCATCCGTCCGGTCATCTCGGAAAAGGCCTACGCCCTGATCGCGGCCAACAAGTACACCTTCCGGGTGGACGACCGGGCCCACAAGTTCGAGATCAAGGACGCCGTCGAGAAGGCGTTCGGAGTCGAAGTGGTCAAGGTCCGGACCTCAAAGGTCCGTTCAAAGCCGAAGCGTCGTGGCCTGCATCAGGGTCGCAGCCGCTCCTGGAAGAAGGCAATCGTCGAACTCGCCCCCGGCGACAGCATCGAGCTGTTCGAAGGCGCGGCGGTCGAGTAAGGGCTTGAAGGAATAACTGAGTAATGGCAATTCGCAAGACAAAACCAACGAGCCCCGGGCGTCGCTTCGCGACGTACCAGCTGCGTGAGCAGATCACCGCGACCGAGCCCGAGAAGAGCCTGATCGAGGGCATCAAGAAGTCGGGTGGCCGCAACAACAACGGCCGCATCACCTCCCGCCACCGTGGCGGAGGGGCCAAGCGCCGCTACCGGAAGATCGACTTCAAGCGGACCAAGGACGGGATCCCCGCCAAGGTCGCGACCGTCGAGTACGACCCGAACCGCTCCGCCTACATCGCCCTGCTGCATTACGCGGATGGCGAGAAGGCCTACATCCTGGCGCCCTCGCAGATCGAGGTCGGCAACCAGGTCAGCTCCGGCCCGGGCTCGGACATCCGTCCCGGCAACTGCCTCGCCCTCGGCGAGATGCCGGTCGGTACCACCGTCCACAACGTGGAGCTGAAGCCCGGCCAGGGCGGCAAGCTCGGCCGCAGCGCCGGCACCGCGATCCAGCTGGTCGCGAAGGAGGGTGACATGGTCACCCTGCGCCTTCCTTCCTCGGAAATGCGGATGGTCCGTGCGGAATGCCGCGCGACGATCGGCACGATTTCGAACGCGGAGCATCAGAACGTCAAGATCGGCAAGGCCGGCCGCAACCGGCACAAGGGCAAGCGCCCGCAGTCGCGCGGCATCGCCATGAACCCGGTCGACCACCCGCATGGCGGTGGCGAGGCACACAAGACCCCCGGTGGCCATCCGGTCACTCCCTGGGGCAAGCCCACGCTCGGGTACCGCACCCGCAAGAAGGGCAAGCAGTCCGACCGTTACATCGTGCGCGGCCGTCGTCGCGGAAAGAAGAAGGGTAGGTAGACCGTGGGTAGGTCAACCAAGAAGGGCCCGTACGTGGAAGAGCGGCTTATGGGCCGGATCGAAGCCATGAACGAGGCCGGCAACAAGAACATGGTCAAGACCTGGTCGCGTCGTTCGACGATCTTCCCGGAGATGGTCGGCCACACGATCGCCGTCCACGACGGTCGCAAGCACGTGCCTGTCTTCATCTCCGAATCGATGGTCGGTCACAAGCTGGGCGAGTTCGCCCCGACCCGCACCTTCAAGTCCCACACCGGCGGTAAGGACTGATGGCTGCCAAGACCACCAGGAAGGAAGAGGCGGCCGAGCCGGTACTGGTCCGTGCCACCTCGAAGTACGTGCGCGTGTCACCCCGCAAGGCCCGCCTGGTCGCCGACCAGGTCCGTGGCAAGCACATCGACGACGCCCGCTCGCTGCTGCAGTTTTCGCCGCGTTCGGTTGCTGACGACATCTCCAAGGTGATCGAGTCGGCCGCCGCCAACGCCGAGGCCAACCACGACCTGATCGGGGACGAGATGATCGTCGCCGAGATCCGGGTCGACGAAGGACCCACCCTGAAGCGGTTCCGGCCGCGGGCGATGGGCCGGGCCACCCCGATCCACAAGCGCACCTGCCACATCTCCGTGGCGCTGACACCGGAAGACGAGGAATAGAAGCATGGGACAGAAGATTCATCCCGAAGGCTTCCGAGTCGGCTACATCCACGACTGGAAGTCCAACTGGTTCGCCGACAAGGACTTTTCGGACCTGCTGATGCAGGACCTGGCGATCCGCGACCACATCGAGAACAAGCTCGCTCACGCCGGCCTGTCCGATATCACGATCGAGCGTCGCGGCGAGGTCGCCGTGGACATTCACACCGCCCGTCCGGGCATCGTGATCGGCAAGTCGGGCAGCGAGGTCGACGCGCTCCGCAAGGACCTTCACAAGATCACCGGCTCGCCGGTGAAGGTGAACATCCGCGAGGTCAAGCGCCCCGAGCTCGACGCCAAGCTGGTCGCCCAGTCGATCGCCGAGCAGCTCCAGAACCGCGTCGCCTTCCGGCGCGCGATGAAGCGGGCGCTCACCTCCGCCATGCGCTCCGGCGCCAAGGGCGTCAAGGTCCAGATTTCCGGTCGCCTGGGTGGCGCCGAAATGGCCCGCACCGAGGGTTACTCGGACGGCCGCGTGCCGCTCCACACCCTGCGCGCCGACATCGACTACGGCTTCGTCGAGGCGAAGACCGGCACCGGGCGCATCGGCGTCAAGTGCTGGATCAACAAGGGCGAAGTCATGCCCGAAGGCTTCGAATCCTCGCGGACCTCGGATGAGGCTCCGATGAGCGACCGTCCCGACCGCCGCGGCGGCCGTGGCGACGATCGCAGGGGAGGCCGTCGCTGATGTTGATGCCGAAGCGTGTCAAGCACCGCAAGGTCATGCGGGGCCGCCGAAAGGGTAATTCCAAGGGCGGAACTGCCGTGACTTTCGGCGAGTACGGGCTCAAGTCCCTCGATCGCGGCTGGATCACCAACCGTCAGATCGAAGCTGCCCGTGTTGCGATGACCCGAAAGATGAAGCGTGGCGGCAAGGTCTGGATCAACGTCTTCCCGGACAAGCCGATCACCAAGAAGCCGGCCGAAACCCGCATGGGCAAGGGCAAGGGCAACCCGGAAGCCTGGGTTGCCGTGGTCAAGCCCGGCCGCGTGATGTTCGAGGTTTCCGGTGTGCCGGAGGAGCTGGCCCGCGAAGCGATGCGCGTCGCCGGTCACAAGCTCCCGGTCAAGACCAAGTTCGTCCAGCGGGAAGGAGCGGGAGAGTGAAATCCGCCGAAGCCCACAGCATGAGTGACATCGAACTGGTCGAGAAGCTCAAGGAAGTCCGCGAAGAGTCCTTCAACCTGCGCCTGCGTCATGCGACCGGCGAACTTGAAGACACGGCCGCTCTCGGCCGCGCCAAGAAGGATCTCGCCCGGCTCCTGACCATCGCCCACCAGCGCAATATCGACCTCGAGCGCGAGTCGAAGCACAAGTAGGAACCCATGTCAGAAGAAGAAAACGTAGAAGAAGAGAACAACACAGAGGCGCCGGCCGAAGCGGTCGAGGAGACCCCGGAAGCCGAAGCTCCGGCTGAAGAGGCTCCCGCTGCCGAAGAAGCTCCGGCCGAGGAAGCTCCCGCCCCGGAGGCTCCCGCCGAGGAAGCCGCCGAGGCTGAGCCCGATCCGCTGGACGAGCTCCCCTGGAAGGAACGCCGCCGCGTGCTCAAGTCGCGTGAATCCGGCGAGGCCGGCCCCGAACGTTCGGGCGAGCAGCGCCAGTCCGATCGCGTCGCTGCCCGGAAGAAGAAGGCGCAGATCCGTCGCAATCGCCGCGAGGAGATCAAGAAGGAACGCACCGGTGACGGTGTCGGTACCCCGCGGGCCGAGAAGACCCGTACCGGCAAGCCGAAGGAGCGCCAGGGCAAGGTCGTTTCCGACAAAACCGACAAGACCATCACGGTCCAGATCGACACCGCCCGGCGTCACCCGGTCTACGAAAAGATCGTCCGCCAGTCGCACAAGATCCACGCGCATGACGAACGGAACGAAGCCCATGAGGGTGACGTGGTCCGCGTGATCGAGACCCGCAAGCTTTCCAGGACCAAGCACTGGAAGCTGGTCGAGGTCGTGGAGAAGGCGAGGTAGACGGTGATCCAGCAGGAATCCAGACTCCGCGTCGCCGACAACTCCGGCGCCCGTGAACTCCTCTGCATCCGGGTCAAGGGTGGCTCGCACCGCAAGTACGGATCGATCGGTGACGTGATCACCGCGACCGTCAAGCAGGCCAGCCCGCAGGGCAACGTCAAGAAGGGCGAGGTCGTCCAGGCCGTAATCGTCCGGACCAAGAAGGAGATCGGCCGCCAGGACGGCACCTACATCGCCTTCGACGAGAACGCTGCCGTGCTGATCGACGCGCAGAACAACCCGCGCGGTACCCGCATCTTCGGACCGGTCGCCCGCGAACTGCGTGACCGCGACTTCATGAAGATCATCTCGCTCGCCCCGGAGGTGCTGTGATGCGTATCCGCACCGATGACACCGTGCAGGTAATCAGCGGCAAGGAGAAGGGCAAGCAGGGCAAGGTTCTGAGGACCGACCCCAAGGCCGGAACCGTGTACGTTGAAGACCTCAACATGATCAAGCGCCACCAGCGCGCCCAGCCCTCGCCGGACGGCCGGGGCCAGGGCAAGGAAGGCGGGATCATCGAGATGGAGGGTCCGATCCACGTGTCGAACGTGGCCCTGGTCGACCCGACCGACAACAAGCCGACCCGAATCGGCGTCCGCATCACCGACGACGGCGTTCGCCAGCGCTACTCGAAGCGCACCGGCGAGGCCATTTAGAGAAGATCATGGAAGCAGCTACGACAACACAACAGGCAGTGCCGCCGCCGCGGCTCCGGGACACCTACATCAACGAGGTTCTCCCGAAGCTGATGGAGACCTTCGGCTACTCGACTCCGATGCGGGCCCCGCGCCTTCAGAAGATCACCCTGAACATGGGCCTCGGCTCCTCGGTTGACTCCAAGTCCCGCGAAAAGGCGATCGAAGAGCTCGCCACGATCGCCGGTCAGATGCCGAACACCCGGATCGCCAAGAAGTCAATCGCGTCCTTCAAGCTTCGCGAGGGAATGCCGGTCGGCGCCTCGGTGACCCTCCGGGGCGCCCGGATGTGGGAGTTCCTCGATCGACTGAACTCGATCGCGATCCCGCGCATCCGTGACTTCCGCGGACTCAAGGCGACCTCATTCGACGGTCGCGGCAACTACTCCATGGGTGTCAAGGAACAGCTGATCTTCCCCGAGATCGATTACGACTCGGTTGACGAGACCCGCGGTCTCGACATCACGATTACCACGTCCGCACCGACGGACTACGAGGCTTTCGAGCTGCTGCTCGGCCTGGGCATGCCTTTCGCCAAGGAAGGCCGTCCGGTCCCCGAGGGTGCCGAAGAAAGCACCGCCCCGGATGAGCCGGCTGCGGAGGCAACTGATGGAGCCGGCTCCACCGAAGCGCCGGCCGAAGAAGAGGCCCCGGCAGAAGCAGCAGACACTGAAAATGACGCGGCCGAGGAGGCATCGGACGATGCCGCCGAAGACGCAGCCGCCGAAGAGCAGGAGGACCAGGCCTAATGGCCAAGACGTCACAGAAGGTGCGCCAGCAGCGCAAGGCGAAGTTTTCAACCCGCGAGTACAACCGGTGCCGGCGGTGCGGCCGCCCCCGTGCGTACTACCGCAAGTTCGGCATTTGCCGGATCTGCCTGCGCGAGGCCGCCCATGAGGGCTACATCCCCGGCATGACGAAGTCGAGCTGGTAGTCAAATGCTTACCGATCCGATTTCCGACTACCTGACCCGCATTCGCAACGGCCTCAGCTCCGGCCTGGCCACCGTCGAGGTGCCCAGCTCGAAGCTGAAGCTGGAGGTCTCCCGCATCCTCACCGAGCAGGGCTACATCTCGGGCTACGAGAAGAGCGCTGCCGACGTGGGCGAGAAGATCACGGTCGAGCTCAAGTACACGAAGGACCATCAGCCGGTGATCACCGGACTCGAGCGGGTTTCCCGCCCCGGCCGCCGTCGTTACGTCGGCCACGGCGAGGTCCCCCGGGTTCACGGCGGCACCGGCACCGCGATCATCACCACCTCTCACGGTGTGATGACCGGTCACGAAGCCAAGAAGGAAGGCGTCGGCGGCGAGGTTCTCGCCTACGTCTGGTAACGAGGAATTCATGAGTCGAATTGGAAAAAAGCCGATCGATCTCCCCGATGGGGTCGAGATCGACATCAAGCCCGGACTGATCACGGTCAAGGGCCCGAAGGGCGAGCTCACCCAGGAAGTCTCGACCGACATGACCGTGAAGACGGCGGAAGGCGTGATCTCGGTCGAGCGACCGACGAACCGCCCCAACCATCGTGCGCTCCACGGCCTGACCCGCAGCCTGATCGCCAACATGATCGTCGGCGTCACCGATGGCTACACCAAGGTCCTGGAGATCCAGGGCGTCGGTTACCGTGCCGCGGCCAAGGGCAAGAACCTCGAACTGGCGCTCGGTTATTCGCATCCGGTCTCGATCGAGGCTCCCGAGGGCATCGAATTTGAACTTCCCCAGCCGACGGAGATCATCGTCAAGGGGATTGACAAGCAGAAGGTCGGCCAGGTCGCGGCAAACATCCGCGAGAGCCGTCCGCCGGAGCCTTACAAGGGCAAGGGCATCCGTTACCGCGGCGAACACGTCGCCAGGAAGGTCGGCAAGCGAGTATGAGCATCACAACCAGCCGCCAGAGAAGGCAGCGCCGCCGCTACCGGGTCCGGGCCAAGGTGTCCGGAACCGCCCAGCGTCCCCGCCTGTCCGTGTACCGGTCCAACCGTGGCGTTTTCGCCCAGCTCATCGACGATGTCGATGGCAGGACGCTGGCTGCCGCGAACTGGACCGAGCCCGAGCTCAAGAAGCTCAGCGGCACCGATCAGGCGAAGAAGGCCGGCGAACTGCTGGCAGAACGTGCAAAGAAGGCAGGAGTCGAGACTTGTGTCTTCGACCGAAGCGGTTACCGCTACCACGGCAGGGTCAAGGCCCTGGCCGAAGGTGCGAGAGAGGGTGGACTGGAGTTCTAGGAACTCCGGTACGGTGAAGAGCTGAAATGAAGGGAATGGATACAGCCCGCATTGAGATGGTCAGCCCGAAGGGGCTCGACCTGCAGGAGCGTGTGATCGAGATCAACCGTGTGGCCAAGGTGGTCAAGGGTGGTCGTCGCTTCTCGTTCACTGCCCTCGTTGCAGTAGGTGACGAAGAGTCGGTAGTCGGCATCGGTTACGGCAAGGCCCGCGAGGTTCCGCTCGCGATCCAGAAGGCCGTCGAGAACGCCCGCAAGAACCTGGTTCGGATCCCCAAGTACGGGGACACGATCACCCACAAGATCATCGGCCGCTACGGCGCCGGTCACGTGGTGCTGCGCCCGGCCAGCCCGGGAACCGGCGTTATCGCCGGCGGCGGCGTCCGTGCCGTGCTCGAACTGGGCGGCGTGCGCGACATCCTCACCAAGTCCGTCGGCACCCAGAACCCGATCAACCTGGTCAAGGCGACCATGGACGGCATCATCCGTCTGCGCCGGCCGGAAGAGGTCGCCGAACTGCGTGGTCTCACGATCAGCGAGGTCCTGGGCATCGACAAGGACGCCAAGGCCGAGGAAGCCACCGAGGAAGCCGCTGCCAACGGCAACGGCAACGGTTCCGCACCCGAGGCTGCCAGCGATCAGGAAACTGCTGCCGCCGAACTCCCCGCCGAGGAAGCCCTCGTCGAGGACGCCGCGACCGAAGCCGACGAAGCTCCGGCTGCAGAGGCCGCCGAGACCACCGAAACCCCGGCTGACATCGCCGCGGTCGAGGAGAAGGCTGCCGAGGACACTGCTGACGCGAAGGTGCCGGCCGAAGAGGCAACTGATGGAGCCGGCACCGACGCCCCGGCCCCCGAGCCGACCGGTCCCGCTGCCTCTGAGGTAGAGGCCGAGGTCGCTGCCGATGAAGCGCAGGCCGAGACCGTGGTTGAAGCCGCCGAAGAAGTACAGGCGAGCGAAGAAAAGGCCGAGGACGCCGAGAAGGCTGAAGAGGACAACGCCTGATGGCCAAGCTCGCGATCAAGCAGATTCGTTCAGATATCAACACGAACCCGAGCCAGCGTGGCACGCTTGCCGCTCTGGGCCTGGGCAAGATCGGCCGCAAGGTCGAGCGGGATGATTCCCCCCAGCTCCAGGGCCAGCTCAAGGTGGTTTCCCACCTGGTCGAGGTGGAGGAGGCCTGATGGCTGACAAGCAGGAAAGCCGCGAAGAAGAAATCGGCCTTCACAATCTGAGCCCCAAGCCCGGCTCGCGCCGTCCGAAGAAGCGGATCGGCCGCGGACCCGGTTCGGGCACCGGCAAGACCTCCGGCCGCGGACACGGCGGCCAGGGCCAGCGCTCGGGCAACAAGCGGAAGGTCAACCTCGAAGGTGGCCAGACCCCGATTCACATGCGGATGCGCAAGCTGCGCGGCCCGCACATGAAGAAGTCGATGCCGTTCGAAAATTTCCGGACCGCGACCCAGCCGGTCAACCTTGGCGATCTCGAAGATCGCTTCGACGCCGGTGCGGAAGTCACCCCGGAAACGCTCAAGGCTGCCGGTCTGGCGACCCGCAAGGATCCGGTCAAGATCCTCGCCCGCGGCGAGATTTCAAAGAGCCTGACCGTCAAGGCCCACGGCTTTTCGGCCGCGGCCAAGGAGAAGATTGAAGCCGCCGGCGGAAGCTGCGAGCTGATCGACTGATGATCGCAACGATTGCGAAAGCATTCTCCGTCCCGGAGATTCGCCGGAAGCTTCTCTTCGCAGCGGCCATGCTGGCCCTGTACCGGCTCGGTGCCTACATTCCGGCCCCCGGCATCGACGTCGATGCCGTCAAGGAACTCGAAAGCCAGCTGACCGGATCGAACATCCTCGGCTTCCTGAACCTGTTTTCGGGCGGCTCGCTCTCGAGGCTTTCGCTTTTCGCGCTGGGCATCATGCCCTACATCACGGCCTCGATCATCCTGCAGCTCCTGACCGTGGTCGTGCCTTCGCTGGAGCGTCTCCAGAAGGAAGGCGAAGTCGGCCAGCAGAAGATCACGCAGTACACGCGTTACCTGACCGTCGGCCTGGCTGCGATGCAGTCCTTCGCCTACGTCTTCCTCTTCAACTCGCTCTCGGCCGGCGGCAACAGCGTCGTTTCGAACATGAACCTCGCGAACGTTCTGCTGATCGTGATCTCGCTGACCGCGGGAACCGTCCTGCTGATGTGGATCGGCGAGCTGATCACCCAGCGCGGGATCGGCAACGGCATTTCACTCCTGATCTTCGCCTCGATCGTCTCCGGCGTCCTGCCCGGCATCCAGACCTGGTGGAACAACCCCGATCAGGTCTTCGTCGTGCTGCTGCCGTTCATCTGCCTGGCCGTGATCGTCGCGATCGTCTTCGTCCAGGAAGGTCAGCGCCGGATCCCGGTGCAGTACGCCAAGCGCGTGGTCGGTCGCAAGATGACCTCGGGCGGTTCGACCTACCTGCCGCTCCGGGTCAACATGGCCGGCGTCATCCCGGTCATCTTCGCCGCCTCGATCATGGCCCTGCCGCCGACCATCGGTCAGCTGATCAACACTCCCGCCGCGCTTGACTTCGCCGCCTTCCTCAGTCCGTCGAGCTGGGCCTACGTGGTCGGTGAAGTGTTCTTCATCATCATCTTCACCTACTTCTACACGGCCGTCACCTTCAATCCGGTGGACCAGGCCGACAACCTCAAGAAGTACGGCGGGTTCATTCCCGGCGTGCGCCCGGGCCGGCCGACCGCCGAATACCTGGACCGCGTGCTCTCCCGCCTGACCTTCCCTGGCGCCCTCTACCTCGGCGCCGTTGCGGCTTTCCCGACCATCCTCTTCAACAACGTGGGCGGCGGGTTCTTCTTCGGTGGCACCTCGATCCTGATCGTCGTGGGCGTGGCCCTCGACACGGTCAAGCAGCTCGAGGCGCAGCTGATGATGCGCAACTACGAGGGCTTCCTCAGGTAGCGGGTTACCCGTGGCGGAACTCAACCTGATCCTGCTCGGCCCGCCCGGGAGCGGTAAAGGCACCCAGGGCGAGCGTCTGCAGGAAGATCTCGAGTACCCGTACTACGCGACCGGGGACATCCTCCGGGCCGCGGTCAAGGAGGGCACCGAGGTCGGCAACGCCGCGAAGGAGTACATGGACCGGGGTGACCTGGTTCCGGACGAGGTGATCATCGGCATCATCGCCGAGCGGCTCGAGTCCGGCGAGGCCGATCACGGTTTCATCCTCGACGGCTTCCCCCGCACGGTCGTGCAGGCCGAGGCGCTTGACGCCGAACTTCACAAGCTGGGCCGCCAGCTCACGGCGGTGATCCTGATCGACGTCGAGGACGATGAGATCGTCAACCGCCTTTCCGGCCGCCGCGTCTGCCAGGAGAAGGGCCATGTCTACCACGTGGACAACAGCCCGCCCGAGCAGGAAGGCGTCTGTGACGTCGACGGCTCCCCGCTCTACATCCGTGATGACGACAAGCCGGAAGTGGTCCGGCACCGGCTTGAGCAGTACCAGGAAAAGACCGCGCCGCTGGTCGATTACTACAAGAAGCAGGGTCTGCTGAACAAGGTCGAGGGCGCCGAAGATCCCGACCGGGTCAGCGAGAAGATCCGCACCCTGGTTTCAACGCTCAGCCTCGAAGAAGGCAGCTGATCTCACCCCCATGATCATCCGCAAGACGGACGATCAGATCGAGAAGATGGCGGCCGCGGGTGCCGTCCACGCGCGGTGCATGAAGATGCTGACCGCGAAGGTGCGGCCCGGCGTGACCACGGCCGAACTCGACGAGGTGGCCGAGAAGTTCATTCGCTCCCAGGGCGGGGTGCCCACCTTCAAGGGTTTCCGCGGTTTCCCCGGTTCGATCTGCGCCTCCCCCAACTCGATGGTCGTTCACGGCATCCCCGGGCCCTACAAGCTTCAGAAGGGCGACATCCTCTCGATCGACATCGGGGTTACCCTCGACGGCTGGGTCGCCGACGGCGCCTCGACCATCCCGGTCGGCCCGATCGACGAGACCACGCAGAAGCTGCTCACCGTGACCAAGGAGTCGCTCGACCTCGCCGCCGCGCAGATGGTGCCCGGCAACCGGGTGGGGGACATCGGCCACGCGGTCCAGAGCCACGTCGAGGCGAACGGCTTCTCGATCATCCGTTCCCTGGTCGGTCACGGCGTGGGGCAGAACATGCACGAAGAGCCGCAGATCGCCAATTACGGCACTCCCGGCCGCGGCCCCGAGATCGAGGAGGGAATGGTCTTCGCGATCGAACCGATGGTCAACGTCGGTGGCCCCGACGTCTACATGGACGATGACGGCTGGTCGGTCTTCTCCGACGACGGCTCGATGGCCGCCCATTTCGAATACACGGTCGCCGCCACCAAGGACGGCCCCCGAATCCTCACCCCCTGGGAC
>JAIBCJ010000047.1 GCA_019694145.1 Solirubrobacterales bacterium | reverse complement strand
CCGTTGGAAAATCTACCTGCGATCGGCAGGCGCCGGATTTCCGGTGTGGCAGGGCGGCCTAGGAAGGGTTCTGGCGAATTCGCGGATTGCGGGTGGCGCCGACTTCATCGAGCCTTCGGACCGGTGTCGTGTAGGGCGCGTTCTGCGCGATCTCCGGATCCGATTCGGCTTCCTCGAGGATCTGCTCGATCGCCTCCGCGAAGGCATCGAGATGTTCCTTGGCCTCGGTTTCCACCGGTTCGACCATAAGCGCCTCGTCGACCAGCAGGGGGAAGTAGACGGTCGGCGGATGGAAGCCGAAGTCGAGCAACCGCTTGGCCAGATCGAGCGTCTTGACGCCGAGTTCCTTCTTCATCGGCGCGCCGGAAAGGACGAATTCATGCATGCAGTGCCGGTCGAAGGCCACCGGCAGGTATTTCCCGGCCCGGCCCTCGGAGAGCAGCTTCTTCAGGTAGTTCGCGTTTAGCACCGCCTGCTCCGAGGCCTCCGAAAGACCGTCGCCGCCGAGGCTGAGGATGTACGCGTAGGAGCGAACGAACACCCCGAAGTTGCCCTGGAATCCGCGCAGCCTGCCGATCGACTTCGGCCGGTCGTAGTCGAGGTCGTAGAACGGCTCCTTGTGGTCCATGTCGCCGGATTCGAATCCTTCGGGCAGGTGCTCGTCAGGGAACTTGATCTCCACTTCCCCCTTGACCACCTGTGGCCTGGGAATGAAGGGCTCGACCCTTTCGGACACGGCGATCGGCCCGGCCCCGGGCCCACCACCGCCATGGGGTTGCGAGAAGGACTTGTGCAGGTTGACGTGGACGATGTCGAAGCCCATGTCGCCCGGACGGGCCTGCCCCATGATCGCGTTCAGGTTGGCCCCGTCGTAATAGAGCAGCCCGCCAGCGTCGTGGACCAGTGAGGCGATCTCACTGATGTTCTCGTCGAAGACCCCGAGGGTGTTCGGGTTGGTCAGCATCAGGCAGGCGACGTCATCGTCGATCTTCGACTTCAGGTCCTCGACATCCACCCCGCCCTGCTCGTTGGTGGCCACCTTGACTACCTCGTAACCGGCCATCGTGACCGAGGCGGGGTTGGTGCCGTGGGCGGTGTCGGGGGTCAGGACCTTGGTCGGGTTCCGACCCTGATCAGCGTGATAGGCGCGGGTCAGAAGCAGCCCGGCCAGTTCACCCTGGGAGCCGGCCGAAGGCTGGAGACTGACGGTCGGGAGCCCGGTGATCTCGGCCAGCGCTTCTTGAAGTTCGTACATCAGTTGAAGCGCGCCCTGCGCAAGAGCCGGATCCGTCGCCGGGTGAAGCTGGGCGTGGCCGGGCAGCGCCGCGACCCGTTCGTTGAGGCGCGGGTTGTACTTCATGGTGCAGGAACCGAGCGGGTAAAAGCCTGTGTCCAGATCGAAGTTTCGACGCGACAGCCGGTTGTAGTGCCGGATGATCTCCGGCTCGGTCACCTCCGGCAGCTCGGCCGGCTTCTCTCGCAGCAGGTGTTTCGGGATCAGATCCTCGAGCGGCTTCTCTTCGATCAGATCGTCGAGCGGCGGCAACTGGAAGGCGCGGCGGCCGGGAACGGACTTCTCGTAGATCGTCTTCGCGCGATCGGCCTGCTGCGGGGTCTCGGTCAGCTCAGGCATGCGAGTGCTCCCCTCCGGGATCTCCCACATAGATGGCCGATGTCGAGAACGCGCCCTTCGCGCATTGCTCCATGTCATCGGCCATCTGGCCGATCTCGTCGGCGGAGGTGCGTTCGGTGATCGCGATCAGGAAGCAGTCCTCGTATTCGGGGTAGTCGCGGCCGAGCGGATAAACCGGGAAAGGCAGCATCGGGTCGATTCCCGGCGTCGGCCCATAGTTCAGTTCCTTCAGCGGCTTGGCGGTCGACTTGACCGCGAATTCGCGAACGACCGGTGCGTCG
Organism: Solirubrobacterales bacterium; assembly: GCA_019694145.1. GTDB lineage: Bacteria > Actinomycetota > Thermoleophilia > Solirubrobacterales > 70-9 > 67-14. The sequence continues at coordinate 13,912 of JAIBCJ010000047.1, read as the reverse complement.
TGGACCAGATCGAAGCCGTCGAGGCCGCCAAATAGGTCCTTGGCCCAGGCGGCCCGCCTCGCCATCAGCTCGCCCAGTTCCCCGAACCCCCGCTTGCCAAGCCAGGCAAGGTGGACCATTGCGGCCAGCGCGTTCAGGGCCTGCGCGGTGCAGATGTTCGAGGTCGCCTTTTCCCGGCGGATGTGCTGCTCGCGGGTCTGCAGGGCGAGCACGAAGCCGCGGCGACCGTCGACATCCTCGGTCTCCCCGGCGATCCGGCCGGGCATCTTGCGGATGTACTCCTCTTTGGCGCAGAAGAAGCCGAAGGATGGGCCACCGAAATCGAGCCGATTGCCGAGCGGCTGGCCTTCGCCGAAGGCAATGTCGGCGCCACATTCACCAGGCGGCCGCAGGATGCCGAGGGTCATCGGGTCGACCTGGACGATCAGCAGGGCTCCCCTGGCCTTGACTGCTTCACCGAGCGCGGCGATGTCTTCGACCGCACCGAGGAAATTAGGGTTCTGGAGGAAGACGGCCGCCGTGTCTTCGGTGATCGCGGCTTCGAGTTCCTCGCCGCTGGTCAATCCGCCATCGAGACCGACCTCGGTCAGGGTGGCGCCGAAACCGACCGCGTGGGTGGCCAGGGTTTCGCGGCTGTGCGGGTGTAGGCCGCGCGAAGCGACCAGCCCGGTCCGTTTGGTCTGCCCCATCGCCAGGTAGGCGGCCGAGGCGGCGGCGGAAGGTCCTTCGTAGAGACCGGCGTTCGAGACCGGCAGGCCGGTGATCTCGCTCATCGCGGTCTGGAACTCGAACATCACCTGAAGGCCGCCCTGCGAAACCTCGGGCTGGTACGGCGTGTAAGGGGTGAGGAACTCGGAGCGGCTGATGATTGCTTCAACGATCGCGGGCACGTAGTGGTCGTACATCCCGGCCCCAAGGAAGGTGGTGCCGCTGCCGCCGAAGTTCTGCATCGCCATCGTGTCGAGGCGATCGAAGACTTCGGATTCGCTGAGACCGTCGGCGAGGTCGAGCGGCCGGCCCAGCCGCACCTCCTCGGGGATCTGCGCGAACAGATCATCGATCGAGTCCACCCCGATCCGGGCCAGCATCTCGGCCCGCTCGGGATCTGTAGCCGGTGTGTACCCCGCCAAGGTTGGCTACTCCAGGCTAGCGGCGTAGGCCGCCGCGTCCATCAGTGAATCTGCTTCGGACGGATCGCTGAGACGAACCTTGATCAGCCAGCCGGTCTCGTAGGGATCGGCGTTGATTGCTTCCGGGGCATCACCCAGGCTGTCGTTCACAGCGATCACTTCGCCGGAGACCGGCGCTATCACGTCGGAGACGGCCTTGACCGATTCGACTTCCGCGTAGGGCTGATCCTTGGTCACTTCCGAGCCGATCTCGGGACCCTCGAAGAAAACAACCTCGCCGAGCGAGTCCTGGGCGTACCAGGTGATTCCGAGGGTGGCCTCGCCGCCTTCGATCCTCGCCCAGTCGTGCTCGGGGTGGTATTTCAGGTCTTCGGGGTAGCTCGCCTCAGTCAATTCATCGCTCCTTCTTGTAAAGGGGTTTGGAGCTTACGCGGGCCGTCCGACGCTTTCCACGCACGTCGACCTCGACTTCGGTACCAGGTTCGGCCAGATCGGTCCGCAAGTATGCCATGCCGATGCCCTGCTCCAGCGAAGGCGAGAAAGTGCCGCTGGTCACCTCGCCGACCTGTTTTTCGCCCAGCATGACCGGGTTGCCCTGTCGCGGAATCCCGGCCCCCTCGATCACGAACGGGGCGAGCTTCTCGTCGGTTCCGTTGGCGCGGAAGACGGCCACCTTGTCGGAACCGATGAAGCCGGTCGACTCGACACATGCCCAGCCGAGTCCGGCCGAAATCGGATCGGTTTCCGTGGTCAGGTCGTTGCCGTGAAGGTGGAAGCAGACCTCGAGCCGCAGAGTGTCGCGGGCGCCGAGGCCGCAGGGAACGACGCCGGAATCGACCAGTTCGGTCCAGATCGCCGGGGCAATTTCCGGGTCGATCAGCAATTCGACCCCGTCTTCGCCGGTGTAACCGGTGCCGCAAACGATCGCCGGTCGACGGCCGACTTGGCGGGTGGCGACCTTCATCCGGGCGGGCAGATCGATGTGAAGGGTGTTCTCGACGATCCGTCGGGCATTGGGACCCTGGACGGCGAGCATCGCGTAGTTGTCGATCGCGTCGCGCACATAGACATCGAAGTCGCGGGCCAGTTGGCCGAACCGGGTGAGGTCGGCAGTGTGGTTTCCCGCGTTGGTCACCACCAGGTAGCGGTCGTGACCGAGTCGGTAGACGAAGAGGTCGTCGATGACTCCGGCGTCCTCGTTCAGCAGGAGCGAATACTGGGCTCCGCCGATTTCAATCCTGGAGACGTCGTTGGTGACCAGCCGCTGCAGGAACGCGAGGGCACCCGGCCCTTCGACCTCGATCTCTCCCATGTGAGAGACATCGAAGATCCCGGCGTGGGTCCGCACGGCGATGTGCTCCTCCTTTATCCCGTCGTACTGAACCGGCATCTCCCAGCCGGCGAAGGGCACCATCTTCGCACCCGCTTCGACATGGGTCTCGAAAAGCGAAGTGCGGCGGAGGGCGGAATCGACAGTCACCCGACGATCTTAGAAAACCCCGGGACTTGGTGGTTAAGAGGCGGAGGCCGGCATGCGTCCACGGGACGCGAATGGTGCGCCGCAGGACCGGGCAGGCTCACCCGGACGCGGGGTGAGGTCTGAGGTTGAGCGGTCGGCCTTCCGGCTCGAATCCCGAAAATATGTGCGCGGGTCTAGTCCCTGAGGAATGGGGGCACTTCGATGTCGCTGTCGCCGACCCTGAGATTGCTGATGTCCGTGTCATCCGAGGTGACCCGCTTGCGGGACTCGTAACGACGACGAACCCTTTGAGGAGTACGAGCCAGGAGCTCGAAACCCTCGAAGCCGGTCGCGATCACGGTTACCCGGACCTCGTCGACCAGTGACTGGTCGACGACGGAGCCGAAGATGATGTTCGCGTTCGGGTCCGCTTCTGACTGGACCAGCTGCGCCGCTTCGTTGACCTCAAAGAGACCGAGCTCCTCGGGGCCGGTGATGTTCAGCAGCATGCCGGTCGCGCCCTTGATCGATTCCTCGATCAACGGCGAGGTGATCGCGGCCTTGGCGGCGTCGATCGCGCGGTTTTCGCCCTGACCGGCTCCGACGCCCATCAGGGCCGAACCGGCGTCGCGCATGATCGTACGGACATCGGCGAAGTCGAGGTTGATCAGACCCGGGATGGTGATCAGGTCGGTGATTCCCTGGACGCCCTGCCGCAGGATGTCGTCGGCCATGCGGAATGCGTCGAGGACGCTGGTCCTCCGTTCGACCGCCTGCAGCAGCTTCTCGTTGGGAACGATGATCAGCGTGTCGACGTGGTTGCGAAGCTTCTCGATGCCTTCCATCGCCTGCTGCATCCGCTTCTTGCCTTCGAACTCGAAGGGCTTGGTGACGGCGCCAACCGTCAGTGCGCCAATTTCTTCCTTGGCGATCTCGGCGATGATCGGGGCCGAACCGGTGCCCGTGCCTCCACCTTCGCCCGCGGTCACGAAGACCATGTCCGCACCCTTGAGCGCTTCCTTGATCTCGTCGCGGGTTTCGGCTGCCGCGCCGGCGCCGATCTCGGGCCGGCCGCCGGCACCGAGGCCGCGGGTCAGTTCCTGCCCGATTGAAATCTTGATGTCCGCGTCACAGGCCTGAAGTGCCTGGGCGTCGGTGTTGACGGCGATGAACTCGACGCCGCGCACTCCTGCGTCGACCATACGGCTCACCGCATTGGTGCCGCCGCCTCCGCAGCCGACGACCTTGATTACCGCCAGGTATGTGGTCTCCATCTTTCCGATCCGAATCTTTTGCTTGAGTTGAAGCCTCGGAAACCGCCAGTCTTCACAGCCGCTTCAGGGTTGCGAAGAGTTTCCGGGTCCCGGAAATTTCGCTCAACGTAGGGCATTATTACCTAACTGTCAACGTGCCGCATGGCATCCTGCAAGCCCGATATCTCAACCAATACTCGAGGGTTTAAGGACCCTGAAGCTTCCATCGAGGGTTAGCTTCGAGTCCGGCCGTCTGCCTGCGCTTCTGCCACCGCAGTCCCGATCACAAGCGGCTTTGCGGGCATGGCGGGTTCAGCCGGAAACGGGTTCGCTCTGGTCCCCCGCGGCGACCTGGTCCGGGGTCTCCGGTATTGGTGCCTCCGCGCTTACTCCCGGCCTGCGAGGCACCGTCAAGTCGACATAACTGCTGGTGTCAAAGCTCGGATCGGCAATCAAAGCTGCCGCCGCTCGCCATTTCTGGTCGGCATGTGAGGGATCACCGAAGAGCAGAATCAGGCCGTCCTCCATGTATACCCGGACCCCATCCGCCGTGGCCCGGCTCTCGGTCACATAGGGCCGAAGTTCGCTTGGCGTGGCTCCGAGGACCAGGGCCTGGTTCAGGGCGCGACCGGCCAGCACGTCCCCCGTCGACCCGGAGCCGTTCGCCGATTCCGCACCGGCGGGCGGGTCGCCGTCGCTGATCAGTGGCAGCGATTCTTCCTGGCCGTCGGCGGGACCCAGCACCGTGCCATCGGTGGCGATCAGCAGGGCCTCAGATCCTTCACCGTAGATCGATCCGTTCTCCCTGACCTTGACCGTGACGGTAGCCGAGTCAGGGAAGGAGGTCTCGATTTGCGCATCGGCCACCCGGGGAAAGCGGTCAAGCTCCTGTTCCAAAATGGCCGGCTGGACGTGGAGGGTGGTCATCTCCCCCATCGCTGTGCGGATCGCCTGGTCGATCTGCTTGCCCTCTTCGGTCCCGGTACTGACCCCGGCAACCTCTAGTTTCCTGATCTCGACAAATGAAGAATCACGAAGCCAGAACTGGTAGGCGGCGGCGAGTACAAGAATGAGAATCAGCCCGAAGAAGAGGATCAGACGAAAGCGATTACTGCGGCGCTCCCGTTTCATCGCCAGCTCGGAGGTGCGAGCGACCGGACTGCCGTTTCGCGAACTCCTGCTCACCACAGGCCGCTTGCCGGAACGGGCGGCATCGCCCCCGCGACTTGAGGCGCTGGCACTCACGATGCCACCAGCCGATCTGAGAGTTTCGTGACATCCCCCGCGCCCAGGGTGGCGATGATCGCGCCCTCTGTCGCCCGCGAGCGAACGATCCGCTCGGCTGCGTCGAGGTCGGGGGCCCAGTAGGAAGGCCTGCCGCCGGCCCGGTCGGCCGTCGCCCGCAAAACGTCCAGTCCGCTGACGCCCTCCAACGGGCCGACCGGCTTCTCGCGAGCCGGGTAGACATCCAGCACGACGATCTCGTCCGCGCGGGCCAGCGCTGCCCCGAACTGCTGGCTGAAGATCTTGGTCCGTGAGTAGAGGTGAGGCTGGAAGACCGCGATCAGCCGGTCCGGTTTGAATTCGCGAATCGCCGCCAGCGCCGCTCCAACTTCGGTCGGGTGGTGCGCGTAGTCGTCATATACCCGGGCACCCGCACATTCGCCCTTGAACTCCTGCCGGCGCTTCACCCCGGTGAACCCGGTGAACGCCCCGGCCGCCTCGTCTTCTCCGAAGCCGGCCGCTACCAGCGCACCGATCGCCGCCCGGGCATTGAAGCGGTTGTGTTCACCCGGAACCGAAAGGTTCAGCTCCTCCGGACCTGGCCAGGACAAGTTGAAGGGTGTGATCTCCCGATCAAAAGCAGCCAGTCCGGCCGCCATCTCCCGATCGGCTTCCGGCAGCACTACGGCGCGCGCCTTCTCTGCGAAGTCGTGAAAAGCGCCGCGAAGCTCGGCCAGGTTCTCCCAACGGGCGTGATGATCCATCTCGATGTTGGTTATCAGCGCAATCTCGGGGTTGAGGGTAAGAAAGCTGCCATCCGATTCGTCGGCTTCGACCACGACCCATTCGCCCTCACCCCAACCGCTGTTGGCGGCCTCCCCTCCTGGTCCGAAACCGGGTAACTCGCCGCCGATGAAAAAGGAAGGATCCTCGCCCAGCTCACGCAGGGCGAAGGTAAGCATGCCGGTGGTAGTCGTCTTGCCATGGGTACCGGCTACCGCGATCTGACGGCGGGAGGAGCAGATCTCGGCCAGGAGCTCGGATCGGTGCCTCACCTCCAGGCTGCTTTCCCGAGCTGCGGCCAGCTCCGGATTCTCCTCGGAGATCGCCGTCGAAACGACGATTTCGGCTCCGTCGGGAACGTTGGCCGAATCATGACCAACCGTCACCGCGATTCCGGCCGCCCTCAATCGCTCCATATAAGTGGAGTCCGAACGGTCGCTGCCGGTCACCGAAGCGCCAAGCTTGTGAGCGGCCCAGGCCAGACCGGACATCCCGGCACCGCCGACTCCGATCAGGTGGATTCGGCGATCGACCCAGCTGTTGGACGCGTCGACGCTCAATTGCCGGCTCCAATCAGGTTCATCACCTCGCCGGCAACGTCCCTTGCCGCATCGGGCCGGGCGAGTCCTTTCGAGGCGGCGGACATCGTGTTCAACCGGCTGGAATTACCGAGCAGTTCGGTCACCTCGGAGAACAGACGGTTGGCGTCGAGTTCGGAATCAGGCACGATCACCGCGGCACCCGCCTCGGCCATCCAGTTCGCGTTCGCGGTCTGGTGATCGGCAGTTGCGTAGGGATAGGGCACCAGCACCGCGGCCCGACCCAGCGCAGCCAACTCGAACACAGAGGCACCCGAGCGGGCAACGGCAAGGTCGCTGGCGGCGATCCCGTCGCCCATGTTCGGCTCGTATTCGAGCAGGGTGTAGCCGTCGGCATGGGGAGCAGCCTCAAGCCGTTCGCGCAGCACCTGATAGTCGCGAGAGCCGGAGACGTGAACCACGTCAAAATCACGACCGGGCCGTTCTGCCAAAGCTTCGACCGCGGCGAAGTTAATGGTCCTCGCGCCCTGGCTTCCGCCCATGACCAGCAGGCAGCGCGCCTCGGCCGCGATACCGAAGCGGGCCCGGGCTTTCTCGCGGTCCGCATTCAGCACGGCACGGCCCACCGGACGCCCGGTGATCCGCACGTTCTCCCCGTCCATTCCCTCGATCTCGAAGGCGAGGCAGACCCGGTCGGCCCGTTTGGCCAGTAGCCGGTTTGCCAAGCCGAGGTGGCGATCGGCTTCGGTCAGGACCAGCGGCAGCTTCAGTCGTTTGGCTGCCACCCCGCCTGGTCCAGCCACAAATCCGCCCCCGCCGATCACCGCATCTGCTCCGCGAGCCCTGATCAGGTTGCGGGCCTTGGGGATTGCGGCGGCAGCCTGGAATGCAGCGCGAGCCGCCCTAACCGGGTTCTTGCGATCGATCCCGGACAGGTCGAGCAGGTCGACTTCGTAGCCGGCCTTCGGGACCAGTTCCGCCTCGAGCCTGCCGCGAGCGCCAAGGAAAGACACGGTCACACCTCTATCTCGAAGCTCGTCGGCTATGGCGAGGGCCGGAACCACGTGCCCCGCCGTACCGCCGGCCGCTATCACGACGTTCGGCACCGGATGTCCTTCTTGCTGGTCTTTGAGTTCTTGATTGGCCTGCGCCTTCGATCAGACGCAGTCTTGCATTTGGCCCCGCATCTCTTCGCGGAACCGGCTTGCTTCGGGTCGCCGCCATTCCGCCCCGACCCACGTTGAGGATTAGGCCGATCGAAATCAGGCTGACGATCAGGCTGTTGTTGCCGTAAGAGACGAGGGGCAGCGGGACGCCGGTGAGCGGGGCCATTCCCATCACTGCGTAAAGGTTGATGCAGGCCTGGATCAGAATCAGTCCGGTCAGGCCGCCGGCGAGGATCCGTCCGTAGTCGTCTTTCGCCTTGCGGGCAATCTGGAATCCCGCGTAACCGAGCATTCCGTAGACCAGGATCAGGGCGAACATGCCGAGGAAACCGAATTCCTCGCCGATCACTGCCGAAATCATGTCGGTGTGGGCTTCCGGAAGGTAGAAGGCTTTCTGGACTCCGTTTCCGATCCCGACACCGTCGAAGCCTCCGGAGCCGATTGCGATCTTTGCCTGGATGATCTGGAATCCGTTACCGGTCACATCACCATCAGGGTTGAGAAAAGTCAGCAGGCGGTCACGGCGGTATGGCGCCGCCAGCGCGAAGAGGAAGGCGATCCCTCCCACCCCGCCGGCCAGCAGCCCGAGGTCACGGGGCCGCGCCCCGGCCGCGAAGAGGGTGACGAAGACCGCGAAGACGGCGACCATGGCCGAGCCCATGTCCGGCTGGGCCAGGACCAGCAGCAACGCGACACCGGTCATCCCGAGGTACGGACCCATGTCGCGCACCGAGTAGAGACGGTCGGGCCGGTCGGCCAGCAGGTTGGCTCCGTAGAGGATCAGCCCCAGCTTCACGAATTCGGCGGGCTGGATCTGGACCGGACCGAAGATGAACCAGCCGCGGGTGCCGTTGATCGCCGCCCCCATGAAAAGGACAAGCACCAAGGCGACCAGGGTGCCGATCATGAACTTCGGGGTCATTTCACGAAAGCGACTGAGGCTGCCGCGCATCACCAGCCACATGCAGATCAGGCCGATCGTCACCGCGATCAGGGTCTTCTTGAGGTAGAAGGTGCTGCCCGCGAGGCTGCCGTCGCTGAGGATCTGGCTGGTCGAGCTGGCCGAGAAGACCATGACCACGCCGAAGGCGAGCAGGATCATCGTCGCGGTCAGCATCAGGCTGTACTCGGTCGAGAACCCCTGCTTGCCCACCTTGGCCGGCCGGAGCGCACTGCCTCGGGTCGAAGGCTTGCTCTTTCGTGAGGTCTTCTTGCGGCGCCGTTCAGCCATCGAGATCCTCGACGAAGCGGCGGAATGAGTCGCCCCGGTCCTCATAGTTTTTGAACTGGTCGAAGCTCGCGCAGGCCGGCGAAAGCAACACCGCCTCGCCCGGAGTCGCCGCACCGGCGGCTTCCGAAACCGCCGCCTCGAGATCCTCGCAGTAGCGGACGATTTCGACTCCGGCCGGCTCCAGGGCCTTGCCGATCTCGTTGGCGGTCACGCCGATCAGGTAGATGCCACGGCAGTGTGCGGCGACCGGTCCGACCAGTTCGTCGAAGGGCTCACCCTTGGTGCTGCCGCCAAGGATCAGGTGAAGGGTTCGGTCGGAGGAATCGATGGCGGCCAGGGTCGCGTCGACGTTGGTCGCCTTGGAATCGTTGATGAATACAACCTCTTCGATCTCGGCGATCGGCTCGTAGCGATGCGGCACCGGCGGAAAGCTCTTCAGTCCCTCGGCGACCTCGTCCGTGCTGAGCCCGAGCGCGATTGCGGAGGCGGCACCGGCCATCGCGTTGGCGACATTGTGGCGGCCGATTATCTGCATCTCGCTGACCTCGATCAGCGGTTCGCCATCAACCAGGATGGTTTCACCGTCCAGGGTCAGTTCCGCTCCTTCAGCACCGGCCGTCGAGAAGCGGATCTTCGCTGCGGTCGTCTCGCTGACGGCAACCTGGGGGTCATCGGCGTTCAATACGGCGACATCGCCTTCGACCTGATTGGCGAAGATCCTGAGCTTCGCTTCAAGGTATGAGCCCATGTCGCCGTGGCGGTCGAGATGATCCGGACCCAGATTGAGGAACACCGCGACCTCGGGCGAGAACTCGACCGAATCCTCGAGCTGGAAGCTGGAGCATTCGCAGACCACGGTGCCGACCTCCCGTCCAGCCGCCGCTTCCATCGCTACCTCGCAGACCGGATGCCCGACGTTGCCGGCGGCAGACACCGGCCGGCCGGCCGAGCGGAAAAGGTGGGCGGTCAACTCGGTCGTGGTCGTCTTGCCGTTGGTCCCGGTGATTGCGACGACCGGTGCTTCGAACATGCGCCAGCCGAGCTCGAGTTCACCGATCACCGGCAGCCCGCGCCGGGACGCTTCGTCGATCACTTCGGCCGACTCGGGCACGCCCGGGCTCTTGATCACTGTGGCAACCCCGTCGAGCCGATCGGTCCCCGGGACGGAGGTCTCAAAGTCGATGCCTGACTCACGCAGCAGCTCAAGGCCTTCGGGCTCGCCGGAGTCAACCCCGAAAACGGCTTCACCGTGGGCTTTCAGCGCCCTGGCGGCGGCAACCCCGGAGCGTGCCAGCCCGACTACGAGGAAAGGCCCTTGGGGAAGCGGCGGGCGGGCCTTCGATGAGCGGACATACTCCACTCAGGAGTCTTCCCCACGGGAAGCCGATCACCTGCCCCAAAGCCGAATTCTTTCGCCCGGTTCATCGGCCACGAAATCGGCCCGGGACAGGCCCGGTTACACCATGAGTTCAGGTGGGTCGGATTTCCGGCCCGACTGCCGAGAATCCGACCCACTTGGGTTGAACCGGGCAGGTGACGGGGGATTTGAAGGTGGCCCCGAGTCCCGCGACACCTCCAGGGCCGGGTTTGAACCCTCGTTCTCGGGAGGCGGGTATGTGAGTTGTCTATATAGACAACTCCGATAGGCACCTGCCCCGGATCAGGGTCGGGATACCGTCGAGATCGGAGTTGGGTGCGCTATACGCCGAAAAGCGGGTTCTCGAAGAATGCCAACACCCTCAACCCCTCAGCGGGTGGATGCCAGGGGCCTCCAGGTGTTCGCTGCCGAGGAACAAGGCCGGAAATGACCGCGATCGTACGTGGGTACTTGAGCTGTCGTTTCCGGCCGTTGACGAAGGCCAGCGGACAGCTGGTGGTTCCTGGCTCCGCCCGGCTCCCGGCGCCGCCCGGGCTACCGGCCTATTGAATGTTGGTAGATCGCGAACCCGATTCCGGAGCAGACGGCGGCGATGATCCAGAAGCGGAGCATGATCTTGGTTTCCGACCAGGCCATCATCTCGAAGTGATGGTGGAGCGGGGCCATCATCAGGACCCGGCGACCGAAGGTCTTGAAGGAGAAGACCTGGATCAGGACCGAGAGGGCTTCGATCACGAAGATCCCGCCGATCACGATCAGCAGCACCTCGGTCTGAGTCATCACGGCGAGCGCACCAATGGCTCCGCCGAGACCTAACGAGCCGGTATCCCCCATGAAAATGGTGGCCGGGAAAGCGTTGAACCAAAGGAAACCGATGCAGCCGCCGACCAGGCAGACGGCGAAGAGCGCGAGGTCATGCTGACCGACCGTCACATAGGAGATCGCCGTGTAGGTGAGCAAGACGATCGCACTGGAACCGGCCGCCAGGCCGTCTAGCCCATCGGTCAGGTTCACTCCGTTCGTGGCGCCGGCAAGAACCAGGAAGATCAGGATGAAATACCCGACCGGACCGATGTTCCAGGTCAGGTCACCGATCCGGAAATGGATCACCGGTTCAAGGCCGACTTCGTGACGGGCGACCCACCAGAGGATCAGGGCGAGAAAGACCTGACCGAGCAGCTTGTAGCGGCCGGGCAGGCCGAGTGACCGGCGCTTGATGATCTTGATGTAGTCATCGGCAAAACCGAGCGCGGCACAGCCGAGCGCCACCCCGAAGACGGTCATCGAGGCGGCATCCCGTTCCGAGAGCACCAGGAAAGGAACAATGATCGCAGTGAAGATGATCAGACCGCCCATGGTCGGGGTGCCAGCCTTGGTCTGGTGGCCGGCCGGCCCTTCCTCGCGGATGTGCTGACCGAATTCGCGTCCGCGCAGGAAATCAATGAAGCGTGGCGCGAGGAAGAGACAGATCAGCATCGAGGCCATCGCCCCGATCACGATTTCACCCACCGGCGGCCTCGCTTTCCGATGAAGCTGCGGCCGTTTCGGCATTCGTGCCTTTGGCCGTGGCGGTGACCAGCTCGGTCACCCGCTCGAGTCCGGCCGCCCGGGAACCTTTGACAAGTACTGCCAGGTCGGGACCAAGCCGCTCGTCGACCAGCCGGGCGGCCTCTTCGGGATCACCTGCTTTCAGGTCCGCGCCGTAGGCTCTGGCGAGATCTCCGACGCTGATCACATCGACTTCAAGCCCGCGGGCAATTTCCCCGATCTCCTCGTGAAAGCGAACCTCGTCGGGGCCGAGTTCAGCCATCAGACCGAGCACCGCGATCTTGCGCGGCCGGTCGATCTGGGCCAGATACTCGAGGGCGGCACGCATCGACACCGGATTTGCGTTGTAACAGTCGTTGATGATGAGACCCCGGTCACCGAGGTCGATGTGTTCGTTGCGGAAGCGTGAAAAGGCAATGCCATCCGCCCGGGCTGCCAGTTCCGCCGGGGTGAATCCGGCCGCCACACCGGCACCGATTGCGGCCAGGGAATTGGTCAGGTTATGCGGTTCGGCGAAGGGAAATTCGAAGGCCTGCGAACCCTGAAGGGTCTCGATCCGGGCCTTGGTCGCCCCGTTTTCAACCGAGAGTTCGATCACCCGCACATCACCCTCCCCGCCGAAGCGAATCAGGCCCGGCACGTTTTCGAGGTGCGGGTCGAGGTAACCGGCCTCGAAGGGAACGATCATCACTCCTTCGGGTCTCATGTTGACAATCAGCTCTGCCTTGGCCGCGGCCACCGCCTCGATCGAACCGAGCAGTTCGACGTGAACAGGCCCCACATTGGTGATCACTCCCACATCCGGTTCGGCGATCACCGCCAGTTCGGCAATCTGTCCCTCGCCCCGCATCGCCATTTCCAGGACCAGGGTCTCGGTTCCGGCCGGCGCTTCGAGAATGGTCAAGGGCAGGCCGATCTCCGTATTGAAGTTCTCGGCCGAGGCGTGGACCTCACCGGGCAGCAACGCCCGGGTGATGTCCTTGACCGAGGTCTTGCCTACCGATCCAGTGATTCCGATGACCGTCGCATCGAGTTCCCTGCGCCAGGCGCGGGCCAGCATCTGAAGTGAAAGCAGGGGGTCGGGGCTGGCGAAAACAAATGCGCCGGGCGCACCGGAGTTGCCTGGCTCCGGCCCGCCGGCGACCAGCTCTGCCGCCCGTTCGTGGCTTACGACGACCCCCCAGGCCCCGGACTCAAGCGCGTTCGCCGCGTGCTCGCCGCCGTCGCTCTGACCTCCGGTCAGGCCGAAGAAGAGCTCGCCTCCTTCAACCTTGCGAGAATCGATCTCGGCCCGCTCCGGCACCCCGCCCGACCCGCGGGCAATCACATCCGCTCCCATCGCGGCCGCCATCTGTTCGGTGGTCAGCTCGATCACGCGGGCTTTCCAGCCAGTTCGCGAAGGTGTCTGCGGGCTACGTCGCGATCGTCGAAGGGGATCTTCCGTCCGTTCTCGAATTCCTGGCCCTGCTCGTGGCCCTTGCCGGCGATCACCACCGTGTCCCCCGGCCCGGCCTCCCTGATCGCCAGGCCAATCGCGGCATCGCGGTCCTGCTCGACCAGCACCGATTCGCGGTCATCTATCCCGGCCAGCACGTCCTCGATGATCGCCGCCGGATCCTCCGAACGGGGATTGTCGGAGGTGATCACGGCCAGGTCGGAAAGCTCGGCCCCGGCCCTTCCCATCATTGGCCGCTTCGCCTTGTCGCGGTCGCCACCTGCCCCGACGATCGAGATCAGCCGGCCTTCGGTCAACCCGCGGGCTGCCCGCAGCACGTTCTCGACCGAGTCCGGGGTGTGTGCATAGTCGACCAGCACCGCGAACTCCTGGCCCTCGTCGATCGGTTCGAACCGTCCCGGCACCCGCCCCGCGTCGGCCAGACCGGCCATTGCCTCCTCGGGATCCACTCCGAGCGCTACGGCCCCCGCCAGCGCGGCCAGAGCGTTAGCGACATTGAAGCTGCCCGGGAGCATCGTCGTGACTGGTATGTCACCGTGCTCGGACTGAAGCAGGAAGCTCGCCCCGCCGGCGTTGAAACTAACTTCTACAGCAGAATAGTCGGCCGCCGCGCCGTTGGCCGAATAGGTCAGACAGTCGAATTCGGTGGCCAGGCGCCGACCGTACTCGTCATCGACGTTGACCACCGCAGCGCCCGGACCGGCGGCGAAGAGCAGCCGCTTGGCCTGGAAGTAATCCTCCATGT
>JAIBCJ010000046.1 GCA_019694145.1 Solirubrobacterales bacterium | reverse complement strand
TGGTCCGGGCCCTTTCCCCGTTTGTGGCGGGCAGCTCCGGCATGCGGTACCGGGCCTTCGCGCCCTACAGCATCCTCGGCTCCGGCCTCCAGATCACCCTGCACATCCTGGCCGGCTATTTCTTCGCCCGCAGCATCGAAGCGGCGGCCGAGTACGTCGGGCTGGCGGCGCTCGTCATCGGCACGATGATCGTGGTCTCGGTCGCCTCCTATCTCGCCTGGAAATACCTGCGCGAACCGAATAACCGGGCCAGGGCGGTCGAGTGGATGGAAGGCCGCTGGTACAGCGCCTGGCTGGTGCGACTGGCCCGTCGCTACGAGACGCAGTTGCGCTGGATCCAGGACCGCTTCACGCCGGGCGGGACTTTCGGTCTCGAGGTGACGACGCTCTTCGCGATCATCGCCGTGGCCTCATTCGTGCTCTTCGCCTACGCCGGGATTCTGCTCGACGACGGTGGCCCGACCCCCGGCGACCTGCGGGCCTTCGATTTCAGGGACCTGATCGAGACCGGCTGGCTGACCTCCATCGCCAAGGTAGTGACGGTGCTCGGCTCCCAGGTGGTGCTGCTGCCCCTGATCACCGTGACCGCGGTGATACTGGCGGTCCGGCAGCACTGGTCGGAAGTGCTGGTGCTGGTCCTTTCCTCGATTGCGATCGCGTTCGGAATCGACTGGATCAAGGACTGGGTCGCGCGGCCCCGCCCCGATGGCGGGATGATCGAGGTCGCCGGCTACGCCTACCCCTCCGGGCACGCCGCCCATTCGATCTTCTATGTCTGGCTCTCGGTCACCATCGCCGTCCGGCTCCGCCCCGACATGGCCCGCAAGGCTGCCCTGATCACCGGGGGCATTCTGCTGGCCGCGCTGGTTGGCCTGAGCCGGGTCTATCTCGGTGTCCACTACCTGAGCGACGTCTTCGGAGGCTGGGCTCTCGGGGCACTCTGCTTCTCGTTTTTCGCGGTCTGGGCCCTGCTTCTGGGCCAGTTGCGCAAAAATTAGGCCGATGGTGCTCGCCGTTTCAACCCAGATCTGGTATTTCGGCGCCGCCGGCCTCGTGAGTCTCGCCGCATTCGTCGGCCTGATCCTGGTCCCGGCGGTGAGTTCGTACGGGCGCTGGCACGAGCGTTTCGCGGCCGGTTTCCTCTCCCTGCTGATCTTCGGGGGGCTGATCACGATCGGCGTCATCGCGGGACTGGCGTGGGTACTGATCTCGAACGGCATCGCGCCGCTCAACCCCTTCACGGGCGGGTGAGCCCCGCCCCGGAAGCCAAGTCCTCGGCGCCCGCGCGCCTGGCCAGTCCGGTCCTTGCGGGTCGTGGATTGCCGGGCCTGGCCCGGGCCGCGGCCGACGTGCTGGGAATGCCGGTGGCCTTTCTCGACCGTTCCGGGATCGTGCTGGCCGTGGCGGGAGCCACCCAGGCGCAGGAAGCAAAGCTGACGGCCAAGGAGAAGGGCGTCGCCACGATCGAACTGATCCTCGGTGACACCACGGTCGGTGAAGCCCGTTACCTCGGTGACGGAGTTGACGGCGACACGCTCGAAGTGATGTCGGCTCTGGCCGCCCTGGAAGTCGAGCGGGCCCGTTCCGACGAATGGGGCAACGAGGGCGCCGTGTCGGAATTCATCCGCGCGATGCTGGACGGCTCGATGACCAACACCGATGACATCGTCGCCCGGGCCGGGGAGGTCGGATGCGACCTTTCCCGCGGCGGCGGAGTCCTGATGATCCGGGCTCACGCCGGCTCGGCCCAGGAAGGTGACTGGCGCTCCCGGGTGCTTGACATGGCCCTGCGCACGATCCGGGCGATCGCCTCCGGCGCGATCGCCGGCATGGGTGAATCCGAGGAAGGGGCCGTGGTCGGCATCCTGGTCCCGACCAACGAGGAAGACCGCCTGGTCAAGGTCGAGGACGCGCTCGACCGGGAACTTCCGCGCTCGCTCTCGGGCCTGACCGTAACCATTTCCCGCTCGCGCCTGGCCACCGGGCCGGATCAGATCGAGCGGGCCGCCCGGGAAGCCCAGCTCGCGCTCAACGTGGGCGAGGCCGAGGGCCGCTCCCCGATCGCCTTCGAGGACACGGGCGCCTACCGCCTGCTGCTCGGCACCAGCAACGAGGAACTGATGAGCTTCTATTCGGAGACGGTCGAGCCACTGGTCGCCTACGACGAGCAGTATGAAACCGACCTGGTCGCCACGGTCGAGGCCTATCTGGACAGCGATGCGAACGTTCCCGCCACCGCCAAGCAGATGTTCACCCACCGGCACACGATCCGCTACCGCCTCGAACGCATCCGCGACCTCTCCGGCCACGACGCCACCGCCACCGAAGGCCGGGAACGCCTCGGCCTCGGAATCAAGGCGATGCGCGTCCTCGGCATCGCCTCACCCCGGGGCCGCTCCAAAGAACGAACCTAGCCCGGGCAACGCACCCAGATCCGGTCTCGACCGGTTCCGGCCCTGATTCGGGCAGGTGTCGCAGGTTTGCAACCGGAGAGGTCGCAAACCTGTGGCACCGACCCAAGGTCGAGGCCGTGAACCCGGCCTGGAGGCAGCTCGGACTTCGGGAAGACTCCTCCGGGCCGGTTGCGGTTAGTTGACTTTGCCGGTCCTCTTGACGGTGATCTTGCCGGCGGACTTGCCGTTGATCAGGACGGTGGCCTTGAGTGACTTGAGGCCCTTGATCCTGCGCTTGCCCTTCTTGCTGTCTTTGAACAGCTTTCGCGCCCTGGCGGTCAGGTTGAGCTTGACCGTCGCGGTCTTGCCGGGCCTGGCGGTCACCCCCGCCCTGGTGGCGAGCACTACGCCCTTGCCCCTGCCGGCGGCGCCCTTGAAGGAAAGCTTTGCCTTCGCGCAGGAGCCGGCCGCGGCCGGGCAACTGACCTTGGCGGTGAGCTGCCTGCCCTTGACCGTGGCAGCGGTCACCTTCAGCTTGCCCGGCTTGGCGTCGCGGTTGCCGATGTAGTCAGCCATGCTGATAGATCCGATCGAGCTGAACCCGGTCGCCAGCTCGTAGCCCTCGGGCAGGACCTTCGGGGATGGACTCTTGACCAGGCCGTTCAGCGAGCCGGGCTCTTCCCGCACCGGAACCCTGATGTCGACGTTCTTGATCGTCACGTCCTGCTGATCGTTCGACGGGCGGAAAGAGGAGAGCTGCGGCAACCCGGTGCTGCCGTCCCGAGGCAGCAGCTGGATCCGCATCTTCGTGCCCGGAGCGAAGTGGTACACGTTGGCGTTCAGCTGGATGACCTGGGTGCCCGAGCTCTCCGGTCGGTAGACGCCGCGGGCGATTAGTCGCTGGTTGCCGTCCGGGGTGATCTCAAGCAGCCGGCCGGCGATCTGCGACTCGCCACCGTTGGCCACCGAAACGTCGGCGATTATGGTCGCGGAACCGGCCAGCGTGTATCCCGCCCCGCTCGAAACAGGGAAGTCGTACTGGGCGATTCCCGGTTCCTCGGTTTCCTGCTGCTGGGTGCAGGCCGGGATCAGGGTCATGAAGTTGCTGGCCACGTTGTCGTCGCCACCGTCGGCGGCGATCACCCTCTTGGCCGGGTCGCTGAGCCGCATCTCACCGGGGGCGAAGTCGGCCCAGGTATCGGACGTGTAAGGCCCGCCGGAAGGCTCGCTGTACGGGCAGACCATGCTCATCGCGGTAACCCCGTCATCGGGTTTCGGGAGGGTGCCGTTGAGGTAGTAGTCGAACCACTTCTCCACGGTCGTGTAACCCAGCTCCATGTCAGCCGGGCGTCCCTGCTCGTTGGGCTCCTCCAGCGGGGCCCGGGGATGGCCGATGTCGGCGAACAGCAGACCGACAGTGGAGTTCGGGTACTCGCTCTTGGTCCGGTTGTAGAAACGGATCGACTCGCTGATCGGGAAGAGATCGTCGGTCAGCCCCTGGGCGATGATCATCGGTGACGGCTCGATGCTGTGATCGATGTAGTAGGCGGAGTGATGGGTGGTCATCTCATCCGTCATCGTCGTGGCGACCGCCGTATCGACCGGCTCGCCCGCGTTCATCATGACCTTCCAGCCGTTGATGTCCCAGAGCGGATCGAGGTCGGTGCCGTGCTCGCCGCTGAAGGAGTCGCCGGCCGAGGCGAGGCCGTTGGTGATCGCGGACTTCATGACTCCGAACGGTGCGTCGCCGCCAGGGCCGAGGTAGGTGTTGAAGCGGGTGTAGTCGTAGGTCCGGCCGTTCGGCACCAGGGAGTAGGCGAAGTCGCTCGGGGGCACGATCGGGGCGGCGACCGCGATCTCCATGTCCTTGCCCTCCGGGCTCTGCCACGGGATGAGAGAACCATCGGGGAGCATCACCCGGTTCCTCAGGGCGCCCAGCGAAATCGACTTGGCGCCGCCGTAGGAGGCTCCGGCCGTGCCGATCTTCTTCGGCTGGATCAAATCCTCGTCGGCGAGCAGGCCGGCGAAGTACTGCGCATCCCTGACCTCGTAGCGGGTGTCCATCAGATGGATGAAGCCCTTGTCACAGGCGTCAGGGGTGTCGTTGTTCAGGGCGATGATCGCGTTCGGCTTGCCGCAGGAGAACTTGAAGCCGCGCTCGGTCATCGAGAAGGCGGCGAAGCCCAGATCGGTGAACCGCTTGAGGTCGCCGTCGGCACCCTCCTTGCCGCCGCCGAAACCGTGGAAGTACATGGCCAGCGGGTAGGGACCGGGGCCGAAGGTGCTGGCGTCGGGCAGGACAACGGTGACGTCGATCGGGGTGCCGTCCCAGCTGGGGACGGTGTTGGCGACCGCATTGTTCACACCGGGCGTGGCGTTGGTGTCGCCGCCCGGACCCTGGCAGACGGTTCGACCGTCTCCAACGGTCGTGCAGGGGATCGTTCCATTGAAGATCGAGCTCGGCGGCGCGGCGAAGGCATTGGGCACGACGACGAGCATGAAAAGTGCAGCGAACGCTACGGCGAACTTACGCATTTGATCCCTGTTTCTCCCTATTGAAACGGTTGCCGCTCCCTGCGGCTTCCCTTGGACGACTCTCTCGGGCACGCGCCGGTTGGCACATCCCCTGGCTATTGAGATTACCACCCGTTCACGAAACCAACACAAAAAGGAGCCCGCCGTCGACGGACTCCCTGAGCATCTCGTTGGGTCAGGACGGTACCGGGGGTGCCTGAAAAGTGACTCCTTAACCAGAGCGCGAAGCGCTCGTTACTTTTCAGGTACCCCCGGTGTCGTCCGGAGACTCTCGTTTAGTTGACCTTGCCGGTCCGCTTGACGGTGATGAAGCCGGCCGACTTGCCGCCGATCAGCACCTGGCTGCGGAGCGACTTGAGTCCGCTGACCTTGACCTTCTTGACCTTCTTGCGGCCGTTCTTGCGGGTCACCTTGCGCTTCACGGTGTCCTTGAACAGCGCGCGGGCCTTTGCGGTCAGGTTGAACCTGACAGCCGTGGTCTTGCCGGCCGGGCCGGTGACGTTGCTCTTGGTCGCCAGTACGACGCCCTTGCCCTTGCCCTTCTTCGGGGCACCCTTGAAGGACACCTTGGCCCGGGCGCAGGAGTCGTTCGAGCCGGCGCAGAACACCTTCGCGGTCAGGGTCTTGCCCTTGACGGTGGCGCCGGTGATCTTGATCTTGCCGACCACCGGGTAGTTCCGCTCGCGGTACTGCTCGATGGTCTCCGAGCCGATGTCCTCGTTGCCGGGGGCGAGTTCAACACCCGGACGATTCGGCAGGACCCGCTTGGCGGGTGCCTTGACCAGACCGCTCAGCGACCCGGGCTGTTCCTTGACCGGGACCCTGAGTTCGAGATCCTCGACGGTGATCGCCGGCTCGTTGTTGGTCGGACGCCCGAAGTTGGACAGCAGTCCGGCGACCGGATCGGCGTTGCCGCCGTCGAAGGGCAGCAACTCGAGACGGAGCTTGTGGCCCTCGTCAACATGCCAGCCATTCGGGTTCAGCTGGAAGACCTGGAAACCGGTGTCGGGCAGGCGCCAGACTCCGCGGTTGACCAGTGTCTTGGTGGTGCCGTCGGCCGAGATGTCGACCAGGCGCGCCGCAACCTGCGGCGGCTCGTCACTGCTGTAGCTGTACCTGGCGATCACGGTCGGCGAGCCCATCACCGTGAAACCACCGGCCGGAGCGGCGGCGGTCTCATAGTTGGCGATGCCGGTCTCCGGGGTTCCCGACGCGGTGGCACAGGCCGTGCCGGAAGGTGCCGGGTTGAACGTGCCGCCGGCAGCCCGGTCGCCACCGGTCGGTTCGATCGTCTTGCTGCCGGTATCGGTCAGGACGATCTCGCCCGGCGACTGGTCGACCCAGTTGTCGGTCACGTAAGGGCCGCCATCGGTCGCCCCGTTCGGGCAGACCTGGGTCCAGGTGGTCACGTTCGAGGCCGGCTGGGAGCCGGTTCCCTTCAGGTAGTAGTCGACCCAGGCGTCCTGGAGGGCCGCCCGGTCATTGACAGTCTCGGAGCCGTTCTGGCCTCTCATGTGGCCGAAGGAGCCGAAGAACAGGCCGATCGGCGAGTTCGGGTACTGGGCCCGGGTCCGGTTGTAGAAGCGGGTCGCCTCGTTGGCCGGGAACAGGTCATCCGTGAAGCCCGAGCTGATCAGCAGCGGGGCCGGGGCCTGGCTGTGATCGATGTAGTACGAGGAGTGATGGGTGGTCACCTCGGTCAGCATCTGTTCGGCGGCGGGTTCGCCCTCGAAGGGCTCGCCCGCGTCCATGAAGGCCTTCCAGCCGGCCAGGTCCGCTTCCGGCTGCGTGCCGGGATCGGTGTAGTAGCCGGGGGCGCCAAGGCCGCTGATGTAGAGGCCATTCACGTAGGACTGCTTCATGATGCCGAACGGGCCGTAGTAGGAGGCGTCCTTGATGTAGTCGATGTTGCTGCCGTTGGGAACCAGGGAGTAGGCAAGGTCGGTCCACGGGATGTCCGGAATCGCAACCGCGATGCTCATCGGAGTGCCCTGCGGGCTGGTCCAGGCGGCGTAGGTGCCGTCCGGGAGCATGATGCGGTCCTTCAGCGCCGCCAGGGCCATCGACATGCCGCCGCCGTAGCTGCCGCCGGTCGCGGCGATCTTGTTCGGCTGGACCAGGTCCTCGTCGACCAGCATGCCGGCGAAGAGCTGCGCGTCGCGGACTTCGTAACGGGTGTCGTCGAGACGCACGAAGCCCTTGGTCACGCAATCGGCGTCATCGGCCTTCGAGGTGGCGGTACCGCAGGACTCATGGAAGCCGCGGTTGGTCTGGGAGAAGACTGCGTAGCCCTTGTCGAGCCAGTGCTGCATGCCCGTGAAGTTGATCTTGCCGCCACCGTAGCCGTGGAAGACGTAGACCAGCGGGTAGGGGCCGTCGCCAAACTGGGTGTGGTCGGGGAAGGCGACGTTGACGTCGATCGGAACCCCGTCGAAGGACTCGACGGCGCTGCGGATGTCGGCGTTCTGGTTGTACTGGCCGCTGCCGCACCAGGTCTGGCCTTCGTAGTCACCGACGCCCTGGGTTGTGCAGGCGACGGCGCCGTTGAAGACGGACGCGGGCGGTGCCGCCTGGGCGGCCGAAACTGCAAAGAGGCTGCCCAGCAAGGCGAGCAGCAATACAAGCTTACGCATGGTTCTCCGGTTCTCTCCTGTTTTCCCTGCCCCGGGCCAATCCCGAAGCGGAGTCACTCTATAGAACGCGTTGGTACGCGACAAGTTGCGAACGGCAGTACCGCCCGCGTTTACCGGACCCTGCCCGCTCTTCTCACCGTTGCGTAGCCCGACTGCCTGCCGTCGACCAGGATCGCGACGCGAAGCGACTTCAGTCCCTTGACTTTCCGCTTGCCTCGCTTGAGGTCGCGGAACAGTTTGCGTGCGGCGGCGGTCAGTTTCATGGTGACCTGTTTCGTCTTGCCGCCGGGGACCTTCACCTTGCTCGCGGACGCGACCTTCACGTTCCTGCCCCGGCCCTTCTTCGGCGCGCCCTTGATGGTCACGCTTTTGTTCGGGCAGGCATTGGTGTAGCTGGCCGGGCAGGTCAGGGCGATCTTCAGGGACTTGCCCCTGACCGACCCCTTCGAGCCGGCCCTGAGCGGGTTGTCAATCGCCAGGGCGCCGGTCGCCGCGTAGCCGGGAGCGAGCTTCACGCCCCGGCGGTCGGGCAGGACCTTCTTCGCCGGAGCCTTGACCAGCCCGCCGAGCGCGCCAGGGGTCTCGACGACCGGGATCCGCAGTTCCATGTCCCTGACCGTGATGTCACCCTGCCCGTCGGCAGGGCGGAAGGAGTTGATCAAAAAGGATCCGGCCGCTCCAGCGGCGTCCTTGGCCAGCAGCTCAAGTCGCAGGGCGTGGCCTTCCTCGACCTTCCAGGCATTGGGGTGGAGCTGAAAGACCTGGACACCGCTCGGCCAGGGGCGGAAGATCGTCCGCGCGACCAGGATCTTGGTGGTTCCGTCGGGGCTGAGGTCGACCAGGCGACCGGCGATCTCCGAGTTCGGGGAATCACCGAGGTCGATGTCGGCGATCACCGTCGGGGAGCCCTGCATCGTGTAACCGCCCGCCGGGGCCGGGGCGAGATCCCAGTTGGCCGATCCGGGTTCCTTGCTGCCGGACTCGGGGCCGCAGGGGTTCTGCCCGGCAGTGACACCGTTCCAGGCGCCGGCGATCGCCGGGTCCCCTCCGGCGGCGCCGATCGTCTGCACGGCCGCATCCTTGAGCCGGATCTCGCCGGGCGAAAGAGAAGCCCAGTCGGAGGCCGTGTAGGGCCCGCCGCCATCACCGCCGTTGGGGCAGGTCTGGGTGTAGGAGATGACCTCCGACGCCGGCCTGGTTCCGGTGCCGCCGAGGTAGTAGTCGGTCCACTGGTCCTCTTTGGTCCGCAGCGCACTTGACACGTTCGCCTGGATCTGGCCGCGCGGGTGGCCGAGCGAACCGAGGAAGAGGGTGATCGGAAGGTCCGGGTACCGGGCCCGGGTCCGGTTGTAGAGCCGGAGTTCCTCGACCGCCGGAACCAGGTCGTCGTTGTAACCGGCGCTGATGAACATGGGGGCCGGGGCTTCGCTGCTGTCGATTCCGTAGGGCGAGTGGTACCTGGCGAGTTCGGCGATCGAGTTCCGGATCGAAGCCTTCCCGTCGTATGGCTCGCCCTTTTCAAAGTCGGCCAGCCAGCCCTGCAGGTCGGCGCCGGGATCGGTACCGATCGGGGCGGTGAAACCGGTTGCGGCAAGGCCCTGGGCCCAGCCTTCCTTGAGGATCCCGACCCGGCTCGCCCGGCCGTCCCTCGTCTTGTAGATGTAGCTCGAATCGGCGATGTAGTCGAGGTCGGAACCGCTCGGCGCGAGGATGTAGGGCAGATCGGTCGGGGGAACCTGGGCGACGGCGGCCTTGATGCTGATCGGGGTGCCGTCCGGGCTGGTCCAAGGGACCAGCGTCCCGTCCGGGTTCATCATCCGGTCCTTCAACGCGGCGAACGAGAGCGTGTGCCCGCCGCCGTACGAGACGCCCCAGGCAGCGAGGCCGTCCGGCTGCACCAGTCCCTCGTCAACCAGGTTGCCGATGAAGTTCTGGGTATCGCGGATCTCGAAGCGCTGATCGATCAGGTGGATGTAGCCCTTGGCGCAGCCCTCCGGGTCGGCGGCCTTCGAGCCGGCGCTCAGGCAGGACTCGTCGAAGCCGCGGGCGGTGATCGAGTAGGTCGCGTAACCCTTGTCGAGCCAGCGCTGCAGGGCCCTGAAGCTGAAGCGGTTTCCGCCGTATCCGTGGAAAGCCATCAGGGTGGGGTACGGGGGCGGGCCGAAAGTGCCGGGGTCGGGCATTGCGAAGTTGATGTCCAGCGGAACGCCGTCGGTGGTCTTCGCGGTGCTGCGGACCGATTCGATTGCGGGGGTGACGGTTGCGCTGGTGTTGTCGGAGGGGCGGATCGTGCCGCACCAGACCTGCCCCAGGGAGGTGCTGACGGCGCTGCCGCCTGAACCTTCATCGGTCACGACGCCACAGGGAATCTGCCCGTCCAGGACGCTCGCGGGCGCCGCCGCCTGCGCGGGTCCGGTCACGCCAAAGAACACGAACACTGCAAGAACAACGGCTCTCCGTACCACTTCAACCCCTCCCGGTCGTACTCCCGGCCACTTGCCGAACCGCGGGGATCGTAGCGCTGATCAAAGATATATGCAAGCCCGCAGATTTCCGCGGGGGACCCTACCTGCGCTGGCGGGTGACCCTCGCTACCCGTCGAACCGTTCTCTTCGCCATCCCGGCCGGTTTGACGGTGACCTTCACCGCCAGCTTCCGGCCCCTGGTCTGTTTCAGGACCTTCTGCCCGCGTTTGGTCAGGCGGGTCGAAACCAGCCGGTTCTCGCCGGGTTTGACGACCACTCCCTTGATCCTGGCCAGTGTCCCGCGGGTCTTCCGCTTTGCGCCGGCCACGGTGATCCGCGCCTTCGGGCAGACGGTTGCTGCCTTCGGGCAACCGGCCTTGATCAGCACTCGCTTGCCCTTGATCTGAACCTTGCCGATCACGATCCGTTTCCTGATCGTCTTCGGGTGGTCGACCGGCGGCGGCTCGTAATCGTCGATCGGAACCTGGTCGTCGGTGTCGTAGCCGGGGGCAAGCTTCACGCCGGGCCGGTCGGGCAGGACCTTGGCGGCCGGCGCGGTGACCAGACCGCCGGCCGCGCCGGGCTGGTCGGCGACCGGGATCCGCAGGTCGAGGTCGGTGACAGTGGCATCGGTCTGGCCGTTCGAGGGGCGGCCGTAGTTCGCGACGAGGCCGGCCGGCACCGAGGCGTCCTTCGGCAGCAGTTCGAGTCGCAGCACGTGGCCCTCCTCGACCTTCCAGGCGTTGGCGTGTAGCTGGAAGACCTGGAAACCCTCACCCTGCGGGCGCCAGAGGCCACGGGCGACCAGCAGCTTGGTCGTCCCGTCGGGCGAGACGTCAACCAGCCGGGCCGCGATCTGCGAGTTGACGCCTTCCTGCTGGATCTTCGCGACCACGGTCGGAGCGCCGAGTACGGTGAAGCCGCCGGCCGGGGCCGGGTCGAGCTCGTAGCTGGCCGTCCCGGTTTCCTTGCCGCCGGGCGCGGTCGAGCAGGCCTGGCCGGTCGGGGCGGGATTGAAGATCCCGGCGGACGCGGGATCGCCGCCACCGGCGGAAACGGTCTGGGATTCCGGTGAGACCAACCGGATTTCGCCGGGGGAAATCGAAGCCCAGTCATCGGCGACATAGGGGTCACCGACCGGCGCGTTTGCCGGGCAGGTCTGGAGCAGGGCCCGTACGTTGGAGGCCGGTTCGGCGCCTTCGTCCTTGAGGTAGAAGTCGACCCACTGGTTCTCCACTTCCTGCTGGTAGGCGGTCGCATCGGACTTGCTCATGCCCCGCATGTGACCCGAGTTCGGTCCGAAGATCAGCCCGATCTTCGCGTTCGGGTACTGGGCCCGGGTCCGGTTGTAGAAGCGGGTCGCCTCGTCAACCGGGAAGAGGTCGTCGGTGAAGCCCGAGTAGATCAGGAGCGGGGCGGGCTGGATGCTGTGGTCGATGTAATACGAGGAGTGGTGAGCGGTGATCTCGTCGAGGATCGCCTGGGCCCCGGCCTGGCCGTCATACGGCTCGCCGGCGTCCAGCACGCTCTTCCAGCCGGTCAGGTCGGCGCCGGGATCCTCGCCGGCAGCCGCGTAGTTCCCGGTTCCCAGTCCGAGCGTGTAGAGCAGGTTGACCCAGGACTCCTTCATCACGCCGAAGCGCCCGTAATACGACGCGTCCTCGATGTAGTCGAGATTGTTCCCGTTCGGGACGAGCGAGTAGGCGAGGTCGGTCCAGGGAATGCTCGGGATCGCCACGGCCAGGCTCATGTCCGTCCCGGCCGGGCTCTTCCATTCGGTCAGGGCGCCGTCCGGCAGCATTACCCGGTTCTTCAGGGCCGCGAGGGCCATCGAGAGACCCCCGCCGTAGGAGCCGCCGGTGGTGGCGATCCGGGTCGGCGAGATCAGGCCGTCATCGACGAGCAGACCGGCCAGGTACTGGGCGTCGCGCACTTCGTAGCGGGTGTCGAGCAGGTGGATGTATCCGTTGTCGCAGGCGGTGCCGCCGGTCAGGCGGGCGGCCGCGCTGCCGCAGGATTCGTGGAATCCCCGGTCGGTCATCGAAAAGACCGCGTAGCCGCGGCTGAGCCAGCGCTGCATGTCGGTGAAACCGGACTTCATGCCGCCCCAGCCGTGGAAGATCATGACCACCGGGTAGTTGCCGTCCGGCCCGGTTCCCGGTTCGGGTGGCAGGGCGAAGTTGACGTCGATCGGCGTTCCATCCCAGGAATCAACGGTGCTGCCAAGCCCGGGCAGCGAAGTGTTCGAGCCACACCACCGCTGTCCGGCGTACTCGCTGCCGGGCAGCGGAGAGGGGATCGCCGGCTGGGTCGTGCAGGTGATCGCGCCGTCGAAGGCGTCGGTGACCGCGGCCTGGGCCTGAATGCCCTGGGCGAAGAAGGTGGTGACGGCTACCGCAACTGCGACTGCGAGCTTTCGCATCGATTCCTCCGGGTGATGTCCCTATTGCCTGAAAACGAGACTGACCCTGCACCCATAACCGCGTCCCGCGATTCCCAAACATAGAGGTACCCCAAACTCCGGGAGGAGGACTTGAACCTCCACTGCCGGTACCAAAAACCGGTGTGCTACCGATTACACCATCCCGGAATCGCGCCGGACTCTACCTCCGCTGGCGAGGATAGGCTTTGGCCATGGAATACAACGCAACACCGGAGAAGGAAGTCAAACGCGCATCCGGGATTTTCACCGGGGCCGGGATCCTGATGATCCTGGTCGGTTGTTTCGCGATCGTCGCGCCCCACATCGTCGGTCAGGCATTTGCGCTGCTGGTCGGGATCTCTTTCGTCATTGCGTCGGTGTTCATCTTCGTCTGGGCTTTCTCGGCCGAGGGAGCCGGAACCGTGATCGCGAGGATCGCCTGGGCCCTGGTCGCATTGATAGTCGGGTTGATAATCGTCACCCATACGGACCTGAGCGCAAAGGCCTTCACCGTGATCCTGATCGCCTACTTCCTCGCGGCCGGCGTCGTCCGGCTCGGAGCCGCTTTCGCCCAGCGGGGCGTGCCCGGGGCGGGCTGGCTTGGCTTGAACGGAGCACTTTCGCTCCTGATCGGCCTGATCTTCGTCGCCTCCTGGCCGAATTCGGCCGAGTGGGCGATCGGCCTCCTGATCGGCATCGACCTGATCTTCTCCGGCTGGACCCTGATCCTCCTCTCCCAGGAAGCCAAGTCCCAGGCCCTCGGCAGCTAACGCTCCCATCTGCATTGAAGTTATTCGCACATGGAACGAATAACTTCAACCCAGATCACCCCCAGATAATCGGGCCGGAAGAACCTCTAGCTGAGCCGGCCAGAAGCACCACCGACGTAGCCCGATCATCCATTTGTGAATCCGCGTGACCGGTCCGGAAGAACCTCTCGCTGAGCCGGCCCAACTATCCGTTTGTCTCGTGGGCCGGCGGGTTTCATAGGCGATCCGGCGTAGTCCGGATCGCTGCTGTTTAATTACCCTCGTGACCGGGGCCCCCGTAACAGCGCTGATCATGGCGGCCGGTCAGGGCACCCGCATGCGGTCTGCCCTGCCCAAGGTGCTTCATCCCGTCTGTGGCCGGCCGATGATCGCCTGGCCGGTGCTCGCCGCGCGCGAAGCCGGGGCCGACCGGGTGGCGGTGATCGTTTCCCCCGAGCGGGATCTTTCCCGGGCCCTGCCGGACGGGGTTGAAACGGTCGAACAGGTCGAATCGAACGGAACCGGCGGCGCGGTGAGGTCCGCCCTCGAGATCGTCCGTGAGTCCCCGCGGGTGCTGGTGCTCTCCGGCGATGTACCCCTGATTTCGGCCGAGGTGATTACCGGGCTGCTCGCCTCCCAGGATGAAAGCGGAGCCTCCGCCACGGTGATGACCGCGATCCTCGACGACCCCGGCTCCTACGGCCGGATCGTCCGCGGTGGCGACGGCACGATCCGCAAGATCGTCGAAGCGAAGGCCGAGGGGGACGCTACCCGCGAGGAACTGGCGATCCGCGAGATCAACTCCGGGACCTATGTCTTCGACGGCGAATCGCTTGCTTCGGCCCTCGGTGAGCTCTCCAGCGACAACGCCCAGGGCGAGTACTACCTGACCGACGTGATCGCGGTGATGCGCTCCCGCGGGAAACTGGTCACGGCCCATGTCTCGAAGGATCCGGCGATCAACCTCGGGGTCAACAACCGGGCCGACCTGGCCGTGGTCGAGGCCGAGGCCCGTCAGCGGATCCTCCGCCGGCACATGCTTGACGGCGTAACGATCGTCGACCCCGCCACGACCTGGATCGATGCCGGGGTGACGATCGGGCAGGACTCCCGGATCGAGCCTGGCACCTCCCTGCGCGGCGCGACCGAGATCGCCGAAGAGGCAGTGATCGGCCCGCATTCGACGATCATCGATTCGGGGATCGGCAAGGGTTGCCAGGTGATTCAGTCCTATCTGAACCTCTGCGAACTGGCGGAGGGTTGCTCGGTCGGTCCCTTCGCCTACCTGCGCCCCGGGGCGAAGCTCGAGGACGGAGCCAAGGCAGGCACCTTCGTCGAGATCAAGAACTCGACGATCGGCAAGAACTCGAAGGTCCCGCATCTGTCCTACATCGGTGACACCGAGATCGGTGAAAACTCGAATCTCGGGGCCGGCACGATCACCGCCAACTACGACGGCGCCGAGAAGCACCGCACGAAGATCGGCTCCGACGTGAAGATCGGCGTCGACACGATGCTGGTGGCGCCGGTGGAAGTCGGCGATGGCGCGTACACTGGCGCCGGCGCGGTGATCCGCGACAACATTCCTCCCGGGGCCCTCTCGGTGAGCGAGAACGATCAGAGAAACGTTGATGATTACGCCGAGCGGCTCGCCGACCGCAAGGCAGAAGGGGAAAGCAGTCAGTGACCATTACCGAGAGTTCAGCCCAGACGACCATCCCGCACGACTATTCGAAGCGGGCGATGGTGTTTGGTGGCCGGAGCTCCCAGGACCTGGCCGCGAAGATCGCCGGCAAGCTTTCGCTTGCGGTCGGTGACGTCACCCTGAAGACCTTTTCCGACGGCGAGATCTACGGCCGCTACGAGGAATCGATTCGCGGCGCTGACGTCTTCCTTGTCCAGTCGACCTGCGCCAACGTCGAGACGGACATGACGCCGAACGACGCCCTGATGGAACTGATGATCATGGCCGACGCCGCCCAGGGCGCCTCCGCCCACCGGATCATCGCCGTCATGCCCTGGTTCGGGTACGCCCGCCAGGACAAGAAGTCGGCCCCCCGCGAGCCGATTACCTCCCGCGTGGTTGCTCGTTCACTCGAAGCCGTCGGTATCGACCGGGTCCTGACCATGGACCTTCACGCCGGCCAGATCCAGGGCTTCTTCACGGTCCCGGTCGACCACATGACCGCCCAGCCGATGCTGACCCAGTGGTTCGCCGACCAGTACGACCCTTCGGAGCTGGTGATCGTCTCCCCGGACGCCGGTCGCGCCAAGGCCGCCCGCAACTTCGCCCGCAAGGTCGGGACCGAGTGGGCGATCATGGAGAAGGAGCGGCCCAAGCAGCAGGTCGCCGAGATCGGCTACGTGGTCGGGGACGTGAAGGACAAGATCGCGATCATCTCCGACGACATGATCGACACCGCCGGCACGCTCTGCGCCGCCGCCCGCACCGTCCTCGACGAGGGCGCCAAGTCGGTGATCGCCTGCGCCACCCATGGCGTCTTCTCCGGCCCCGCCTTCGAGCGGCTGCCCTACGAGAAGTCGGGCCTCGAGAAGATCGTCGTCACCGACACGATCCCGCTCCGCCCGGGCGCCCCGGACAACATCCACGTCCTCAGCACCGCCGGAACCCTCGCCGACTCGATCCGCCGCATCTTCACCGACGACTCGGTAAGCGAGATCTTCGCCGGCGAAAACCAG
>JAIBCJ010000149.1 GCA_019694145.1 Solirubrobacterales bacterium | reverse complement strand
ATCGAGTAGGTGACGTGGCCCGGACTGTGACCGGGTGTGAAGAGGACGTCGATTTCAAGTCCGGCCAGCGAGAGATGCTCGCCGCCTTCGACCGTGTGGTCGGCGTCGTAGCTTTCGTAGGGACCGATTCCCGGCCACGGCACGTAGGCCATCACGTCGGCCAGGATCGGCACCTCGATCAACGGGCAGTAGACCGGCGCCCCGGTTGCCCTCGCGATCGGGGCCACCGCCCCGATGTGATCGAAGTGACAGTGGGTAAGCAGGATCGCTTCCAGCTCCAGCCCGCGATCGGCCAGCGGCTGCATCAGCCGGTCGGCCTCGTCGCCGGGGTCGAACAAAAGCGCCTTGCCGGTTTCCTCCTTGAAAACCAGGTACGAGTTTTCCGCGACCGGCCCGACCGTGGTTCCGATGACCTCGAGCCCCGCCATGCCAGGTGCCTAACCCTTGCTCTTGGCGCGGATCCGCTGGCGTTCGCGCCGGCGCCAGAGATACAGGTCCATGTAGTAGCCGGCCGGGATGTAGAAGATCAGCATCACGACGCCGATGATCAGCGAAGTGGCGAGCGGCCGGCCGAAAAGCAGCAGCAGGAGCAGGACAAAGACGCCCGCAGCGATCAGCCCGCGGATGGTCGCTCCCCGCCAGGTCGGCGGAGCGTCACCCTTCTGCATGGTCCGGCCGCCCTTGCCGCCGCCGGAACGCGCCTGGTTCCTGGCTTCGGCTCTGGACCGGGGCCGCGAACGGCGTGAGGTGTCGAGGTTGCCGGCCTGGGTGCCGCGCTTCTTCCGGCTGCGCTTCTTCTTGGTCTGTGCCACGGGCGAAACTTACCGGAGAACGGCTACTGGCCGGCTTGGTCGCGAGGCTTCAGGCGCCGTTCGATGACGTGGAAGGCCGGATCGAAATCCCGGATCGGCACCCCTTCCGGATACTCCTCCAGCGCCGCCTCGGGAATCAGGCCGATCAACTCCGCCTCGACCACGTAGGTTCCCCTCAGCGTCGCCTCTTCCTGAACCGCATCGACGATCTCGGCCAGGGGTGTTTCGATCGGGTCGTGAACGTTGGTCGATACCTGGGCCCGCCCCGTGGAAAGCAGCAGGCCGAGGGCGCGGACCCCCGAGATGCCGTCATCCGGTCCCTCCCTGACCGCAGCCGCGATTTCGCGTGCGACCGCGAGGTCGTCGGTGGCCAGTTCGAGGTTGAAGGCGGCGATCGGCGCCCGGGCTGTGACCAGGGTCGCCCCGGCCGTGGGGTGCGGCTGGTTCGGGCCAAAGTCCGGCCTGAGCGCCCCGGAAGTCATTCTCTGCCAGAGGGAATCGAGCCCGCCGGCCCGAAAATAGGCCCGCTCACGCCGGTCGGCGTCGGACGCGAGGTCGCCGTAAAGAAAGACGGGAACGCCCATCGCCCCGATCTTCTCCCCCACTTCGAGCGCCACCTCGCTGGCCATCTGGCGGCGTCTTTCGCTCAGCCAGACCACCGGGCAGACGTCAAGCGCGCCGATCGCCGGGTGCATTCCATCCCAGGCGGTCATGTCGATTTCCACCGTCGCCGTGCCGGCCAGTCCGGTCAGCGCATCGGCCAGCGTTTCGGCCGGTCCGGCCAGGGTGAAGACCGCCCGGTGATGGTCAAGGTCGGTGTGGCGGTCCAGCAGCGTGACCTCCTGGCCGAGCGCCGCCTCCAGCCGGTCGAGCCGGGCGAAGTCGCGACCCTCGGAGACGTTGGGGACGGCCAGCAGGCTCACACCAGCAGCCTGCCTTCGAGCACCACCGGCGTCCCGTCGATCGTCACTTCCGGTCGCATCGAAACCACGTCAAGGTGGACCGGAACCTGGACGTTTCCTCCGATCGCGGCGGAAGCCCCGAAGGCGATATGGGCGGTGCCGAGGATCTTCTCGTCCTCGAGGATGTTGCCGGTCAGGATCGCCTTCTCGTTGGTCCCGATCCCGAGTTCGGCGACGTTGGTGCCGTCCGGACCATGGACGGTCAGTAGTTCCATCAGCTTCGCACCCGCCTCGCCGGTCGCGTCGACCAGGTGGCCGTCCTTGATCGTCAACCGGACCGGCTCGTCCACGAGCCCGACCCCGGCGATTGAACCGTCGACCACGAGCACGCCTTCGGCAGTGGCCGGTGCGATGAATCCCTCGCCGCAAGGCAGGTTCCCGAAGGCGCCGGTTTCGGTCAGCTCACCGGCGTCGGGGATCGCGACCCGCCCCTGAAGACCCAGCTTCAGGTTGCTGCCGTGATCGCAGGTCAGTCGGGCCTCGGTGCCGCGGTCGAGCAGTTCGGCCACGCGGTGGCCGCGGTGGCGGAGCTTTTCCATGTCGTCGCTCATCACCCGGGAAAGCATCTCCACCGTCGCCCCGGGCAGGGTCGCCGTCCGCGTCCCGGATTCGGTCGCCCGTTTCCTCGCGGCAGTGTGGGAGAGCGACTGGACGGTCGGCGCGAGCAGCACGTCGGCCGCAACCATCGCCTCGGCGACCGTGGCCGGTGGCTCGCCCGCATGTGAACTGCGCTCGGTCATGACCGCCAGGACGGCCTGGGCGCCGATCGCTTCCGCCTCGTTTCGCAGGGCATCCCCGAGTTCACGGGTGGCCGGGTTGCAGACGACCAGGACTTCCTCGTTTGGCCGCACCCCCATGCATTCGTGGACGACGGTTCTGACTGCCTTGTCAAGATCGCTCATAGGGGGAAACTAGTGGTCAGGGAGCCTCGGCGAGGCTAGTGTGGGGACAAAGGCAAATCACCAGTCCCAGGAGGTAGCGATGAGCCTGAGTGAATGCAGGATCGCCGCGGTAGCCGCTGTGTCGGATCTTGACCGGTCCCGGGCCTTCTTCGAAGGCACGCTCGGCCTGTCGGCCGTGGATTCGGGCGCCGGCGGTGACGAGGTCGTCTACAGCTGCGGCGAGGGAACCGGCCTGATGGTCTATCCCTCACCCGAGAATGCCGGCAAAGGCACGGCAACCCTCGGTTGCTGGGCGGTTGACGATCTCGAATCCGAGATGAAGATCCTGAAGGATCGCGGCATCGAGTTCGAACGCTACGAGGGCTTCGATCAGGACGAGAACGGAATCCTCGACATGGGCGACGGAAGGGTCGCCTGGTTCACCGATCCGGACGGCAACATCTTCGCTGTCGCCGAAGGCTGATCGGGCTGCGCCGCGCCCGGCCCGGATGGTTTCGGGCCGGACGGGTACTTTCCGGCCATGAAGTCCTGGCAGCCGCCACTTCTCCTCGTCGTCCTGATCGTGCCCGCCGCGCTGGGCTTCGTGCTGGCGGGGCCCGGCCTCGGCCTGTCCATCGCCGGCCTCTCCCTGGTTGGCCTGGTCGTCGTGGCGATGCTCGTCATCCCCCGGGATCCGATCGGCCGGACTCCCGACCCCGAACTCGCCCGGCGGCTGCTGGTAGTGACCACCTTCCCGATCGAAGACGCGGTTTCGATCCAGCGGGTGGCCGATGAAGTCCGGATCGGATTTGACGAGAACGACGCCGAGATCCGCCTGCTGACTCCGGCGACCAACACCTTCCTGCGCCGCTGGGCCACTGACCTCGAGCGGGCCCGCGACAACGCCCAGCGGGACCTGGTCGTGTCGGTCGCCTCGCTCACGCTCGCCGGCGTCGACGCCTCCGCCTCGGTCGGTGACGAGGATCTCGTTCAGGCCGTGGAAGATGAACTGGTCACCTTCGACGCGACCGAAGTCTTTCTGCTGACCCGGGGCGGTTCCGGGTCAGCTGCGGCCGAGCAGCTCCGCGAGCGGCTGCGACCCCGCTTCCATCACGTCGACCTGCGGTAGTTTCCGGGCCATGAGCGCGGTCATTGAGGTCGAGGGCCTGATCAAGAACTTCGGTTCGACGAGGGCGCTGGACGGCCTTGACCTCAAGGTTGAACCGGGTCAGGTCCACGGATTCCTCGGACCGAACGGCTCCGGCAAGTCCACCACGATCCGGATCCTGCTCGGCCTGATCAGCGCCTCCGGCGGAAGCGCAAGGCTCTTCGGCGAGGACCCCTGGAAGAACGCCGTTTCCCTGCACCGGCGGCTCGCATACGTGCCCGGTGACGTGAACCTTTGGCCGAACCTGTCAGGTGGCGAAACGATCGACATGCTGGGCTCGCTGCGTGGCGGGCTCGACCCCGGGAGGCGCAAGGAACTGGTCGAACGCTTCGAACTGGATCTGACCAAGAAGGCCTCCACCTATTCGAAGGGGAACCGGCAGAAAGTGGCCCTGATCGCGGCGCTCGCCACCGATGCCGAGCTCTTCATCTTCGACGAGCCGACCTCCGGCCTCGATCCGCTCAAGGAGGCGGTCTTCCAGGAATGCGTGAAGGAGATCACCGGCCAGGGCCACACGATCCTCCTTTCCAGCCACATCCTCGGTCAGCTGGAACACCTGGCCGACACTTTCACGATCATCAAGGATGGCCGCACGGTCGAGACCGGAACGCTCGCGCACCTGCGGGAAATCGCCGCCAGCGCCGGCCGGGATCCGTACTCGCTCAGCCTGGAAGATCTCTTCCTCAGCATCTATGCGAACCCATGAGCGGGTTCGCGGGAACTGCTGATGCGATTCGCTTCGCGCTGAAGCGGGACCGTCTGATCCTGCCGATCTGGGTCGCCGTGCTGATCGGCTGGATCGCGATGGAGGTGATCAGCTACAAGAACCTTTACGGGACGACGGCCCAGCTCGACGCGCTTTACAGGAGCGTTGCCGGAAATCCGGCGATGGTCGCGATTTCCGGTCCGACCGGCGGCATTCGCACGCTGGGCGGGGCGATCACCTGGGACAGCCTTCCGACCATCTCGGTGGTCAGTGGCGTCTTCGCGATGTTCAGCGTGGTTCGCCACACCAGGGCCGAGGAGGA
>JAIBCJ010000045.1 GCA_019694145.1 Solirubrobacterales bacterium | reverse complement strand
CAAAGCCTGAACCGCCTTGAAGCAGCGCCTCCTCGATCTCGAGCGGTCGTGACGGCTCAGGGTGCCGCAGGTTTGCGACCTCTGAGGTCGTAAACCTGCGTCACCGGCCCCGATTATCCGGCGGTGCGGTTGAGGTACTCGCGGATGAAGCCGTCGATGTCGCCGTCGAGGACGCGCTGGGCGTCGCCGACTTCGAAGTCGGTGCGGTGGTCCTTGACCATCGTGTAGGGCTGGAGCACGTAGGAGCGGATCTGGGAGCCCCAGGCGACGTCCTTGACCTCACCGCGTTCCTGATTGACCGCCTCGGCCCGCTTCCGTTCCTCGAGCTCCACCAGTTTCGACTTGAGCATCTGCATCGCGACCGCCTTGTTCTGGGTCTGTGAGCGCTCGTTCTGGCACTGGACCACTACCCCGGTCGGCTCATGGGTGATCCGCACCGCCGAGTCGGTCTTGTTGACGTGCTGGCCGCCGGCGCCGGAGGCCCGGTAGGTGTCCACCCTGATCTCGGCGTCGTCGATCTCGATCTCCACGTCCTCGTCGACGACCGGGGCAACGTCCACCTGGGCGAAGCTTGTGTGCCGGCGGGACGAGGAATCGAAGGGCGAGATCCGGACCAGCCGGTGGACGCCCCGTTCCGCGGCGATCAGACCGTAGGCGTTTTCGCCCTTGAGCAGGAAGGTGGCCGATTTCAGCCCGGCTTCTTCGCCTTCGGATGCTTCCCGCATCTCGACCGAGAAGCCGCGTCGCTCGGCCCAGCGCAGGTACATCCGGAGCAGGATCTCGGCCCAGTCCTGGGAGTCGGTCCCGCCGGCCCCGGCGTGAACCGAGACGATCGCGTCACCGTGGTCGTATTCGCCGCTGAAGAGCCTCGCTTCTTCCAGTTCCTCGAGCCTCGCCTCGACCGAGCTCATCTGCTCTTCGAGTTCGGCCGCGATTTCCTCGTCGAGTTCGGCCATTTCCGCCATCTCGGCGAGGTCGCCCGCTTCCGAGCTGAGGGCACGGAAACCCTCAAGCTTCCGCTGGACTCTCGCGTGGTCGGCTGAAACCGACGCGGCCTTGTCCTGGTCATCCCAGAATCCCGGCTGCTGCATTACTTGCTCGAACTCCGCCACTTCGGCTTCGAGCCCTTCGGGGTCGAGGTAATCGGCGAGGAGTGCGACGTGTTCGTCGATCGCCGCCAGGCGGGCTCCGATCGACTCGGTGTTCAGGGCTTCGGCCACAACCGGAGCCTACCCATCCCGATGCCTGCGAAGATGTACCCCAAGCAGAGTGTCAACAGGGAGAAACATGACTTCAGCCAGAGGGCGCATCCGGGTAATGATCATCGCCACCGCCGTGGCCCTGATCTCCACGCTCGGACCGGCGGGATCAGCGACGGCTTCGCCGGACGCTTCGGCCAGCATCATCAACGGCAATCCGGCTTCCATTGGCGACTGGCCGTGGCAGGTCGCGATCGCCTCCTCGACGAGCAAGCGGCCGGGCCAGTCCCCCTTCTACCGGACCTTTTGCGGTGGTTCGATAGTCGCACCGACCGTGATCCTCACGGCCAGTCACTGTGCCCTGGACATGTACAAGGGCGAGGTTGGCGACTACACGGTCATCTCGGGCAGGACCAACCTCAACAACCAGGCAGCCGGGCAGGAAGTCTTCGTAACCGGGATCTACTTCCCCCGGACCAGCAACGGCAAGATCCTCTACAAGACCCGGCAGGCGTGGGACGTTTCCCTGCTGACGCTCGAGGAGCCGCTTGCCGGCCAGCCGGTCAAGCTGCTCGGACCGGACGAACACTCGATCCTCAAACCGGGACGCCGCCTGATCGAAACCGGATGGGGCAGCACGATCACCGGCAGGGACGTCTACCCGAAGACGCTGAAGATGGGTGGCACGAACATCCAGCCCCCATCGGTCTGCCATGGCCTGCTCGGTTCCAGGTATTTCAAGCCCTCCCTCCAGGTCTGTCTCGGTGATGCGAAGGCAAACCAGGCCAATTGCTACGGCGACAGCGGCGGACCGGCGG
This sequence comes from Solirubrobacterales bacterium, assembly GCA_019694145.1. Lineage (GTDB taxonomy): Bacteria > Actinomycetota > Thermoleophilia > Solirubrobacterales > 70-9 > 67-14. The sequence continues at coordinate 14,079 of JAIBCJ010000045.1, read as the reverse complement.
TCGTCGCAACCTCGGCCGGCTACCGGCAGGTCGGGGTAACCAGTTTCGGCACCGCGGACAACTGCGCCGGCCTGATCCCGAATGTTGACGTGCTGGTCGGCGGCGGCCCGGTCCGCGATTGGATCCAGGCAGGAGTTCAGGTACTCGGTGGAGTCGATCCGGTCGGCAGCGGCGGAACGGCGGGGGCGATCAGCGGCCTCTGCCACATGCCGGGAGTCAGGGGGCTTTCAATCGCCCGGGCCCGTCACCTCATCAAGGCCAGCGGCTGCAGGAAGGTCCGCGTGATCCACCGCGGCCGGGGCAACAGGGTTTCGAGGCTCCCCGCCCTCAAAGGCTGGCTTTGGGATGCCAGCAAGCCGATTAGGCTTCTGGCTGGTGGCAGGTAACGAACCTGAAAGCAGTTCCACGTGAGTGAGGCATCCGCCGCGGGCGGGACGGACAGCGGCGGTGAAGCCCGGCGGAAACGGCTGATCCGGGTCATCTCGGTTTCGATCACCGTCGCGGTCCTGACCATCGGCATGAAGCTCGCCGCCTGGCTTCTGACCGGATCGGTCGGCCTGCTTTCCGACGCCGCCGAGTCTGTGGTCAACCTGGTCGCCGCCGGGGTCGCCCTGATCGTGATCCTCTGGTCAACCCGCCCGGCCGACGAGGACCACACCTACGGCCACGAGAAGGCCGACTACCTGTCGGCCGGGCTCGAAGGAGCCCTGATTCTGCTGGCGGCGGTGACCATCGCCTACGCCGCGATCGAGCGGCTAATACACCCGGTCGAGTTGAACTCGGTCGGAATCGGCCTGGCGATCAGCGCCGCCGCATCGGTCCTCAACCTCCTCGCCGCGAGGCTGCTGATCCGGACCGGTGAAGAGGAAACCTCCCTGGTCCTGGTCGCCGATGGCCGTCACCTGATGGCCGACGTGATCACCTCGGCCGGGGTGATCGTCGGGGTCGCGCTGGTCTGGCTGACCGGCCTGGAGCGGCTCGATCCGGTCATCGCACTCGTCGTCGCCGCCAACATCATCCGCACCGGAACGGGCCTGGTTTCCGATTCGATGTCCGGGCTGATGGACAAGGCCCTGCCTGAAGACGAACTCCAGAAGGTCAGCCAGGTGCTTGACGGGTTCGAGAGTGACGACATCCGGTTCCACGCCCTGAGAACCCGCCGGGCCGGCCGACGGACTTTCATTTCGATCCACGTGCTGGTCCCGGGCAACTGGAGCGTGAAGCAGGGTCACGACCTGCTCGAACGGGTCGAAGAGGACCTGCGGGCCTGTTTCGAACAGACCACGGTCTTCACCCACCTTGAACCGATCGAGGACCCGGTCTCCTTCGCCGACACCGGCCTCGACCGGACCTCCAACCCCCATACCGGGGGCTAACGAGCCGGCGAGCCTCGCCCCGCCCGCGGTCAGGCTTCGAAGGCGGTTCTTGCCGCTTCGGGGTCTTCGAAGGGTTTCCAGCTGAGGACCCTGGCGCCCCGGAGTTCGAGGAGCCAGGCGAGTTCGTCGGTGTAGGCGAGCTCGTCGTCTTCCTCCCAGCGCCACTCCCGTTTCACGCCCAGCAGTACCCGGTCCCCGGCAACCCGGCAGTTCTCGATCAGGACCGTCTGCTGAACTCCGCCCGGTTTCTTCGTTGCCCAGGCCCGGGCCTCGTCGCGGCCCTTGCGCAGACCTCGCATGCCGTGGATTTCGACCTCGGGGTCGAGCAGCTCGACGAACTCATCGAGCTCCGACCGGTTGAACGTCGCCACGAACTCGCGGACTGTCTTTTCTTCAGGAGTTACAGGCCTCACCATCCAGGTCATACAGCGAGACCATCAGTTGCCTCTACCGGGCGAAATGACCTGGATGCATCATTGCCCGTGGCACTTCTTGTACTTCTTGCCCGAGCCGCACCAGCAGGGATCGTTGCGCCCGATGTCTTCGCGTTCGGTCTTGACCACGGTCGCCGAGTTCGCCGGATCCACCGCGCCGCCCACGTTCGGGACGCCACCGGGAACCACACCCGGAACCCCGCCGGCGTCGGCCGGACCGGGAGTCGCGCCCGCAGCGACCTCGGCCAGGGCTGAAGGCTGGGCTTCCATGGTGCCGCCCGAGTAGTCGTAGGTCTGCTCGTCCGGCTCCTCGGCCGGCGGGGCGAACGATCCGTTCTGATCCGGTTCGATTTCGATCTCGACGTTGTAGATCAGGCGGCTGAACTCCTCCCAGATGCCGTTCATCAGCTCCTGGAACATCGTGTAGCCCTCGTTCTTGTAGGCCACCAGCGGGTCGATCTGGGCGAAACCGCGCAAGTGAATGCCTTCACGCAGGTAGTCCATGTCGTAGAGGTGCTCGCGCCAGCGGGAGTCGATCACCTGCATCAACAGGGTCCGCTCGAGGTAGCGCATGATCTCTTCGCCGAACTCGGCTTCCCGTTCGTCGTAGGCCTTCTGGGCGTCTTCACAGAGGTCCTGCTTGAGCGCCTCGGGTTCGGTCGATTCCGGGGGCAGGCCGGCCACGTCGATCGCGCAAGGCCAGATCTGGTGGAGTTGCGAATCGAGGCCTGGCAGGTCCCATTCCTCGATGATGTCGCCGGCCATGAACTCGTCGACCAGGCGTCCGATCACCCCGTCGATCTCTTCCCGGGCGATCTCCGACATGTCGCGGCCTTCGAGAATCTCGCCGCGGTACTTGTAGATGACCCGGCGCTGCTCGTTCATCACGTCGTCGTATTCGAGGACGCGCTTGCGGATCAGGAAGTTCTGCTCCTCGACCTTTTTCTGGGCGTTCTCGACGGTCTTGGTGAGCATCTTCGCCTCGAGCGGCATCTCGTGGCCTTCCTCGTCGGTCGGGCCGAGCCGGTCGAGGATCTTGTAGATGCGGTCCCCGGCGAAGAGGCGGATCACGTCATCCTCGGCCGAGAGGAAGAACCGGGACGCGCCGGGGTCACCCTGACGGCCGGCACGGCCGCGCAGCTGGTTGTCGATCCGCCTGGACTCGTGGCGTTCGGTGCCGCAGATGAACAGGCCGCCGAGTTCCTTGACCTCTTCGGCCTCGGCGTCGCATTGCGGTTTCAACTCGGCGGCGATCTTTTCGACCGCCTCGTTGTAGCCCTCGTCTTCCGGATTGAGTCCCTGCTTGGCGACCTGCGGATGGGCCATGCCCTCCGGGTCTCCGCCGAGCTTGATGTCAACGCCACGGCCGGCCATGTTGGTGGCGATCGTTACCGCGCCCTTGCGTCCGGCCTGGGCGATTGTCTCGCCTTCCTTTTCGGCGTGCTCGGGCTTGGCGTTCAGGACCACATGCTCGATCCCCTGCTTCTTCAGTTCGGCCGAGATCATTTCCGAGACCTCGACTGAAACCGTGCCGACCAGGATCGGCTGGCCGGTCTCGTGGCGGGCGACCAGTTCGCGGATCACGGCCTGCCACTTGCCTTCCTTGGTCTTGAAGATCTGGTCGTTCTGGTCGTCGCGGGAGATCGGGCGGTTGGTCGGAACCTCGACCACGGGGACCTTGTAGATCTTCATGAACTCGACCGCTTCGGTCAGCGCGGTACCGGTCATGCCCGAGAGCTTGTCGTAGAGGCGGAAGTAGTTCTGCAGGGTGATCGTGGCGAGGGTCTGGTTTTCCTCGCGGATCGCCACGCCTTCCTTTGCTTCGACCGCCTGGTGGAGGCCTTCCGACCAGCGGCGGCCTTCGAGGATTCGGCCGGTGAACTCGTCGATGATCATGACTTCACCGTCGACCACGGCGTAGTCCTTGTCCTTCTTGTAGAGGGATTCAGCCTTCAGCGACTGGACCAGGTGGTTGACCAGGTTGCCGTTCTCGGCCATGTAGAGGTTCTCGACCCCGACGAACTTCTCGGCGTTGTCCACGCCGCGCTCGGTCGGCGAGACGGTCTTGTGCTTCTCGTCGAACTCGTAGTCGTAATCGGCTTCCGAGGTGTCCTTGCTTTCGCCCATCGACTTCAGCTTGGTCTTGGCGGGCACGCCCTCGAGCTGCTTGGCCAGGCGGGCGAAGGTGTAGTAGGTCTGGGCCGCCTCTTCCGGGGCACCGGAGATGATCAGCGGGGTCCGGGCCTCGTCGATCAGGATGTTGTCGACCTCGTCGACGATCGCAAAGTCGTGGGTGCGCTGGACCTTCTGCTCGAGCGAGGCAGCCATGTTGTCGCGCAGGTAGTCGAAACCGAACTCGGAGTTGGTTCCGTAGGTGACGTCGCAGGCGTACTTCTCGCGCCGCGCGGCGGGATCGTCGTTCTCCTGGATCCAGCCGACCGACACGCCGAGCATGTCGTAGATCGGCTTCATCCAGAGCGCGTCGCGTTTGGAGAGGTAGTCGTTGACGGTGACCACGTGAACCGACTTGCCGCCGAGGGCGTTGAGCACGATGGCCAGGGTGCTGGTCAGGGTCTTGCCCTCACCGGTCTTCATTTCGGCGATCGCGCCGTCGTGGACCACCATGCCGCCGATCAACTGGACGTCGTAGTGGCGCTGGCCGATCGCCCGGAAGGCAGCCTCGCGGGTCAGGGCAAACGACTCCGGAAGCAGGTCGTCGAGCGACTCTCCGTTCTTCGCCCTTTCCCTGAGCGCGTTGGCTTCTTCAAGCAGCTCGCTGTCTTCGAGCTCCTTCATTTCCGGCTCGATCCGGTTGATCGACTCGACCCGCTTTTCGTATGCCTTGAACTTGCGCCCCTCCCCCATCCTGAGCGCGCGGTCGATTATCTGAATGGCCATGCGACAAGGTTAGCCGCTCGGCTTCACCGCCGACTAAAGGCGGAGCCCGGCTGCAAGACGAAGGGGCCGGATATCGGCCCCTCCGCACTGACTGGATTGCTTCCGGTCCCGGGCCGTTGGCCCTGACCGGCACCTTTCTCGGCCTAGAGGCCGGGCTGCGCGCCTCCGGTCTCACGTCCCTGGAGGCGATTGACAAGCTTTCGGGTTTCCCTCCGCTTCCTTCTCTTCTCCCGATGCCGTTTCACCTGGCGCCGCATGTCCTCGGCGAGTTCGTGGATGGTGTGGGTCATCTCCGGGCTCGCCTCATGGGCATGAAGGGTGACTCCCTTCAGGTGAAGCGTTGCTTCGGCCACGAACTTGTCGGAAATGGCCGGGTTCTGCTCCTCGGAGAAAACTACTTCCAGGCGGGCGAGCGACGAAACCTGTTCACCGAGCCGCTCGAACCGCTGGGTCACCTGCTCGCGCATGTCGTCGTTGACTTCGACGTTGCGACCACGAATCTCGATTCGCATGGGACCTCCTGGCGGGTTGTGTTGCTTTGGCCGATCGTAGCCGGGTAACAGGATGATGGCAAGGGCAAAGTGGCGAATTTCACAGCCGGCGGGTGAAGGTCAGGGCCGAAACCGACCCGGCACCGGCCAGCAGCAGCGCCCCCGCCGCGGTCGAGAGGGTTGCCCCGGTTGTCATCACGTCATCGACCAGCAGGACCGTCCGGCCGCCGACCTGGCGACCGGCAGCTTCGGTCGGCCTGATGTCGGGCGGGTCGGAGAGCCGGCCGGCCCGGCCACGGCCGCGCTGGCGACCGGAACCCCGGCGGGCCAGCACCGGAACCGGGGGTTCGGGAATGTCGAGCAGGCCGGCAAGCCGGGCGGTCAGCATCGCGACCGGATCGAAGCCGCGAAACCAGGTCCGGAGGCTGGCCGGAGGCACGGGGACAAGGAGCGACTGCTCGCCCGGCTGCCCGGCGGCATCGGCCATGTACCCGGCGATCAACCCGCCCAGGGTCGTGAGATGCCTGAACTTGAAGGCCGCCAGCAGGTCCCTGGGAGCCCCGTCATGGTCGGCGCAGGAGACGATCCGGTCAACCCCCTCCGGTGGCTCACCCCGCAGCACCGGTGAGCGGTTCAGCTCGCGCATGCATTCGCCGCAGACCAGCAAATCGGGGTCGATCGCGCCCCGGCAGAGCGGGCAACGCGAAGGAACGAACATCCCGGCAATCCGGTCAAGGCCCATCCCCCAACAATCCCCGAAAAAACCTCACAAGTGGCTCAACAACTGCAACGATTCAGTCACGAGTGGGACCCAACAGGCCGCCGGCCAGGAAGGCTCCCTTTTCCAGGGATGAGCGGCTGAGCAGGACTGCTTCCCGCACCCCGGCCCCCGCCCCGATCGAGCAACCCTCGCCAAGGACCAGAGGCCCGACCAGCTGGGCGCCCTCGCCGATCCGGGCCCCGTCCCCGATCAGGACCGGCCCGTCGATCTCGGCGCCATCGAGTCCCTCGACTTCGCCCGCGACCCAGACCTCCGGCAGGGGCTGCTTTTCGGGCAGCCCCAGGTCAACGTCGCCAAAGAGTCCGTCGAAGTTGCTCTGCACGAGCTCTTCGATCGTGCCGATGTCATTCCAGTACGCGTCGGTCTCGTGCGCGTAGAAGGCGATCCCGGCGTCCAGCATCGCCGGGAAGACGTCATAGGCCCAGTCGGCAAAATCGTCGGGATGGCCCGGGGCCATTAGCTTGCTTTCACCGGGACCGGGAAAGTAGTCGAAGATCTCGCGGTTGAACATGTAGATGCCGCAGTTCGCGAGGTCGGAGAGAGCCTCGTCGGGGTCCGGCTTCTCCTGGAAGCCCTGGATTCGCCCTTCATCGTCGGTGATCACGACGCCAAACTCGGAAGTGTCATCGACCCGTCGGGTCGCGAGAGTCGCCATGCCGCCGTGTGACCGGTGGAACTCACGCATCGCCGAAAGGTCGATGTCGGTCATCGCATCACCGGAGATGACCAGGAAGTCATCGTCGAAGAAGGCCGAGGCGTTGCGTACGCCGCCGGCGGTGCCGAGCAGTTCTTCCTCGAAGCTGTAACTGAGTTCGATGCCGAAACCCGAGCCGTCGCCGAAGTGGTCCCGGATCACGTCCGGGTACCAGTGGATGTTGGCGATGACTTCGGTGAAGCCGTGACGGGCGAGGAGCCGGATGATGTGCTCCATGACCGGCCGGTTCAGGACCGGGACCATCGGCTTGGGCACTGCCCGGGTGACTGGCCTGAGCCTCGTGCCCAGTCCGGCGGCCAGCACCATTGCTTTCATCAGGTATTGCCCAGGCGCCGTTTGAAGTTCTGGATTTCGTCGACCGGCAAAGGATCGACTCCGCGCAGGGAGGCAACCTCGACCGAGACCAGGTCACCGAACATCACCGACCAGAACAGGCGTTCCGATCGTGTCTCGCCAAGGGTCTCCACCTCGAAGACCTGGGCGCCCGTCCCCTCGATCGATTCGGCGGTGAGCTTCATCCGCCGCCGTTCGCGGGCCGACTGGCCCGAATCGGTGAGGAATACGGCTCCCAGCCCTCCGGACCCCTTCGACCACGCTTCCATCAGGTTGTGGTTTGCCTCGGGGATCTCGGCCGAGAATGCGAGCTGTTTGGCGTTTTCGTTGAACTGGTTGGCCCAGCGCCTGGCCGGGGCCGTTGTCAGGCTTGCTCCATGCACGACAACGGGAGTGTCCCCTATTTGGGACGCAAGTGCCCTCGCCAGCGGTTCCATGTCCGCCTTGCAGCCGTCGAGGAAATCGGCCGCCTGCTCGAGTTCGCGCCGGATGTCGGGGGCCACGCCGGCCAGATGGGCGATGTAGGTGGCGACGACGGTCATGTATCCGACCGTCATCCGGGGCTGGAAGAAGCCGGGCAGGCCGACCACGCCGATGCCGGCGTCACGGGCCCGGGCGCCCAGTTCGCCGCCGGTGCCTGCAACCCAGCGATGGGTGCCCGCTTCACCGGCGTCCTTGAACGAGGAGATCGTTTCTTCCGTGTCACCCGAGTAACTCGAAGCGAGCACGGCCCAGTCGGCGGTTACCCATTTGGGCAGACCGTAAGAGCGCGAAACGACCATCGGGCCGGTCAGGCGATTGTCGAGGACCCCGCGGGCAAGCTCGGCGCCAATCGCCGATCCGCCCATCCCGCAGACCACGAAGCCGGCTGAGGGTCGAGCCTTGAGCTGTGCCGAATCAACCCGCCAGAGGGCATCACGAATGTGGTTGGGGATGTCAAGTACGTCCTCAAGCATTGACGGTCTCACCGATTTCATTCTTGCCAAGGACTTCATTTCCTACCGTACCCCTTGCCGCAACATTTACACCAGGTCCGATGATCGAGTTTTCGATCACTGCGTCGGCACCGATTTCGCTTCCTTCGAGGACGACCGAGCCGGTCACACGGGCACCGGAAGCCACTTTGGCGCCTGCTCCTATAACCGCCCTGGGGCCGATAGTTGCGGTTGGATCGACCTCGGCGCCGGCGGCGATGAAGACCCCGTCGCTGTGCTTTTCAACCTCGGTGTGGATGCGGCCTTCGAGGATGTCCCAGCTGGCGTCGAAGTAGCGCTGCCTGGTCCCGAAGTCCATCCAGTAGCCCTCCAGCGGCCGGGCGTAGAGACCCTTGCCGGTGATCGAAGGGTAGAACTCGGTCTCGATCGAGACCTCCCGGCCCGGTTCGATCGCGGCGATCGCCTCCCGCTCCAGGACATAGGTGCCGGCGTTGATCAGCCCGGTGCCGGTTCGCGTGGGATCCTTCTCGCTGAACTTCAGCACCTGGCCGTCGGAGTCGATGTCAACGAGGCCGTAGCTGCTCGAATCCTCGACCTCGTAGAGCCCCAGCGTCGCCTGGGCGCCGGTCTCTTCGTGCTGGTTCCAGAGGGCGGTCAGGTCGAGATCGGCAAGCACGTCGCCGTTGAGGGCGAAGAAACGCTCGTCAAGGTGGTCGAGAGCGAAACGGATCGCCCCCGCGGTGCCGAGGGTTTCCTCCTCGACCAGATACCTGAGCTTCGGCCCGCCCGGTTCTCCTTCACCGAGGACCTTCTTCAATTCATCCGGCAAGAAGCCGCAGGCAAGGATGACTTCGTCGACCCCGTGGCTGCCCAGCCACTCGGTCATGTAGTTCAGAAACGGCCGGTCGACCAGGGTCAGGGCCGGCTTCGGCGTCTCGTAAGTCAGGGGTCGGAGTCGGGTTCCCTTACCGCCAACCAGTACCAATGCCTGCAATTTCGTTTACCCGCTTTCGTCACCGGTCCCAGCCTTGCCGATTCCTTCGTAAAGGAACCCGGCGGAGCGGAGTTGGCCGGCATCAAGGAAGTTTCGTCCGTCTATGAGCAATGGCCTCCGCATCCGATCGGCCGCCTCAGTCCAATCGATCTCCTTGAATTCCGACCACTCGGTAACCAGTACCGCGGCGTCCGAACCTGCAAGTGCCTCCTGGGCTGTGTCACTCATTTCGACCCCCGGCAGGAGACTCCTTGCATTACTCATCGCTACGGGGTCATATGCAACAACTTCCGCACCTTCGCCTCTCAGGCGAGCGGACAAAACGAGGCTCGATGCTTCCCTCATGTCGTCGGTGTCGGGTTTGAACGCGAGGCCCAGAAGGGCGATCCGCTTGCCGACCAGCGGCCCCAGGTGTTTCGTCAGTTTGCTCACGACCCGTCGTTTCTGGAGTTCGTTGACTTCGATCACCGAGTTGAGCAGCTGGAAGTGGTAGCCCGAGTTACCGGCCAGTAATTTCAGGGCATTGACGTCCTTGGGAAAGCAGGAACCGCCGAAGCCGATCCCGGGACGCAGGAAATGTGGGCCGATCCGCTCGTCCAGACCCATCCCCCGTGCGACCTCGCTGACGTCGGCACCGACCTCTTCGCAGACGTTCGCGATCTCGTTGATGAAGGAGATGCGGGTCGCCAGGTAGGCATTCGAGGCGAGCTTGATCATCTCGGCGCTCGAGGTGTCGGTCATCACGAACTCGCCACCAAGCGGGCGGTAGAGGTCGGCGACTTCTTCCGCTGCGGCGCTGTCCTCCGGCTCGGATCCGACCACGACCCGGTCAGGGTGCATGAAGTCCTCGACCGCCGTGCCTTCCTTCAGGAACTCCGGGCAGGACACGTAGGCCAGCCCCGGAAGCTCGCGCCGGATCGAGGCCCCGGTGCCGGCCGGCACCGTGCTCTTCATGATCAGCACGTGATCCCCGTCGGCGCTGAGGTCCTCGACCACCGAGCGAACCCGGGAAAGGTCGGCGTCACCGGAGTAGGTCGGCGGAGTGTCCACACAGACGAAGAGGAGGCGGGCGCCGTTCAGCAGTTCGTCCATGTCGGTCGTGAAGGTCAGGCGGTCGCGGTTCCTCTCCAGGAGCTCGGCCAGGCCGGGCTCGTGGATCGTGATCTCGCCGCGGCTTAGCGCGTCGACCTTTTCCTGAACCACGTCCCGGGCGATTACCGGGTGGCCGAGTTCAGCGAAGCATGCAGCGGTGACGAGGCCGACCCAGCCGACCCCGATGACGCCAACCGGCGTCTTTTCTTCTGAGTTCATTTCACTCACTTGTCGGGGGTGAATGCCCGGGTCGACCGGGCCATGCCAAGCATCTGCTCGTTGTCGAGACCGAGGAGCAGCGAATTGGAGATCCAGTACACGTTGTCGCCGTCGGTCCAGGCGATCAACTTGATGCGGTCGCCTTCCGGGTAAACCTGGAAGGTCCGGTCGTCCATCTCGACCTCGTCGTGAGGCGCATCGAGAATGGGAGGGTCGGTCCAGCCACGCAGGCCCTGCAGGCCGAAGTAATGCAGACCGTCGTCGAGCTGGACCTCCATCACCATGCGGTAGGCGCCATAGACGTTCTTGTCCGGATCACGGGTGTGGTAGACCCGGCTCTCGCCGTCGGCGTAGAGGGCGCCGGAGGGCAGCCGCTTCGGGTAGTAGACCGGGAAGTCGGTGCGGGTGATCTCGCTGTCGAGCTCCTGTGCCACCGAGAGCCCGCTGCTGGAGGCGTCAACCAGCTGGTCCTCATCCTTGCTCGGGACATGCGTGGTTGACTCGTCCAGCGCTTTCTGACGCTCCCTGGCGGCCTTCTTCTGTTGCTTTTGCTGCGCTTCCTTGCGGGCTGGGTTATTGGCCCCGTCGCCCTGGTCGAGAGTGCCGACCGGTCCGGGCTGATCCTCGAAACCGAGGAACTTGTCAACCGCAGCCTGAATTTCGTCCGGGGTGGCTTCGACATAGGAGACGCCGTCCCGCATCGTGAACGTCGAGGGGAAGGTCACCTCTGTCACGGCGGCGCCCCGTGAATCGAGCAGGAGCTTCAGCAGCGAAAAGACATCCTTGCTGTCACCGGTCTCGCCGATGTCCGTTGTCGTGTTGTCGACGAAGGCCTTGAGCAGCTCGTCGCGCTGGCTCAGCAGCTCACCGAAGCTGAGCCGGTTGCGCACCTCGCCCATCAGGTCCTGCTGGCGGGCCGCCCGGACCAGGTCGGAGTCGGTGTGCCGGTAACGGGCGAAGTCGAGCGCATCGGAGCCACAAAGCTTCTGGTAGCCGGCCTCGATGTCGATCGTCGCGTACTCCTCGCCGCCCTGGCTGTTGTCGTTGAAGTAATGGCGGTCAACGTCGACGTAGACGCAATGGATCGCGTCGATCACGTCGGCGAATCCCTGGAAGTCGACATTGATGTAGTGGTTGATGTCCAGACCGGTGATCGACTTGAGCGTCTTCAGCGTCAGCTCCGTACCGCCGTAGCTGAAGGCGGCATTGAACTTGTCGTACCCGTATCCGGGGATGTCGACATAGAGGTCGCGGGGGATCGAAAGCATCGCGATCTGATTGGTGTCGGGGTCGAGCCGGACCAGCAGCGTCGTATCGGAACGGCCGGGGTCGCCGCTGGCCGCGCCGCCGCCGGTGCGGACGTCGGAACCGATGATCGCGATCGTCTGGGGCCCGTCGTCAGCGTTCAGAATGCCGGGCGGAAGTGGTTTCTGATTTGGCTTGTGGAGATCCTCGACGATGCTGTTGACGAAATACATCACCGACGCCTGCGTTGCCGTGGCGAAGGAAAAGACGATCAGGAGGGTCGCCAGGAGGAAGCGCCACCAGTAGCGGGGGCGCTTGGCCGGCTTGTCGAAGTCACCTCCCGTCGGCGGCCGGGGCGGATCCCAGGCATTCCCGGTGCGACGGGAGTATTCGATCGCGTCATGGACCTCGCTGCGAGCCGTCGCCTGGAGGACCGCGGTCTGCTCGGCGGTGATCCCGGTGTCGGTGGGCGGTTCGAACTCGCTGGTGCCGGTCACCGGTTCCTCGCCCGTGTACGGCTCTTCGCCGGTCAGCGGCTGCTCACCGGTGTTTTGCTCCTCGCCGGTGGTCGGTTGCTGATCGGCCTCCGGGGCGGCTGCCGATTCCCCGGTGCCGGCCGGCGGTTCGGATGAAGGCGGCTGTTCGCCGAGCGCGCTCTCCGAGCTTTCGAGCAGGGCCGCCCGGAAGACCGGATCGAGATCGGGCACCTCGCCCTCTTCGACCCGCGCCTCGAAGGCGAAGAGCTCCTCGGTCGGAGGGTCGGCATATTCGCCCGGGTCCGGCTCGGGAGTCCCGGCAACCGGCTCTTCGGCTGGCGGCTCTTCGACAACCGGTTCTTCCGCTGGCGGCTCTTCCCGCTCTTCGGGTTCGCTCTGCTCCTCGGTCATCGGATCACCCCCTCCCGGCTGATTTCGCGGCGCGCTTCAGAAAGTCCTTCAGGGCCGACCGGTAGGCGATCAGCGAGGGGATTGAAACCCATTCGTCGGGGCCGTGGTGACCAGCTCCCGCCGGGCCGAATTCGACGGCCGGAATCCCGGCGCGGATGAACGAAACGGCATCGGAGGCTCCATCCCGGCCGACCGAAAGGGACAGGCCCTCGTGATGCCTTGAGGCCGCTGCGGTCAGAGCCTGGATCCAGGGCGAGTCGGTACCGCCGCCGCTGACCGGCGGCAGTTCCATGATCGTCTCCATCCGGGCAGGGCCGAGCCCCGCGATCTGATCGCGAATCTGTGCCGGGTCCTGGTGTGGCAGGTAGCGGATGTCTACGTCTATCGCGCAAGAATCGGGAACCTTGTTGAGCGCGTCGCCGCCCCAAATCCGGCCAAGATTTATCGAGGGGCGGTCGAAGAGCTCGGAGCTTTCTCTCGCAAAGGGTAGTGATTCGACCCCCCGGAACATGTCCACGGCAAGCAAAACGGCGTTTTCGCCCAGCCAGGGCGTCGAACCATGGGCCGCCCGGCCGGCCACGGTCAGGCGGAGACCGAGGACTCCCTTGGCCGCCACTCCGACATGCATGTCGGTCGGTTCGCCGGTGATCGCGAAGTCCCCGCTCAGGCCCATGCCGCCAGTGGCCGCCGTCCCGCCGTTTCGGTCCGGGCCGGCGGCATCCGGCTCACGGACGAGAAAGTTGCTGCCACGGTTCTCGGCTTCTTCCGATTCCTCGTCCGAGACGATGCCAAGCACGACCCGGAGCCCCGGCAACGGCTCGGCCTCGGTCGGCAGGGTCAGCATCATCGCGGCGAGCGCGGCCTTCATGTCATAGGTGCCGCGGCCGATCAGGCGATCCCCCTCGACCCGGGCTTCAAACTGCCCGGCTCCGGCCGGAACCACATCAATGTGACCGTGAAGGATCACGGTCGGGTCGGCCGGATCGCCATGCGATGCAGTGATCACCGGCAGCCCGCGACAGACCCCCTGCTCGGTCTCCACGCCCCGGCTGTCGAGCCAGCCCTTGATGAAACCGGCAGCCTCGTGCACCCCGTCTTCCGAAGAGGTGTCATAACCGATCAACTGTTCGGCCAGGGCGAGCAGTTCGTCCATCGAGGAATCATAAGTCGGCGGGCTTCACCCCGCCTCCCCCGTCAACCCGCCATCCCACAGAAGCAACCAAAGTGTCGTGCCTCCTAATCGACATAAGGTGCCGCAAATTCAGCCCCGTGATGGTGCTGAATATGCGGCACCTCCGGGCCTGAAAGTGCGGCACCTCCGGGTCTGAACGGGCAGGCGAGGAGCGAAGGGTGCGGGGCCCCGGGAAATCGAGGAGGGAGTTAAGGCCACATAGCGCACCCAACTCCGACTTCGATCCGGGCCACCAAGCCGAGATCGGACTTGGGTGCGCTATATGGCAAAAAGTGGACCCTCGCGGATCGGGGCCACCCCCAGGGCCAGGCAACCCGCCGGCCAGCACCGCCCCCGCACAACCGTGGACCAGCACCGCTCGTTGCAACCGCGAGCCAGCACCGGGCCCCGTGGAACCGTGAGCCAGCACCGGCTCCGTGTAGCCGTGGGGTCGGGTGAGGGTCGTCCGGGACACTCCAGGACCAGCGCGGCTGAATGCCGCGCGTGT
>JAIBCJ010000148.1 GCA_019694145.1 Solirubrobacterales bacterium | reverse complement strand
CACGGCCCCCTGCCCGGGGAGTAAATGGATAACCCCGCCGGCCCCCGGGGCCCAGGCACGACTCGCCTGGGATGGCTGGCGCCACTCACGATCGGCCTGCTTCTGGTGGCGACGGTGGCCGCCTTCGGCTGGTCGCAGCGGCTCAAGCGTGAGCCGCTGGTGATCGACCGGGTCGAGTACCGGGTGCTCGGGTACACGCCGAACGGTGAATCGCCGACCGTCTTCAGCCCCAACGGCGATTGCCGGCGGGACCGGATGTCGATCCACTTCCGCACGACCAGGTCGGACACCGCCGACGTCGAGATCATCGGCCTCGGCGGCAGGACCGTCCGCACCCTGGCCCGCGACCGCTTCTTCAAGCGCTACCGCGAGCACACGCTGATCTGGAACGGTCGCAAGGACGACGGCGGGATCGCATTCACCAGCAAGTACCGGGTCCGGGTAACCATGCACGGCGAGGACCGGGTCCTCTACCTGCCCGGCTTCATCCGCCTCCACAGGTACGCGCCCCGCGGACCCTCCGGTTGCCCGAAGCCGCTCAAGTGGAAGTACTCGGTCAAGGAACCGGGCAAACCGGCGAGACCCCTGACGAGGGCCGAGGTCGCGAAGATGACCAGACCCCTGACCGAGGCCGAGGTGGCGAAGATTAAAGCCGCGGCGAAGAAGGCGCTGGGCACCGGCGGCACCACCGGAGGGCAGGGCCAGTGATCGAGGCGCTCGCAGCCCTCGTCGCCGCGGCCGCGCTGGCGGTCGCGATCCTCGACCAGCCTTCGATGCGTCGCTCGATCGCGATGGCGGTCGCCGGAATCATGGTCCCGGTCCTGATCGCCGGTGACCAGTGGCATTCCGGCCCGATCACCGAACTTCGAAACTCACCGGCGATGCTGGTCCTGGCCCTGCTCTGCGCCCTGGCCGTGGTCGCCCTGATCGCCTGGGTGGTCGATCGCTGGCCGGTCATGCTCCCGGTGCTGGTCCTGGTCGCGCTGCCCTTCCGGATCCCGCTGAACGTCGGCGGGGAGGATGCGAACCTGCTGGTCCCGCTCTATCTGGTGATGGGCGGCGGGGTGCTGGCTTCGCTCATCCGGGCGCGTCGGAACGACCTGCTGCCCGCGTTGCCGACCGTTGCCCCGGCCGGTCTGGCCCGCTGGCTCAAACCCCTGCTCGCCGCCGCGGTGGTGCTCTACGCCCTCGGCCTCTTCTACACGGATGACCGTTCGACCGGCCTCCAGAACCTCTGTTTCTTCCTGATTCCCTTCGGGGTGATCTTCGCCCTGATGGCCGAGGTCGAGTGGACCAGGGACCGCCTGCGGATCCTGCTCGGCGTGGTCGTCGGCCTGGCCCTGGTCTGCGCCCTGGTCGGCTTCGTGGAATACGCGACGCGGGACCTGCTCTGGAACCAGGTCGTGATCCGATCGAATGACTTCCACGTCTACTTCCGGGTCAACTCGCTGTTCTGGGATCCGAACGTCTACGGCCGCTACCTGGCGCTGGCGATCACCATGGTCGCCGCGGCACTGCTCTGGGCGAAGCCGAGCCGCGAGTCGGTGATCCTCGCGGTGGTCGCCGGCGTCCTCTGGCTCGCCCTGATGACCACCTACTCGCAGTCGAGCTTCATCGCCCTGATCGCCGGCCTGGCGACCCTGATCGCGCTCCGCTGGAGCCTCAAATGGGTTCTGGCCGGGCTCGTCGCGCTGGCCGTCGGGGTGATCCTCTTCGGCACCTTCGCCGGCGGCCTGGTCAAGCTCGACCTCGGCGCGATCAACAAGCAGACCAGCGGCCGGGCGAACCTGGTCGAGGGCGGAATGGACCTCTTCGAGGCGAGGCCGCTCTATGGCTACGGGCCCGGTTCCTTCTCGGTTGCCTTCAAGCGGGAGGTGGCCGGACCGAACGCGCCGGTGACCGAATCCCACACCGAACCGGTCACCGTCGCGGCCGAGCAGGGGCTGATCGGCCTGGCCTTCTACCTTGCGCTGCTGGCCAGCATCCTTGCCGCGCTGCTGGCCGGAATGCGAAAGGTGATGCCCGGCCTCGGTGCCCCGCCGCGCTCGTACGACCCGGACCGCGGACCCCCCGCCGCCAGGGCCGCCATCCTCGCCGCCTTCGTCGCGGTGCTGGTTCACACGCTCACGTACGCAGGATTTCTCGACGACCCGGTTACCTG
Source organism: Solirubrobacterales bacterium (assembly GCA_019694145.1). Lineage (GTDB taxonomy): Bacteria > Actinomycetota > Thermoleophilia > Solirubrobacterales > 70-9 > 67-14. Next base: position 2,737 of record JAIBCJ010000148.1, on the reverse strand, counting down.
GGTCCTGATCGCCATCGGCTATAGCCTCGCCTTTCCATGTCGGGCTACCTCCGCCGCCTAGCGACAACCGGCGCCGCCTACACGGCGGCCAGCATCATCTCGAAGCTGATCGCGGTAGCCCTGTTGCCGCTTTACACGCGCTACCTGACCCCGGCTGATTACGGCGCCGCGGAAGTCATGTTCTCGGCCGTGGTCGCGGCCTCGATCATCATTCGGCTCGGCGTGGTCGAGGCCCTGCTCCGCTTCTATTACAAGCAGGGTGAGGAGCCGGCCGCCGTCGTCTCGACTTCCTTCGCCACCCTGTTCTGGGCGGGGCTGATCTCGGTCATCGTCCTGATGCCTTTCGCCGGGCCGATCTCTCAGCTCCTCCTCGGGGAATCCGAACCGACCCTGGGCCGGATCGCGATCGTCGGCCTCTTCGTGCTCACCCTTTCCGAATACCTTCTGACCATCTTCCGGCTGGACGAGCGGGCCCGGGCCTTCTTCACGGTGACCATGCTCTCGGTCCTGATCACGATCCCGGTCACCGTGATCCTGGTCGTCCCGCTCGACCTCGGGGCCGAAGGCCTCCTGGCCGGCAGCTACGGCACCGGCCTCGCGATCGTCCTCGGCCTGATCTTCTACAACCGCCGTCGGCTCGCCCTGGCCCCCGACCGGCCGCTGCTCAAGCGGATGATGGCCTTCGGCCTGCCGACCATGCCGGCCGAGCTCTCGCTCTACTCGCTCAGCTTCATCGACCGCATCCTGATCGCCCGCACGCTCGGTCTGGCCGAGGCCGGGCTTTACTCGATCGCGATCAAGATGTCCCAGGGGATCGCGGTCCTGGTCCGCGGTTTCCAGCTCGCCTTCCCGCCGCTCGCCTACTCGATCCAGGATGACGACGAGGCCCGCCTCGCCTACTCGGCGGTGGTCACCTGGTTCGTCACGGTGATGGCCTTCGTGGTCAGCTTCCTCTGGCTGATCGCTCCCTGGATCGTCGGCCTGCTCGCCGCCCCCGAGTTCTCCGAGGCGGCCGTCGTGGTCGGACCGGTATCGGCCGGCGCCGCCCTCTACGCGCTCTACATGGTGCTGCTGGTCGTGCTCGGCCGGACCGGGCGCACCGAGTACAACCTGCCGGCGACGATCGCCGGGCTGGTCGTCAATGTCGGCCTCAACCTGCTGCTGCTTCCGCTCTGGGGGATCATCGGGGCCGGGGTCGCGCTGGTCGTCTCCTACCTGGTCGTGGTGGTGCTGATGTACCTCTTCACCCAGCGTCTCTTCCCGGTCCCCTACGAGTGGCTGCGGCTTGTCCGGGTGCTGCTCGCCACCGCCGCCCTGGTCGCGATCGGCGAGGTCTTCGTCCCGGATGACGGTCTCGCCTGGCTGGCGGTGCGGCTGCTGCTTGTTCTCGCGCTCCCGTTCGCTCTGCTCCTCACGGGCTTTTTCACCGCGGAGGAGCGGGGGTGGTTGCTCTTGTTGACGAAGCCCGGTGAGCTGAAGGCGAAGATCCTCGCCGCACGGGAGGTTGGAAAAGCGGCGGGCGAGGAGGGTGAAGGCACCAGCGCCTCAGGCAGGCCCGGGAGTCGCGGGTTGCCGGAGGCGGTTGAGGTCGAACAGTGGGACGAGGACCTTCGTTCCTAGAGGTGCCGCGCATTTAGGACCGTGATGGGGCAGAACTTGCGGCACCTCTCCCGGAACTCAGGATTCCGGGCTGCCGGCGCGGTCGGCGAGGCTTTCTCCCCGGTAGGGGAAGAGGGCCTGGCGGGTGTGGGCGCGGTAGACCGGGGTGGGGGCGCCGGGCATGAAGACCGAGGCGATCGTCCGCAGGCCGTAGGCCCAGGCGGTCAGCAGGCGGACCGTGAAGGCGGCGGCCCGGTTGTGGTGCTTTCGCATGTAGAGGTCGCGGTTGCGGTGGAACTCGACGATGCGGGGCAGGCCGGAAGAGAGGTCGGTCGAGAGTTGGTTGTGGTGGACCGCCTCGGCCGAAGGGACGTAGAGCGTGCTCCAGCCGGCGTCGGCGAGGCGTTTGCAGAAATCGCATTCGTCGTAGTAGACGAAGAACTGCGGGTCGAGCCCGCCGATTTCCCGGGCCGCTTCGCGGCGGACCATCAGGGCCGAGGACTGGGCCCAGTCGACCCGCCGGGTTTCCTCGCCCTTGCTTTCGACGGTCAGGCGCGAGTGGAGGAAGAGCGCGCCGACGAAAGCTGACTCGACCCCGGGAAAGCGCCAGGCGCAGGCGTACGCGTTGCCTTCGCCGTCAAACAGTTGCGCCCCCGCCGCCCCCGCTTCCGGTTCGGCATCGAGGGCCGCGACCAGCGCCCCGGCAGCGCCGGCCCTCAGCTCCGAATCCTCGTTCAAGAGCAGGCAGTAGCGGCCGCGGGCCCGCTCCAGCAGCAGTGAGTCGTTGGCCGCCTTGCCCTGCTTGCTCTCCATGGCGATCACCTCTGCCGAGGGAAACTGTTCCCGCACCGCTTCGACCGAACCGTCGCTGGATGCGTTGTCGAGGACGAGTACCTCGCTCTCCAGTCCGGCCGGGTGGAACTTCTCGATCGCGGCCAGGCAATCCATCAGGTACTCCCGGCCGTCGTTGTTTACCACGCAGTAGCTCAGGTCCACTTCTGTGGCTTCGGTTGCAGGGTCGGGTGCCGGAGAGGGGCTGTTCACGGTTGCCAACGATAATCCCGGTTGTGCATGTCAAGCTGATCGACCCCTCGGCTTTCACCCCGCCGTACGACCGGTCGCTGGCTGCTGCCCTGGC